>NZ_CP013979.1:1249464-1561830 GCF_001660485.1 Agromyces aureus
CGCCCGAGCGCCGGCCCGTGGAGCGCCGCCGACGTTGCGTCGATCACGAGGTTCGCCGACGGGTACTCGAGCACGCCCTGCTCGATGACGACGCCGGGTGGCAGGCGCCAGCGGGGGATCCATACGTGCCGCACGAGCTGGGCGAGGTCGGCGCTCACCGCGTGGCGCGCGAGCCGGACCGGTGCGGCCGGCGAGGCGGCCTGCTCGGCCGCCGCCTCGGCGAGCGGCGCGATGCCCGGCTCGCCGGCCGGCCCCGCGAGCACGCCCTTGACCGCCGCGCCCGCACGCGAGCGCCAGTACTCGTCGCCCGCCGTTTCGGCGTGCATCGCGCCCTCCTGCATCGCGCCGTCGTGCACCCCGCCATCCCTCATTCCATCAGTATGGCCAGGGCCGCCGACCTCGCCCGCTCGGTTCCCAGCAGACCGTTCTCGAATCGGCGAGTGCCAGTTCCGCCTCAACGATGAGGCGGAATCGGCATTCCCGATCCGGGAGTCCGAGTCCGCAGCAACGCGCGAGATGGACGGCAGGTGACCGCCCCGCGTACCGGTCGCGTTTGTTCAAGACGCCCGCCCGCGGCATCCGTAGCGTGACGGATGTCGCGACGAGGCGTCGTGACGAACCGAGGAGGACAGATGAGCGACTTCGAGACGACCCTGTACATCGCCGCCGATCCGCAGCGCGTGTGGGATGCGATCACAGGCGAGGAGGGCAGCCGCGCGGTCATGTGGGGCTCGGCGCTGCGTGGCGAGCTGACGCCCGGCAGCCGCTACGAGTACGTCGGCCCCGGGCAGGACGGCGACGAGACCGTGCACGTCTACGGGGAGGTGCTGGCGGCCGAGCCCGGCGCGCTGCTGCAGCTCACCGAGCACCCCGGGCCGACCTACCGCGAGAACCACGCCGAGCTCACGAGTCGCATGACCTGGCGCCTCGAGGCGGCGGGCGACGACCTCACCAAGCTCACGTTCACGAACGACCGGTGGAGCGACGCGCATCCCGCCGAGGCGGAGACCGCCGAGACCTGGCCTCTCGTGCTCTCGAGCTTCAAGTCGTGGATCGAGACGGGGCGCGCGCTGCCGTTCCCGTCGTGACCTGCGGGCGGTTGCGCCGCGCGGCGCGCGTCGCGGTGCCCCGGCGCCTGGCATCCGGTGCAGTACGTTTGGGCGACCCACCGAACGACCGAAGACGGAGCGAACCATGCGGCGAATCCTCGACTTCCGGATCGTGCGCTGGGAGTTCAAGGTGCTCTACATCGCCGTCGCGTGGATCGTCGGGTACGTGATCGTCAACACGCTCGCCTCGATCGGCGTGCCGGTGGTCGTCGCCCAGTACGTCAACCTGCTCGGCGGGGTCGTCGCGTTCGCTCTCGCAGTGCGCATCTTCCGTGGGCGGGACGAGCCCGTCGCCGCGCCGCGGGCGTGGTGGCGCATGACCGCCTGGCCGACGCTGAGTCGTCGGCTCGGGACCCTCTTCGCCGGTCTCGCGGCACTCTCGCTGCTCGGCCTCGTTCTCGTGCTCGCGGGCGTCGAGGGCATCTCGGCCGGAATCGGTGACTGGATCAGCGTGGTCCTGACGTACGTCGTGCTCGCCTTCCTGTACCTGAACTCCGCCGTCCGCATGAAGCGCCTCGGCATCACCAAGCCCGCGCAGCTGCCGAAGTCCATCCGGCTCAAGTAGTCGACCGCGCGTCCCCGACCGCCCGGCGCGCCGCGCCCGCGTCCGGTCGCCCGGTCGAGTCGCGTCGCTAGCATTGCCGCATGGGGGACGACGCAGTCAAGCAGGCACAGGAGGCGGCGGCAGCCGCGGCAGCGGCAGCGGAGGCGCTGCAGGCGCAGGCCGCGGAGGCGATCCGCAGGGCCGAAGAGGCGGCGGCGCTCGCGCAGGCCGCGGCCGAGGCGCAGCAAGGAGCGACGGATGCCGCGGCGAACGCGACGCCCGCGCCCGAAGCACCGCTCGACGCCGACGGCGTCGCCGGCATCCGTTCGGGATACACCTTCGAGGGCGCCGCGCTCGAAATGGGCGCGCTCGTGAACGGCGAGGCGCTGCCCGACGTGCAGGTGCGCATTCCGCTCGCGATGACCAACCGGCACGGGCTCGTCGCGGGCGCGACCGGCACGGGCAAGACGCGCACGCTGCAGGTGCTCGCCGAGCAGCTCGCCGCCAACGGGGTCGCCGTGTTCGCGGCCGACATCAAGGGCGACCTCTCGGGCATCGCCACGCCGGGCGAAGGCAACGAGAAGCTGTTGAAGCGCACGGCCGGCATCGGTCAGGCGTGGGAGGCGGCATCCTTCCCCGTGGAGTTCTTCTCGCTCGGCGGCATCGGCAAGGGCGTGCCGATCCGGGCGACCGTCGCCGGCTTCGGACCCCTGTTGCTCAGCAAGGTGCTCGGCCTCAACGACACGCAGGAGTCGAGCCTCGGGCTCGTGTTCCACTACGCCGAGAACCAGGGGCTCGCGCTCCTCGACCTCGAAGACCTTCGTGCGGTGCTGCAGTACCTCACGAGCGCCGAGGGCAAAGGCGAGCTCGACGGCCTCGGCGGGCTCTCGAAGGCGACCGTCGGAGTCATCCTGCGCGAGCTCGTCGCGTTCTCGGAGGCGGGCGCCGACGCGTTCTTCGGCGAACCCGAGATCGACACGGCGGAGTTCCTGCGCGTCGCATCCGACGGCCGCGGCATCGTGAGCCTGCTCGAGGTGCCGGGCGTCGCCGACAAGCCCGCGCTGTACTCGACGTTCCTGATGTGGTTGCTCGCCGACCTCTTCAACGACCTGCCCGAGGTCGGCGACCTCGACAAGCCCAAGCTCGTCTTCTTCTTCGACGAGGCGCACCTGCTCTTCGCCGACGCCTCGAAGGACTTCCTGCAGCAGGTCGTGCAGACCGTGCGCCTCATCCGCTCGAAGGGCGTCGGCATCTTCTTCGTCACGCAGACCCCGAAGGACGTGCCGGCCGACGTGCTCGCCCAGCTCGGCTCGCGGGTGCAGCACCAGCTGCGTGCGTTCACGCCCGACGACGCCAAGGCGCTGCGGGCGACGGTCTCGACGTACCCCAAGTCGGGCTACGCGCTCGAGGAGGTGCTCACCACCCTCGGCACGGGTGAGGCGATCGTCACGGTCATGAACGAGAAGGGGGCGCCGTCGCCCGTCGCGTGGACCCGCCTGCGTGCCCCGCAGGCCCTCATGTCGCCGACTCCGGATGCCGCGATCGACGCCGCCGTCGCGGCCTCGCCGTTGCAGGCGAAGTACGGCACCGCCGTCGACCGCGAATCGGCGCGCGAGATCCTGACGGCCAAGATGAACGCCGCCGCGGCCGTTGCGCAGGCCGCCGAGGACGCCGCTGCGAAGGCGAAGGCCGACGCGGAGTTCGCCAAGCAGCAGGCCGCCGTCGACAAGCAGCGCGCCAAGGAGGAGAAGGCGGCGCAGGCCGAGTACGACCGCATGATGAAGCGCACCTCCGGCACGTCGCGCACGGGGTCGGGCTCGTCGCGTAGCACCGGGTCCTCGCGGGCCAAGGACGCCTCGGTGCTCGAGCAGGTGCTCGGCTCGAAGGCCACGCGCGACGTGCTCACGAGCGTCGTGCAGGGCATCTTCGGTACGCGGCGCCGACGATGAGCGAGGTTCATCCGGATGCCGTAGGCTCGCCGTTCGTGCCCGAACAGACCTCAGCCGAAGCCGCCGTCGTCGCGCCGCGGCATCCGTTCATCCGCTCGTACCGGGCGTCGGATCGTGCCGACGTCGCGCGCATCTGCACGCTCACGGCCGCGGGTGGCGGCGACGCGACGGGCGTGTACTCCGACGACCTGCTCATGCCCGAGGTCTTCGCGCTGCCCTACGTGACGTACGCGCCCGACCTGGCGTTCGTCGTCGACGACGGAGCGGGCCGGGCCGTCGGCTACATCCTCGGCGTGGCCGACACCGCGGCCTTCGTCGACTGGTGGAAGCGCGAGTGGACGCCGGGCTTCGTGTCGCGGCATCCGCACCCCGGACCCGACACCGGGAGCTCGCCGAAGTTCACCGAGCAGGAGCTGCTCGACGCGGGCCGCAAGCCCGAGCGCATGCTCATCGCCGGCCTCGACGCGTACCCCGCGCACCTGCACATCGACCTGCTGCCCGAACTGCAGGGCCAGGGCTTCGGCCGCCGACTCATCGACACCCTGCGCGATGCGCTCGCCGAGCGCGGGGTGCCCGGCCTGCACCTCAGCATGGACCCCGGCAACGTCGGCGCCCGCGCGTTCTACGACCGCCTCGGCTTCGTCGAGCTGCCCTCGAGCACGCCGAACTCGCCGCTGCTCGGCATCCCGACCGCCCGCTGAACCCTGCGCCGGTCGAGGAGCGAAGCGTCTCGAGACCAGCGCTCGCCGAAAGACGAAGCCGAAGACGCAGCCGTCAGCGCGTCAGCGACCGGCGCTCGAACCAGTAGAGCAGGTTCGGGTCGGTCTCGCGCAGCTCGGCGAGCGTGACGGGCTCCGTGCGCACGGTCTCCTCGACGTCGAGGATCTTCGCGACCCGGTCCATGGTCGAGGTGTTCCAGAAGCGACCGCGCATGCGGAACACGCCGCGCCCGGCCCGGTTGACGACGAAGAGCTCCTGCGTCGTGTCGAGGCTCGAGCCGCGATAGAGCTGCACGCGCAGCACCGTCGCGATGTCGCTCGCGCGGATCGTGTACGTGCCGCCGAAGAACCCGCGCTCGACGATGCCGTAGCGGCTGACGGTCGCCTGCGTGCGCTGGTACGCGATCCACGCGAACACGAGCAGAGCGGCGATGACCGCTCCAGCCCAGGCCACGACGGCCCAGGCGCCGGTGGGGTCGAGCACCCACAGCTGCGTCGCGAGGATCGGCAGCACGAGTGCGGCGATCGAGAAGCCGATGTTCCGGCCGAGGGTGCGACGCGGCCTCAGGGTATGCACCCTGAGGCCGTCGCCCCTTACTGCCCCGGCCACGATGGAGGAGCCCCCTGCGTCCCCACTCCGTGCATCCACCTTCGCCGCTGACATCTCTGAAATCATGCGCGAGAGCGGGGTGCGTGCGCTATTCGGCATTAATGAGGACACGGATGCCGCGGCGCGTCACTCTGGCGATGGACCCGCTCGAGATCTCCTGTCGTTCGTCGACGAGATAACCGTCAGTGGCCGCGGCCGATCGAGTGCGACCATCCCGCGATGTAGGCCTGCTCGTTCTCGGTGAGGTGAACGCCGGCCCGCGGCGGTCGGATGGGGTCGAGATCGCAGAGCTCGAAGATCCGCCGAACCACGACGATCCGGAGGCGTGCGTGCGGATCGTCGAGGATCTCCTGCCGGAGCACGGGTTCCAGCATCGGCCACCAAAGACCGATCGGCGGCAATCCGCTGAGGTGCTGCATCCGCTGGTAGTGCGGGCCCTCGAGGACGGCGCTCACTGCGCCGGCCGTTCGTCGGTCTCGCCGGGGCCGGCGTCGCGGACGACGACCTGCTCATCCGCGTCGGCCTCTTCCTCTGCGTGCTGGTGCTGTTCGGCAGCCGCGACGGCTTCGTCCTGGAGGTCCTGCTCGTCCCGTTGCGCAGCGTGCGGGTCGTCCTTCATGGCACTGTCTCGATTCGGTTGTTGGAGTGTCTGCCTCCAGCATCCGTCGAGTGCGCTCGCCGGATCAGGGGGTTGACTCCGCAGCACCGATGAGCATGCACGGCGCAGGACCCGACTGCGTCGCTGCTGGGCCTCGCTCCTCCCCGAATCCGCAGTGTCCAGAGATGACGAAAGCGCCCACCCTTCGGGCGAGCGCTTTCGTCATCTGCGGAGAATGGGGGACCCCGTCGGTCGGGCTCCGCCCTCCCTCCTCCTCGAATCGCAGTGTCCAGAGATGACGAAAGCGCCCACCCTTCGGGCGAGCGCTTTCGTCATCTGCGGAGAATGGGGGATTCGAACCCCCGAGGGCTTGCACCCAACACGCTTTCCAAGCGTGCGCCATAGGCCACTAGGCGAATTCTCCAGTGACCCCTCACGCACCCGCCAGAGCCCGGTTACCCTTGCTGCGTTTCCGCCCTGGGGGAGTTGGCCTGGATGGCGCCACGTGAGGAGCCTCGGACAGTCTACCCGAGCCGCGCGGTCGAAAAGAACGCGCGGCTCGAACGACGTCGAGCGGCCGAACTCCGGATGCCGACGGGCGACGCGCCGCGCGGGGGTGCCGGGTGTTCGGCGTGTCGCCCGCGACATCCGGAGTTCGGCAGGTCGGGAACGCGGTGCGGCGGGTTAGGCGCGAGCGGCGAGCTCCGGATGTCGCGCCGCGAGGTAGGCGTCGAACGCCTGCCGGCTCGTCTTGGCGGGCGTGTAGCCGAGCACGCGCTTGAGGCGCGCGTTGTCGAGCACGGGGCGGTACTGCAGGAACCCGACGCGGTTCGCGTCGTGCACCGTCAACCGCAGGGCGTGGCCGACGCGCAGCGCACCGGCGAGCAGGCCGGGCGAGAGCTCGAGCGTGGGCGTGCCGAACGCCTCGGCGATCTCGCTCACGGTGACCTTGCCGTCGCCGGCGACGTTGAACGCCCCGGTCGCCGAACCCGTCGCGCCCTGCACGATGGCGCCCACGACGTCGTCGACCCAGATGAACACGAACGGGCTCTCGGAGCCGCGGATCTTGAGGATGCGCCGTCCCTCCCAGAGCGCCGTGATCTGGTTCGACACCGACGGGCCGAGGATCGTGCCGATGCGCAGCACGACCTGTCCGAGCTCGGGGTGCGACTCGCGATAGGAGGCGAGCATCTCCTCGACGAGGCGCTTGTGCCGCGAGTAGCTGAACTCCTCGTTGCCGCGGATCGGGTCGGACTCGGTCAGCCACTCGGGGCTGTCGGCGTGGTAGCCGTAGGCCGCGCCCGACGACGACACGACGATGCGCGTCACGCCGTGCGCGACGGCTGCCTCGAGCACGTTGCGGGTGCCGTCGACGTCGACGCGGCGCTCGACCTCTTCGCTGAGTCCGCCGGGGTTCACGATGGCGGCGAGGTGCACGATCGTGTCGATCGCGTGGCGTTCGACGACGGCCGAGACGGTCGTGGCATCCGTCACGTCGCAGCTCTCGACGACAACGCGGTCGGGGGCGGATGCCGCGGGCGGCCGTACGTCGCCCGACACGACGAGCTCCACGCCGGGGTGGGCGGCGAGCGCGCGCACGGCGTTGGATCCGAGGAATCCGCTGCCGCCGGTCACGAGGACGCGCCTCATGCGGAGGCCTCCGGGCGCGCAGTGCGGCCGCCGTCGCCGGGGGAGCCAGGGGAGACCGGCGCGTCGCCGACCGGGTCGCCGTCGGCGCCGGGCCCGCTCGATGCCGTGGAGGCGTGCGACGCCGCGTACGCGGCATCCGCTCTCCTGGTGACGCGAGCCCAGGCCGTCGCGAGCAGGAGCCCCGCGACGATGTCCCAGATGCCCCACCAGCCGGCGACGATCGCCATGCCGCCGAGGCCGCCGAAGAAGGTGAACACGAGGCCCAGGCCGAGGCCCGCGTTGCGGATCCCGACCTCGAACGTGATGGCCTTGCGCTCGCGGCTCGGCAGGCCGCCGATGCGCGCGCTCGCGTAACCGAGGCCGAGCGCGATCGCATCGTGCAGGAACACGGCGACGAGCACGACGCCGATGTACGCCATGAAGATCGCCCAGTTGCCGATGAGGGCGATCGCGATGAAGCCGACGAGCGCGGCGAGGCTGATCCAGCGGGCGTAGGGCTGCACGCGGCCGGCGAACCGCGGCCACTTGGCGCGGATGAAGAGACCCGCGAAGAACGGCAGGCCGATGATGAGGAAGATCTCGAGCAGCATCTGCCAGCCGTTCAGGCTCACGGTGCGCACGAGCTCCGACGCGGTCGGGTGCAGGCTGCCCCAGAACACGACGCTGATCGGCAGGATGAAGATGTACAGCACGTTCGCGACGGCCGTCATCGACACCGAGAGCGCCACGTTGCCGCGCGCACGGTACGTGAGCACCTGCGAGATGTTGCCAGGCGGGCAGCACGCCACGAGGATCATGCCGAGCGCGATCGAGGCCTGCACGTTCAGCAGCAGCGTGAGCCCGAAGGTCACGGCCGGCAGCAGGATGATCTGCGCGAGCATCGCGATGATCATCGCCTTCGGGGCCTTGAGCACGGCCGTGAAGTCCGACGGCGCGGTGTCGAGCGCGATGCCGAACATGATGAACCCGAGCACGATGTTCAGGGCGATCATCGAGCCGGGCGTGAAGTTCAGGACGACGTCGTCGATGTTCATGCGCTGACCGTCTGCTTCGAGGCGGATGCCGCGGGCAGCGTGCCGAGCAGTTTCTTCACGGTGCGCCGGTAGGCGTCCTTGTTGACGTAGTACGACATGCGTTCGAGCCCGAGGTACCGGTACCCGCCGCTGAGGTCGGGCCACGCGGCATCCGCCCTGGATCGGAACGCCGCTGCCGCTTCCGGGGCGTCGCGCTGGGCCGCGAGGTAGGCGGCGATGAGCTCGGCCTGCTCGGCGCGACCCTGCCAGCCGATGCCCGACGCCTCGATCATGCCGAGCACGAAGAGGCCGTTGAACGACGGCGGGAACATGTTGAGGTAGAGCTTCGGCGAGGCCGCCGTCCAGTTCAGGTGCTCGCGATCGACGAACGGGTAGTCGAGGTGGTACCCGGTCGCGAGCATGACGAGGTCGTACTCGCCCGAGGTGCCGTCGGAGAAGTGCACCGTGCTGCCGTCGAAGCGGTCGAGGTCGGGCACGATGCGCAGGTCGCCCTGGCCGAGGTGGTTGAGGATCAGCGTGTTCACGATCGGGTGCGATTCGTAGATCCTGTAGTCGGGCTTCGGGAACCCGAACCGCACCGGGTCGCCCGTGAACGCCTGCAGCACGCGCTTGTCGATGAACTGCTTGATCGGCGCGGGCAGCGGTCGGCCCTGGTTGAGCGTGTCCGACGGCCTGCCGAAGAGGTAGCGGGGCACGAAGTAGTACCCGCGTCGCACGGACAGGTCGACGGATGCCGCGTGGTGCACCGCGTCGACCGCGATGTCGCAGCCCGAGTTGCCGGCGCCGATGATGAGCACGCGCCTGCCGTCGAACACCTTCGGCGACTTGTAGGCGCTCGTGTGCAAGATCTCGCCCGAGAACTCGCCCCGGAACGAGGGCGCATTGGGCTCGGCGAGCGTGCCGTTGGCGAGCACGACGGCGGAGTAGTCGCCCGAGGTCTCGCCGTCGGGGCCGATCGCGATCACGCGCCATCCGCTCGCGCCCGGCGTCTCGCCATCGGCGACCGGCAGCGGCTCGACCGAGGTCACGCGCGTCGCGAAGCTGTAGTGCTCGCGGAGGCCGAACTCGTCGGCGTACTCCCCGAAGTACCGGAGCAGCTCGCGGTGGCTCGGGTAGTCGGCCGTGGAGCGCATCGGGAACTCGGCGAACTCGGTCGTCGTGCGGCTCGAGATGAGGTGGGCCGACTCGTACATGGTCGAGCGCGGGTTGTCGATGTTCCAGAGGCCGCCGACGTCGGCGCCGGCCTCGAATCCGTGGAAGGGGATGCCGGCGCGGCTGAGCGCGCGAGCACCGGCGAGGCCGGAGGGGCCCGCTCCGATGAGGGCGATGGGGTTCACTGGTGGTTCCTGTGCTGGGTTCGGGTCGCTGGGGAGGCGACCGGCCGTGGGGCCGACCCAGCATAAGCGAAGGTTGCTCGGTTCGATGTGCGCGCTCTCATGCTCGCGGCATCCGTCGTCGTCCGGCGCGCTCGCGGGAGACTCCCAGTCCGCTTCTGGGCCCCGCCCAATAGGCTTGCAGGGTGGCGCACGGGATCTACATCTGCTCGGCCGAAGGCAACACCGGAAAGTCGACGGTCGCCCTCGGGGTGCTCGACACCCTGACCAGGCGCGCGACCCGCGTCGGCGTGTTCAGGCCGATCGCGAGGTCCACCGACGAGCGCGACTACGTGCTCGACCTGCTGCTCGCCCACGACGCGGTCGTGCCGCTCGCCTACGAGGAGGCCATCGGCGTCGACTACGACGCCGTGCACGCCGACCCCGAGGGTGCGCTCGCCGAGATCGTGCGCCGCTACAAGGCCATCGAGCACCGCTGCGACGCGGTCGTGATCCTCGGTTCCGACTTCACGGATGTCGGCAGCCCCACCGAGCTCGCCTACAACGCCCGCATCGCGGCGAACCTCGCCGCCCCCGTGCTGCTCGTGCTCGGCGGTCGCGTCGGCGGCGGCATCCGTCAGCGCGCCGAGCACCTCGGGCAGGCCGAGGCTCGCACGCCCGACGACCTCGCCCAGCTCGCCGACCTCGCGGTCGAGGAGCTCGCTCGCGAGCACTCCACGCTCCTCGGCGTCGTCGTCAATCGCGCCGACGCCGAGCACCTCGACGAGATCGTCGCGGCCCTGCAGCCCGTCATGAAGCGCGTGCCCGCGCACGAGGCCGCGGGGCGCGATGCGCTCGGCGCGGCATCCGTCGCCGTGTGGGCGATCCCCGAAGACCAGGTGCTCGTGGCGCCGTCGGTTCGCTCGATCATGCACGCGGTCGAGGGCGAGCTCGCGACCGGCGACCCCGACCTGCTCGACCGCGAGGCGCTCGGCGTCGTGATCGCGGCCATGTCGATGGAGAACGTGCTGACGCGGCTCATCGAGGGCTCGATCGTGATCATCCCGGCCGATCGCAGCGAGGTGCTGCTCGGCGTGCTGACGGCGCACTCGTCGGCGAACTTCCCGTCGATCGCGGGCATCGTGCTCGTGGGCGGGTTCCCGCTCTCCGAGCAGGTCGAGCGGCTTGTCGAGGGCCTGCGCGCGGGCCTGCCGATCATCCGCACGACGCTCGGCAGCTACGACACCGCGGTCGCGATCACGCAGACGCGAGGCCGCCTCGCCGCCGAGTCGCAGCGCAAGCGCGACACCGCGCTCTCGCTCTTCGAGAAGCACGTCGACGGGCAGGCGCTGCTCGACCTGCTCGACGTGGCCGCGCCCGACGTCGTGACGCCGCTCATGTTCGAGTACGGCCTGCTCGAGCGCGCGCGCAGCGACCGCAAGCACATCGTGCTGCCCGAGGGGTACGACGACCGGGTGCTCCGCGCGGCCGCGACCCTGCTCACGCGCGACGTCGCCGACCTCACGATCCTCGGCGAGGAGATCGAGGTGCGCTCGCGCGCGATCGGACTCGGCCTCGACCTCTCGCGGGCGACCGTGCTCTCGAACCATGACTTCGTGCACGTCGCGCGCTTCGCCGAGGAGTACCAGAAGCGCCGCGCGCACAAGGGCGTCACGCTCGAGCAGGCCCGCGACACGGTTCAAGACGTGTCGTACTTCGGCACGATGATGGTCGAGCTCGGGCTCGCCGATGGCATGGTCTCCGGCGCCGTGCACACGACGGCCCACACGATCCGCCCGGCCTTCGAGATCGTGAAGACGAAGCCGGGCGTCGAGGTCGTCTCGAGCGTGTTCCTCATGGCGCTCGCCGATCGCGTGCTCGTGTACGGCGACTGCGCCGTGGTGCCCGACCCGACCGCCGAGCAGCTCGCCGACATCGCGATCTCTTCGGCGCGCACGGCCGAGCAGTTCGGCATCGAGCCGCGCGTCGCGATGCTCTCGTACTCGACCGGCGAGTCGGGCTCCGGTGCCGACGTCGACAAGGTGCGGCGGGCCACGGCGATCGTGCGCGAACGCGCACCCGAGCTCGCCGTCGAAGGGCCGATCCAGTACGACGCCGCGGCCGACGCGGCCGTCGCACGCACGAAGCTCCCCGAGTCCGACGTGGCGGGGCGGGCGACCGTGTTCATCTTCCCCGACCTCAACACCGGCAACAACACGTACAAGGCCGTGCAGCGCTCGGCCGGCGCCGTGGCCATCGGCCCCGTGCTGCAGGGACTCAACAAACCCGTCAACGACCTCTCGAGAGGGGCCCTCGTGCAGGACATCGTGAACACCGTGGCGATCACGGCGATCCAGGCGGCCGACGCGTCATGAGCATCGTCCTCGTCGTCAACTCGGGCTCCTCCTCACTGAAGTACCAGCTGCTCGACGTCGAGACGGGGCATCCGCTCGCCAGTGGGCTGGTCGAACGCATCGGCACGACCGACGGGCACGTGAAGCACACGGCCTCGGTGGCCGGCGACGGCGAGCCGACGGTCTGGGATACCGCGGTCGACGCGCCCGACCACGACGCCGCCTTCGCGGTGATGCTCGAGGCCTTCGCCTCGCACGGCCCCTCGCTCGAGGAGCACGCACCGGTCGCCGTCGGTCATCGCGTCGTGCAGGGCGGAGCCAGGTTCTTCGAGCCGACCGTCATCACCGAACTCGTGAAGATCAACATCGACGAGCTCTCGGTGCTCGCGCCGCTGCACAACCCGGCGAACCTCGCGGGCATCGTCGCGGCCGAGCGCGCGTTCCCCGGCGTGCCGCACGTCGCCGTGTTCGACACCGCGTTCCACCAGACGATGCCCCCGGCCGCCTACACGTACGCCATCGACCGCGCGCTCGCCGAGAAGCACCGGGTGCGGCGCTACGGCTTCCACGGCACCTCGCACCGGTTCGTGTCGCGTGCCGCGGCCGAGTTCCTCGGGCGACCGGTCGAGGAGTTACAGCTCATCGTGCTGCACCTCGGCAACGGCGCCTCGGCGTGCGCGGTCGCCGAGGGGCGCTCCATCGACACGAGCATGGGCATGACGCCGCTCGAGGGGCTCGTCATGGGCACCCGCTCGGGCGACATCGACCCCGCCGTGCTGCTGCACCTGCAGCGCCGCGCGGGGCTCGACGCCGACGCGACCGACCGGCTGCTCAACTCGCAGAGCGGCATCCTCGGTCTCAGCGGGCACGCCGACATGCGCGATCTCGAAGCCGCGCGCGAGGCCGGCGACGAGGCATCCGTCATCGCGTTCGACGTCTACACGCACCGCCTGCGCTCGTACATCGGGGCGTATGCGGCGCAGCTCGGCCGGGTCGACGCGATCGTGTTCACGGCCGGCGTCGGCGAGAACTCGGCGACCGTGCGCGCCGCGGCGCTCGCAGGTCTCGACTGGTTCGGGGTCGAGGTCGACGACGAGCGCAACCGGTCGCGCGAGCGCGGCGCCCGGCGCATCTCGACCGACGCCTCGCGCACGGCGGTGCTCGTGGTGCCCACGAACGAGGAGCTCGAGATCGCGCGGCAGGCGCTCGAGGTCGTTCGGGGCTGACGCCCGCCTGGGCCCGGGCTGATCCGGGGTCGGCTCAGGGCGGCGCCGGCGGCGGCGCGGTCGTTCGAGGCTGTGCGCGGCCTGGCCGCGGCATCCGCCATTCTGCAAGAACACTTGTGCAAGAAGTCTTGCTGAACTAGTCTCGCCGGTATGGACACCTCCGAGAACCCGACGACGGATGCCGCGGCGACCCAGGCGACGACGCCCGCCGCAGGGCAGCCGAGCGCCGTGGACACTCGCACCATCGACGTGCGCGACGCGGGCTCGATGCGCGCGCTCGCGCACCCGCTGCGCCTGCGCATCCTCGGACTGCTGCGAGGCGGAGGCCCGCACTCGGTCGGCATGCTCGTCGACGCGACGGGCGCGGCATCCGGCTCGATCAGCTACCACCTGGGCACGCTCGCGAAGCACGGGTTCGTCGTGCCGGCCCCCGAGCGCGAGCGCGACGGCCGCGAGCGCTGGTGGAAGTCGGCGCACGAGATGACCACGCTGCACGCCGAGGACTACCTCGGAGACCCCGAGCGACGCGAGGCCGCCGAGGCGATGCGGCGCACGGTGCTCGACTCGTACCACCGCGAGCTGATCGACGCCCTCGACGCCGAACTCTCGCTCGAGCCCGAGTGGGTCACTGCGTCCGACTCGAGCGACGGCGGCGCGCAGCTCACGGTCGAGGAGATGCGCGAACTCACCGACGACCTGCAGGCGGTGCACGCGAAGTGGTGGGCGCGCGGCCGCGAGCCCCGCGACGGCACCCGGGCGGTGCGCTGGATCACGCACGTCTTCCCTCGGAGCGAGTCGTGAGCGCCGACGGTCGGGGCGTCCGAGAGGCCGATGCCGCCGCTCCGGTCGCTCCCGGTGTTCTGGCGGTGGCCGCCATGCCCGGCACGGTCGCGGCTGCCGACGAGCTCGACGCGGGTTCGGCCGACGCGAGCGCTGCCGACGCGAGCGCTGCCGACGCGAGCGCTGCCGACGCGGACACGGCGTCCGACCAGCCGGTGACGGATGCCGCGCGCCGGCGCCTGCCGATCCTCGCGCTGTTCGCGGCGCAGTTCTTCTCGCTCGCGGGCAACGCGATCGCGCTCATCGCGATCCCGATCATCGCGCTGCAGCAGACCGGATCGCCGCTCGCCGCGGGCGTCGCCGGCGTCTTCGCGACCGTGCCGCTCGTGATCGGCGGCGCGCTCGGCGGCGTGCTCGTCGACCGCTTCGGCTACCGCCTCTCGAGCATCGTCGCCGACGTCGCGAGCGGGCTCACGGTCGTCGCGATCCCGATCCTCGCGGCCACGACGGGGCTTCACTTCGGCGTGCTGCTCGCCCTCGTGTTCCTCGGCGGGCTGCTCGATCCGCCAGGGGACACCGCGAAGACCGTGCTCGTGCCCGACCTCGCGGCGCTCGCGCGCATGCCCCTCGCGCGCGCGGCGGGCGTGCAGTCGACCGTGCAGCGCACCGCATCGATGATCGGTGCCGGCATCGCCGGTGTGGCCGTGGCGCTCGTCGGACCGATGCCCGCGCTCGTGTTCGACGCGGCCGGATTCCTCGTCTCCGCGGTGCTCGTGCTCGCGTTCATCCCGCGGGCGGCGGCCGCGTCGGCCGAAGCGCGCGCCGTCGAGGACGCGGCAGCCGAGGCCGACGCCGACGCGTCCGCCGACGGAACCGCGGGCACGGGTGCGAAGGACGGCTTCGTCGCCGGCATCCGCTTCCTGGTGCGATCGCCGCTGCTGCTCGCGGTGGTGCTGCTCGTGACGCTGACGAATGCGATCGACGCCGCAGGCATCACCGTGCTGAAGCCGGTCTACGCGACCGAGGTGCTGGGCGAACCCGGCCTGCTCGGCGCCATGGTCGCGTGCTTCGCGGCGGGCGCGCTCACCGGATCGGCCGTGTTCGGGTGGATCGGCCACCGCCGCTCAGGGCGCGGACTGTTCGCCGCGTGCTTCATGCTCGCCGGAGCGCCGCCGTACCTCGCCATGGCGGCCGGCGTGCCGCTGCCGGTGCTGCTCGTGGTGCTGCTCTGCTCCGGCCTCGCGGCCGGCATGCTCAACCCGATGATCGCCACCGCCATGTACCAGGAGGTGCCCGACGGCATGCGCGCGCGGGTGTTCGGCGCGATGACCGCGGGCGTCGCGGCGTCGATGCCGCTGGGCGCGCTCGTCGGCGGATTCGCGGTCGAGCACGTCGGCCTCACGCCGACGCTCATCGGGGCCGGGTGCCTCTACCTCGTGCTCGGCTCGAGCCCGCTGTTCATCCGGGCGTTCGGTGGCCTCGCCGCGGGTGCCGCCGCGAGTGCGGCCGCGGGTCAGCGCACGTGACGCGCGCAGTCGATGCAGAGCTCGGCGGTCGGGCGCGCGTCGAGACGCGCGACCATGATGCGCTTGCCGCAGTTCGTGCAGAAGCCGTAGGTGCCGTCGGCGATGCGCGCGAGGGCGCGGTCGACGTCGGCGAGTTCGGCGCGCACGTCGGCGAGCACGGCGGTGCGCTGCGACCACTCCTGGGTCATCGTCGGCCCCTCGGGGTCGTGCTCGTCGTCGGCCGTGGCATCCGATCTCGCGATCCGCACCGCGGTCATCGCGTCGTCGAATTCGGCCAGGCGCTCCTCGGCGTCGGCCCGCTCGGCGCGCAGCCTCGCCTCGAATCTCGTGAGCTGTGCCGGTGTCATCGTCGTCGCCGTCATCACGCCCCCTTCCGATCACCGCATGCTACGCCCACGTCATCAGGAACGGGTGTCAGACGCGGCAACTACGATTGAGCCGTGGTCACCGCCCTGTATCGCCGTTATCGGCCAGAGACGTTCGCCGAGATGATCGGACAGTCGCAGGTGACCGATCCCCTCATGACGGCGCTGCGCACCGATCGCGTCAATCACGCCTACCTGTTCAGCGGCCCGCGCGGCTGCGGCAAGACGACGTCGGCGCGCATCCTCGCCCGCTGCCTGAACTGCGCCGAGGGCCCGACCGATGTGCCGTGCGGCACGTGCCCGAGCTGCGTCGAGCTCGCGCGCGGCGGCGGCGGGTCGCTCGACGTGGTCGAGATCGACGCCGCGAGTCACAACGGCGTCGACGACGCGCGCGACCTGCGGGAGCGCGCCGTGTTCGCCCCCGCGCGCGACCGCTACAAGATCTTCATCCTCGACGAGGCGCACATGGTCACGCCGCAGGGCTTCAACGCCCTGCTGAAGCTCGTCGAAGAGCCGCCAGAGCACGTCAAGTTCATCTTCGCGACGACCGAGCCCGACAAGGTGCTCGGCACCATCCGCTCGCGCACCCACCACTACCCGTTCCGGCTCGTGCCGCCGGGGGCGATGCTCGAGTACGTGCAGCAACTCTGCACCGAAGAGGGCGTCGAGGTCGCGCCCGGCGTGCTGCCGCTGGTCGTCCGCGCCGGCGGCGGATCGCCGCGAGACACGCTCTCACTGCTTGACCAGCTCATCGCGGGTTCCGAGGGCACGAGCATCGACTACGAGCGCGCCGTGGCGCTGCTCGGCTACACCCACGGCGCGCTGCTCGACGAGGTCGTCGACGCCATCGGGCAGGGCGATGCCGCCGGCGCATTCGCCGCCGCCGACCGCGTGGTGCAGACCGGTCAAGATCCGCGCCGCTTCGTCGAAGATCTGCTCGAACGCCTGCGCGACCTCATCATCGTCGCGGCCTCGACGCCCGAGGCCGCCGCGGCCGTGCTGCGCGGCGTTCCGGCCGACGAGCTCGTGCGCATGAACACGCAGGCGGCCGCGTTCGGCGCCGCAGAGCTCTCGCGCGTCGCGGACCTCGTCAACCAGACCCTCACCGAGATGAGCGGTGCGACCTCGCCCCGCCTGCACCTCGAACTCATGCTCGCGCGCGTGCTGGTGCCCGCCATCGACGACACCCAGCGCGGCGCGATCGCCCGCGTCGAACGACTCGAGCGTCGCGTCGGAGTGACGGATGCCGGTGGCGCACCCTCGCGCGACGAACCCGCCGCCGCGCCCGCCCGATCGTCCGGCGTTCCCGCGGCCGGTGCTCGCGGCGCAGGTCCCGTGCCCGCTGCCGTGCCCGCTGCCGCTGCCGCTGCCACTGCGCCGGCTGCCTCGGTGCCCGTCGCGTCGGCGCCCCCGACATCGACGGTGCCCGCCGCCTCGACGACCGAGCCCGCGACGCGGCCGAACGAGTCGGCCGCCGCTTCCGCGCGACCGGAGACCCCCGAGGCAGCGCCGGCATCCGCGTCCGGCGAGCCGGAGCAGGTCGTCGTGCCGAGGCTGAAACCCGTCGGACCGGTGACCGCGCAGCAGATTCGCGACGCCTGGCCCGAGGTGCTCGCAGCCCTGCAGCGCGTCAAGCGAACGGCATGGATGGCCGCGCTCACCGCCCAGATCATCGACTACCGCTCGGAAGACGACGTGCTGGTGCTCGGGTTCCCGAGCCAGAACGACGTGAACGACCTCAGAGGCTCGGCGGGTGCGCAGAGTCCGGCCGAGTTGCTGCGTGCGGCGATCACCGAGGTGCTCGGCATCCAGGTCAAGTTCGTGCCTCGCGTGGTGGGCGCTCAGGGTTCCGGCGCTCCGTCGTCTCCCGCCCGCGCCGGTGAGGGCGATGGTTCAGGGTCCGCGTCCGCTCCCGCAGCGGCGCCGGGCGGCGGCGGTTCGCCCGCTGCGGCGTCGACCGCAGTGCCGCGCGCGACCGCGCCGAGCGCGGCACCCGCGGGCGCTGCGAACGCCGAAGGGTCGAGCGGGGCCAAGCGGAATTCAGGCCAGACTGACCGGGCGTCGAAGAGCGCGCCGTCGTCGAGCACATCGGCATCGGCGTCGGCGTCGGCGTCGGCGTCGGCATCCGCACCGGTCGATTCGTGGGCGACGGTCGCGATCCCGCGCGACGAGCCGGCCGACTCCGCCGAGGCATTCACCGCGCCCTCGGTGCCCGCCACCGCGACGGCGGTGCTCACCCGCGAGGTCGAGCCCGTCTCCGAGGTCGAGCCCGTCTCCGAGAACAAGCCCGGCGAAGCCACGGCATCCGCCGCTCCGGTCGCGGCCGACGCGGCCCGCGAGGCGGTGCGTCCGCCCGGGTCGCCGATCGTGCACGACGACGCCGATGCCCCGCCGCTCGACGAGGAGCCGCCGTTCGATCCCGACTACGACCGGGCGGCTCCGGCCGACGAACCTCGCGGCGGAGGCGCGACCTCCTCCCGCACGGCACCGGCATCCGCGCAAGCACCGGTACCCGCGCCCGAGTCCGCATCCGCGCCCGCATCCGCGCCGGCACGGCCGGCGCGCTCGCAGGTCCGGTCGAACCCGGGGCCGAGCGCGGCGAACGGCGGCGGCATCCAGCGCTACGGCGAGGCCGTCGTGCGAGAGGTGCTCGGTGCGACGTTCCTCGAAGAGGTCGAGGCGCCCGCGCGCCCCGGCTTCGGTGAGCGGGGGTAGCGCGTGTACGAGGGCATCGTCCAGGAACTCATCGACGAACTCGGCCGCCTTCCGGGCATCGGGCCGAAGTCGGCGCAGCGCATCGCGTTCCACATCGTGCAGACCGAGCAGTTCGACGTGAGCCGGCTCGCCGAGATCCTCTCGGAGGTGCGCCAGAAGGTGCGCTTCTGCGAGATCTGCGGCAACGTCTCCGAGCAGCAGACGTGCGGCATCTGCCGCGATCCGCGTCGCGATCCGACGCTCATCTGCGTGGTCGAGGAGGCGAAGGACGTCGTGGCCATCGAGCGCACGCGCGAGTTCCGCGGGCTCTACCACGTGCTCGGCGGCGCGATCAGCCCGATCGACGGCATCGGGCCCGACGAGCTCCGCATCCGCCAGCTCATGCAGCGCCTCGCCGACGGCACGGTCGTCGAGGTCATCATCGCGACCGACCCCAACCTCGAGGGCGAGGCGACGGCGACCTACCTCAGCCGGCTGCTGACGACGCTCGAGATCCGCGTCACGCGCCTGGCCTCGGGGCTCCCCGTCGGCGGCGACCTCGAGTACGCCGACGAGGTCACGCTCGGCCGTGCCTTCGAGGGCCGTCGCGTCGTCGGCTGACCCTCGCGCCTCGCGGCTCGCGGCTCGCGCCTCGCGTCGGCCGTCGGGGCGCATCGCGCGCTCGGCTGCCGGGGCGCTCGGGGCCGGGGCGCTCGGCTGCCAGGGCGCTCGGGCGCGCGATCGAACGGCGCGTCGCGGCATCCGCTCGTTCCGCGAGGGTTGACGCGGGCCGCGCCGTGGACTGGACTGGGGTCATGGCCGTCAGTCGAGGTGCCGAGTGGGTCGCGGGGTACGTCGCGGCCTGGGAGTCCAACGATCCGGCCGAGATCGGCGCACTGTTCACCGACGACGCCGTCTACCTCACGAGCCCCGATTCGAAGCCGAGGGTCGGGCGCGACGAGATCGTCGCCGGATGGCTCGAAGACCTCGACGAACCCGGCACCTGGGCCTTCGACTGGAAGGTCCTGCACGAGCACGACGGATTCGTCGTCGTGCAGGGGCGCACCGTCTACCCGGCCCGCAGCGACTACCTGAACCTCTGGATCATCCGTCTCGCGCCCGACGGGCGAGCGAGCGAGTACACCGAGTGGTACATGGCGCGAGGCCACAAGGACTGAGCTCGGGCGATGGGGGCCCGCGACCGGCATCCGCCACCGATGGCCGGCCACCGGCATCCGTCAGCGCAAGACCTCGACGAGCACGACCCACGCGAGGAGGATCGCCGAGGCGATCGCCACGATGGTTGCGATGCCGATCACGAGCAGGCCCGCGGAGGTGAACCCGACGAGCAGCAGCATCGCCCCGACGAGGTAGGTGACGATCGGCAGTACGCCGGCCGCTGACTTGCCGGCGAGGTCGAGGCGAGACCCGCGATGCAGGTCGTCGCGGAGGATCGTTGAGACGGCATGCACCTCGAACGCGGCGGCGAACGCGGTCGCGACGAGCACCTCGGTGCCGTACACCCACAGCGGCTGGGCCGGCACGAGTGCGAGTCCGGTCACCGCGATGGCGAGCACGAGGGTCGCGATCGACGCCGCCGCGCGGGCCGGAAGGGTCTTGGAGGTGAGGATCGTCGAGATGTTCACCGACATCGCCACGATGAGCAGGCCCGCGAGGGCCGCGGTCGCCCCGACCATCGCCACGTTGAACTCGGACCACGGTTCAAGCGCCTCGGACATGTCCGCACTCTATCGGCGGTGGCCCGTCGATGGCGAGGCCCGTGGCACGCAGAAAGGACCGGGGGAGTCCCGGCCCTTCCTGGAACCTCATCTCGGTGCCGTCATACGTACCTCGACGATGGTCGGTGCGGCATCGACTACGGGACCGTCACCGTCGAGGTGACCGTACGGGTGTTGCCCGACAGGTCGGTGACGGCTGCGCGCACCGTGTAGGTGCCCGAGGCGAGGCCGTTCGGCAGCGCCCATCCACCGGTCCACTCGGTCGCGCCGATCGCGGTCGAGGCCGAGGTGGAGCCGATCGCCTTCAGCAGCTTGGCGTTCGCGGCGTCGTAGAGGTTCGCGGCGACGCGGCGGATGCCGACGGCGTCGGTCGCGACGAGGCCGACCCGGCCGTCGGCGAGCGTCAGGTCGAGCCCGGGGCGGGAGTTGTCCACCACCACCTTCACCTTGAGCTCGCCACGAAGCCCGCTCGTCGCCTTGGCCGAGAACACGAAGGTGTACTCGCCGTCGGCGAGCGTGCTGAAGTCCACCGCCGGGAGGGTGAGCGAATCGGTGCTCGGCTCCCACTGGTAGCCCTTGACGGACGGGACCTGAGTGCCGTCGGCCGTGTAGAGCTGGGCGTGGAACGCCTGGAGGCCCTCGCCGGCGACGGTCATCGAGACATCCGCCCTGCCACGGAGGATCGCGCCGTCGGTGAGCGAGCTCGTGATGACGGGGGCGATCGCGGGGTCGGGGGCGTCCGCGCGGATCTCGGGTGCGTCGACGGCCCAGTAGCCGTTGTTGGCGCCGTCGGAGAGTCGCCAGCCGATGCGCACCTTGCTCACGTCACCGGCCGGCGCGGTCGTCGAGAACGCGACGGGCTGGTTGATCTCGAACAGGGCGCCGTCGGTGACGCCGTCGCGGGACCACAGCACCTGACTCGTGCCGTCGTCGTACTCGGCGATGACCTCCGCATGCTGCGGCACACCGGCCGTGATCTGCCGGTAGTGCTGCAGGAACGACACGTCGACGGTGCCGCCGGGGCGCACGTCCTGCCACGGCGAGTACAGCGTCGAATCGAAACGGGCCCCGGATGCCGTGGGGTTGCCCTTGTCGTTCCACTCGTCGGGGTCGGCGACCGCGATCACGTCGCGGGCGCGCACGAACGAGCCACGTCCCTGGCCTTCCTCGCTGGTCGCCCAGAACTCGCCGTCCATAAACGACCAGCCGCGGTACTCGGCGACGCCGAGGTCGGGCGTCTGCTCGTCGATCTGCCAATCGTTCGGGGTCTGCTTCGTCCATCCGCCGGAGAAGCTCGGTTTCGCGGCTTCATCGACGACGTCGCCGAGCGATCCGGCGAGCGTGTCGAACGGGTCGGTCGACGCGGTGCCGATGGGCACGCCTTCGAGGCCCCACTCCGGGTCGATGTCGACGCCGAGGTGCGCCAGCGCGGTCGGCGCGATGTCGACCTGTCGCCATTGCCTGGTCGCCGTGCCCGAGACGGGCACGTCGCCGCCGGAAGCGAGGGTCCAGATCATGCGGGTGAGGTGCTGGTCGCCGCCGTGGCCGTAGCCGGTGAAGCCGTGGTCCGTGGAGGCGAGGATCAGCCAGTCCTCATCGGATGCCGCCTCTCGCGCCTCGATCGCGGCGACGAGTTCGCCGACCTGCGCGTCGAGCTTCTCGATCGTGGTCTTGTACTGGGGCGATTCGGCCGTGTAGCTGTGACCGGTGGCGTCGCCGTTGTGGAGGTAGACGACCATCGCGTCGGGGTTGCGGGTTCCGAGCACCTCGAGCGCGTCGGCGACGCTCTGCTCGTCGGTGGCTGCGGGGGAGGCCCCGGTCTGCTGGATCTTGACGTCCGGACGGAGGATCAGGTGGTCGTTCAGCGGCTTCCAGTCGGCCGTGGAGAACGTCGAGAACCCGGGATCGACCTGTTCGAGCCGCGTGAGGACGTCGGGGTAGGCCTCGATGTTCGGATTGGCGAAGTTGTTGTCGGGGGACCGGTGCTTGTCGACCCAGACGCCGGAGAGCAGGTTGGCGTGGCCGTGACCGGAGACGGTCGGGCCGAGCGCGTTGTCCTGCATGTAGCCGACGCCCATCTGGCCCTTCGCCGCGAGCGCGTCGATGTTCGGCGTCGCGTACTCGGTGAGCTTGTCGAAGCGAACACCGTCGAAGTCGATGAACAGCACCTTGCGGGAGCTGATGCCGTCGGGCACGTCGGACGGCTGGGGGCCGGGGTCGGGCAGCGGCGGCTCGGCGCCGGCGCGTGGTTCGGAGTCGACGCTGATGTTGTCGACAGCCCAGTACCAGTCGTTCGTCGCCTTCTCGATGACCCAACCGAGCTTCATCGACGTGGCGCCGGCCGGCACGGTGACGGGCTGGGTGAGTGTGCGGTCCTGCAGGTACACCTGGTCGCCGAGGACGGCGGTGGAGTATTCGAAGAGCCGCTCGGGAGCGGCGCCGTCGAACGACACCTCGAGCGCAGCGACCTGAGGTCCGGTCTGGCGGTAGTTCGAGTCGAAGTTGACGTGCACCGTGGAGCCGCCCGTGACGGCGACGGAAGGCGACGTGAGCGTACTGGCGAAGAGTTGCTCGCCGGGGTTGTTCCCGTCGTCCCATTCGTCGTTGTCGGCCACGGCGACGACTCCGGAGCCTTTCGCGAAGTCCTCACGGCCCTGCCCGCCCTGCGCCGCGGCCCAGAACGACGGGGTCGCGAACGTCCAGCCGCGCCATTCGCTCTTGCCCTTGGCACCCATCGATGCATCGTTGGCGACGGTCCAGCCTGTGGGTGCGGTGCTCGTCCAGCCGAGCGTGGTCTTGGGGATGTGGGTCTCGTGGACCGACGGTCCGAGCGAACCGCTCAGGGAGTCGAAGTCCTCGGAGAACGAGGTGGTCGCAGCGAGGTCCTCGCTGTCGTGGGCCATCGCGGGGGTGGCGGGCAGGAGGAGTCCGATGCCGAGGCAGCCGGCCGTGAGCATCACGGCGCGGTTTCGTGTTCGCACGATTTCTGGTCCTTTCGAGGTGGGTGGATCTCCGAGTCTGTCGGCGGTGGTGGCGGAATCCGAGCGAAGCCGGGGAACACGTAGGTGAACATCTTCTGAGCATTCAAGATTCATGTAGATACAACTTCGAGAGGAAATCGGAGCCGCGTCACATTGCCGGAGGGGAATACGCGCCGCACGTATGATGGGGGTTCCGGCGTCCCGAGGTGCAAACCCGGCGCCCCACCCACCCCCTTGGAGACCACGTGAGCTTGATCGTGCAGAAGTTCGGCGGGTCGTCCGTCGCTGACGCGGAGAGCATCAAGCGCGTCGCGAAGCGCATCGTCGAGACGCGCAAGGCGGGCAACGACGTGGTCGTCGCGGTCTCCGCGATGGGCGACACGACCGACGAACTGCTCGACCTCGCGAACGCCGTCACGCCGTTCCAGGCCCCGCGGGAGCTCGACATGCTGCTCTCCGCGGGCGAGCGCATCTCGATGGCGCTCCTCGCGATGGCGATCAAGGGCATGGGCCACGACGCGCGCAGCTTCACGGGCAGCCAGGCCGGCATGATCACGGATGCCACGCACGGCGCCGCGCGCATCGTCGACGTCACCCCGGTGCGCCTCCGCGAAGCGCTCGACGAGGGCGCGATCGTCATCGTCGCGGGCTTCCAGGGCTTCAGCCGCGAGTCGCGCGACATCACGACGCTCGGCCGCGGCGGCAGCGACACGACCGCCGTCGCCCTCGCGGCCGCACTGCAGGCCGATGTCTGCGAGATCTACACCGACGTCGACGGCGTGTTCACGTCCGATCCGCGCATGGTGAAGAAGGCCGCCAAGCTCGACCGCATCACCAGCGAGGAGATGCTCGAGCTCGCGGCATCCGGAGCCAAGGTCCTGCACATCCGTGCCGTGGAGTACGCGCGCCGCCACGGCGTGACCCTGCACGTGCGTTCGTCGTTCAACAACACCGAGGGGACCATCGTCTACGACCCCTCGCGTCTTCCCGAAGGAGCAGCTGTGGAAGAGTCCGTCATCGCCGGTGTCGCCGTCGACCTCACCGAGGCCAAGATCACCGTCGTCGGGGTTCCCGACAAGCCTGGCGTGGCCGCGAAGATCTTCAAGATCGTCGCGAACACGAACGCGAACGTCGACGTCATCGTGCAGAACGTCTCGGCGGCGACCACGGGTCGCACCGACATCTCGTTCACGCTGCCGAAGGCCGACGGCGAGAAGGCGCTCACCGCCCTCGCCAACGCGAAGGACTCGATCGGCTTCGAGTCGCTGCAGTACGACGACCAGATCGGCAAGCTCTCGCTCGTCGGCAACGCGATGCGCAGTGCATCGGGCGTCTCGGCGAAGCTGTTCGAGGCGCTCTACGAGGCCGGCATCAACATCGAGATGATCTCGACGAGCGAGATCCGCATCTCGGTCGTGACGCGCGCCGACAGCGTCGCCGACGCGGCTCGCGCGGTGCACACGGCGTTCGGCCTCGACTCCGAGGTCGACGCGGTCGTGCACGGCGGCACCGGCCGCTGAGTCGCCCGCCCGCGGCATCCGTCGACTGCCGCATTTCAGGGCGAAGCTGCCAGAACCGGACGAATGCTCGCATTCGGTCCGGAACCGGCGGCGGCGTCCGGCACACTTGAGAAGAAGATCGTCCGGGTCGCGGCGAGTCCGCGAGCCCGCAGAGATGGGGAATCAGGCATGGCACACGGAGTGAACATCGGCGTCGTCGGCGCCACCGGTCAGGTCGGCGCGGTCGTGCGCCAGCTGCTCGAGGAGCGCGACTTCCCGGTCGCGTCCATCCGCTACTTCGCCTCGGCGCGCTCGGCCGGCTCGACGCTGCCCTGGAAGGGCGAAGACGTCGTCATCGAGGACGCCTCGACGGCAGACCCGTCGGGCCTCGACATCGCGATCTTCTCGGCCGGCGCCACGCTCTCGAAGGCGCAGGCACCTCGTTTCGCCGCAGCGGGCGTCACGGTCGTCGACAACTCCAGCGGTTGGCGCATGGACCCCGAAGTTCCGCTGGTCGTGAGCGAGGTCAACCCGCACGCGATCGACGAGGCCGTCAAGGGCATCATCGCGAACCCCAACTGCACCACCATGGCGGCCATGCCCGTGCTCAAGGTGCTGCACGACGAGGCCGGTCTCGAGCGTCTCATGGTCTCGACGTACCAGGCCGTGTCGGGCGCGGGCCTCGCCGGCGGCGAGGAGCTGCTCGCCCAGGCTCGTGCAGCCGTGGCGCAGGACGCGATCCAGCTCGTGCACGACGGCCGTGCGGTCGAGTTCCCCGAGGCCGAGAAGTTCCCGCGCACGATCGCGTTCGACGTGATCCCGCTCGCCGGCTCGATCGTCGACGACGGCGACCTCGAGACCGACGAGGAGAAGAAGCTCCGCAACGAGAGCCGCAAGATCCTCGAGCTGCCGGGGCTCCGCGTCGCGGGCACCTGCGTGCGCGTGCCGGTCTTCACGGGCCACTCGCTCTCGATCCACGCCGAGTTCGCGAACCCGATCACCCCCGACCGCGCGACCGAACTGCTCTCCGCCGCTCCCGGCGTGGCGCTCAGCGACGTGCCGACCCCGTTGCAGGCCGCCGGCACCGACCCCAGCTACGTGGGTCGCATCCGTCAGGACCAGTCGGCCGAAGACGGCAAGGGCCTCGTGCTCTTCATCTCGAACGACAACCTGCGCAAGGGTGCCGCACTGAACGCCGTGCAGATCGCCGAACTCATCGCCGCGAAGCTGCCCGCGGCGGTCTGATCCGTCGAGGCGATCACGCCGACCATCCGAACGCCCGTCGGCCCCGAACCACCTCCATGAGGATTCGGGGCAGGCGGGCGTTCGGCATGGCGGTCGGACTCGGGGCGGTCGGGCTGATGCTCACGGGCTGCGTCGGCGCACCTGCATCCGACGACGCCGACGATGCGCTGCCGCCCGACGCCCCCGTGGTCGCGTTCTACGGCGACTCGTACACGCTCGGCACGGGGGCGAGCGCACCGGAGCGGCGCTGGTCGAGCATCATCGCCGCCGATCGCGGATGGGCCGAGTTCAACCCGAGCGTCAACGGACTCGGGTTCGTGAACAACCGGGCACCCGGTCTCGGCGGCCCGGCGGCCGATCTCGTCGAGGAGATCGTGACGCACGATCCGGCTCCCGATCTCGTCTTCGTGACGATGGGACTGAACGACAACTTCTCGATGCCGTCACGGGCCGACGACATCCGCGAGGCGATCGACGCCGACCTCGGGCGACTGTCCGACGAGCTCCCCGGTGCGAGGCTCGTCGTCGTCGAACCGTTCTGGTACACCGACGAGCGCCCGGCCTCGGTGGAGCAGATCATCGGCTGGGTGCGGTCGGGAGCGGAGCGGGTCGACGCCGACTGGATCGCCGGTGCCTCGCACTGGATCGAGGGCCACCCCGAGTGGATGGCGGCCGACGGCCTGCACCCGAACGACGAGGGCTACGCCGAGATGGCACGCCGCATGGACGCGGAGTTGCGGGCCCTCGGGCTCTGACCGATGACGCCGGAACGCCTCGGGCTCGAAGGCGGACGGCACGAGTAGGCTCGCTGCATGCGGGCATCGGGGGAGCCTCAGCGGGGGAGCGCCACCCTCGATCGTTCGGTGATCCTGTCGCAACTCCTGTTCGGTGCAGCGCTGATCGTCGTGGTCTTCACCCTGCAGGCATTCGCGCCGGGCTCCATGGCGAGGCCACTCGTGCTGGCCGGGATCGTGCTCGCCTTCGTGGTCACCGGCGTGACCGTCGTGACGCCGTGGCATCGGCTGCCGCGCCAGTTCGTCATGGTGGTGCCGGTGCTCGACATCCTCGCGATCGGCCTCATGCGCATCGGCGACCCCGCCGCCGGCGTGGGCCTGCTCTGGATCTTCCCGACCATCTGGCTCTCGAGCTACTTCGGCGTGCGTGGAGCCATCATCTCGGTCGGTTCGGCCTCGGTGCTGGTCTGGACCTCGGAGATCGTCGCGGATCGGGTCTACGCCGCCGCGGGGGTTCCCGGTGTCGTGCTGCTGCCGATCGCGCTGCTCTTCGTCGCCACGAGCGCGGTGCTGTCCAGCCGTCGCACGGCGGCGCAACGCGTGCTGCTGCGCTCGCAGGCGACGCAGCTCGAGCGCGCGCTGCGGCGGGCGAGCCGGCAGGAGGCCCTGCTCGCCGAGGTGCTCAACGCGGTCGACTTCGGCGTCGTGCGCCTCGACCGCGACGGTCGCGGCGCGATCATGAACGCGGCGTACGCCGAGCTCTACGGCCTGGAGATCGGCCGACCGGATGACGCCCGCCACGGCACGGCCTTCGCAGAGGATCGCGCGACCGCACTCGAGGAACGCGAGCTCCCGTTCAACCGGGCCGCCGCGGGCGAGGAGTTCGACGACGTGGTCACGTGGATCCCCACGGGGGCGCGCGAGCTCGCCGCCGTGGCCGCCACGGCGCGTCGACTCTTCGACGACGACAACGAGCCCGACGGGAGCGTGCTCGTCGTACGCGACGTGACGGCCGAGCTGCGGGCGATCCGCGCCAGGGACGATCTGGTCGCCTCGGTCTCGCACGAGCTGCGCACGCCCATGACCTCGGTGCTCGGCTACATCGAGCTCTCGCTCGACGACCCGGCGCTGCCGGCCTCGGTACGGCGCAACCTCGAGATCATGGAGCGCAACGGCGAGCGCATGCTCGAACTCATCGCCAGCATCCTGCAGAGCGCGCGCCAGGCGGACGCGCCTCCGCTGCTGCAGTTCGTCGACGCCGATCTCGGGGCCGTCGTGCGCGACTCGGTGGAGTCGCTGCGTCCACGCTCCGACGAGCGCAGCATCACCGTCGACATCACCTCGGCCGAGTGCGTCATCGTACGCGCCGATCCCTTCCGCATCCGTCAGGTGGTCGACAACCTGCTCTCGAACGCGATCAAGTACAACGACGAGGGCGGAGAGGTCGCGATCGGGGTCACCGCCGCCGACGGGACGGCCTGGATCGTCGTTCGGGACTCGGGCATCGGCATCTCCGAGGCCGAGCAGCCCAAGCTCTTCGACCGGTTCTTCCGCTCCGAGTCGGTGCGCAAGGGCAGCGTGCACGGCAGCGGACTCGGACTCGGCATCGCACGCGACTTCGTCGAACGGCACGGCGGACGCCTCACGATCGAGAGCGAGCAGGGTGTCGGTA
The DNA here is from genome assembly GCF_001660485.1 of Agromyces aureus. GTDB lineage: Bacteria > Actinomycetota > Actinomycetes > Actinomycetales > Microbacteriaceae > Agromyces > Agromyces aureus. Next base: position 1,277,806 of record NZ_CP013979.1, read on the forward strand.
CGACCGTCATCGTCGCCCTGCCGACCGAGGGACCGGGAGAAGCATGACCATCGATCCGTTCACCATCCAGCTCGCGGTCATCATCGTCACGATCGTGGCGGGCGTCATGTTCATCCTCGACACGGTGCTCCGCAGGTCGGATGCCGCGGGGCGGCTCTGGGCCGTCGCCTTCATGGCGGGCATCCTCGCGTCGTTCGCGTACGCGACGTGGATCGTGAACCCCGAGGCCTGGTGGGCCGTCGCGGTCGGCAACGCGGCGATCGTCCTGAGCCCGGCCCTGCTCTGGTGCGGCGCCCGGGCGTACAACGGGCGACCGGCGCTCGCCTGGACCGGACTCGTGGCCGCGGCCGCGGCCGCCGTCGCCGTGCTCGTCGAAGGGGTCGACGGGGGCAGCTGGGCCGGCGCGGTCGTCATGTTCGCGCTCATCGCGCTCTTCGCCGCGCTCGGAACATGGGAGACCCTGCGTGCGCCGATGCGCGTGTTCTGGGCGGCGCGCGGGCTGACCGTCATCTTCGTGGTGGTCACCGTGTACTACGCGACGAGGGCGGTCGCGTTCGTCGTGCTCGGTCCCGACGATCCCTGGTTCCGGGCGGCGCTCGGCACCGAGTCCGCGGGCTTCGTGCTGATCTCGCTCATGATCGTCGCCGTCGTGTCCCTCGTCGTGCTGCAGGGGGAGCGCGTGCCGCGATCGTCGTTCCGTCGAGCAGGCGCTCCGTCGTACTCGGTCGACGCCGTGCTGACCGAGGATTCGTTCCGCGAGGTCGCCACCGACTGGCTCGAGCGTGCGAACTACCACGACGAGCAACTCGTCTTCATGCGCATCGAGGTCGATGAACTCGATGCGCTGAACACGGCGTTCGGTCGTGCGGCGGAGCTCCAGTTGCTGACTGAGTTCACCGAGACCGTGCGGCGCCATGGTTCACCGCATTCCGACATCGGACACGTCGGAGCGGGGGCGCTCGTCATGGTGGCGGCGTTCGCGAGGCTCGAGTCGGCCGCCGACGACGCCGAGGCCATTCAGCGGGGCCTTCGCGAGCATCGCGTCGAGGCCGCGCAGGGGCTCCGGCTCTCGGCGAGCATCGGCATCGCGGGCACCGACCGCTTCGGGTACGACTTCGACCGGGTGATGGCGGCGGCGGCGGAGGCCGCGACATCCGCTCGGGCGAATGGCGGCGGGTTCGTCGCAGTGGCCGACTGAGTCGGGTCAGCCCGCAGGTTCGGGCGCGATCGCGATCGACAGGGTGTCGACGGCGGTCTGCTTCGCGTAGTCGCTCGAGGTCGGCGTCGACTGCAGCAGCAGTTCGTACTTCACGGTGAGCTCGAGGCTGGTCGCCGCGCTGTCGAGGGGCGGCACGATGAAGGTCTGGCTGTAGCTGTACGGGTCGAGCACCAGGTAGCCGGGTGCGACGCTCGCCTGATCGACGATCGGGTCGGGGGCGGGCAGTGCGCCGTCGGATCCCGCGACCACCGGCGTGGCCGTGACCTTGGCGAGGTAGATCTTCTGCCCGTCGGCCGGAGTCACGGTCGCGTGCACCGAGAAGCTCAGGGGCTTGTTGGCCGCGGCGGTCCACAGGTCCATCGACAGGGTCGACCAGTAGTCGATGGTCAGCGTGATCGCCCCGACCTCGATGGTGCGGGTGACGGCGCCGGCGGCGAGGTCGTTCTGCACCGGTCCAGCGGTGCTCGTCGCCGACGCGGACGGCGTGGGCGACGCGGTGGCGCCCGACAGCCACGGCGGCGCGGAGCATCCGCCCAGCAGGAGCGCGGCGGTCGCGATCGCGCCGATCGCCGCGATGCGGGTGAACGTGCGGGTGAAAGAGAGGTGAAGGGGATGCTCGCGCACGGGATGCCTTCCGGTCCGGCGACGTCTGGCCCCCCAAACGCCGGAATCTTGAGCCGATCTTGAGCCGACGCTATCGCATCCCAGCGCTGAACCCGAGGTCGCCCCGCGAGACTCGGAACGTGGTGCGGGAACGCTGCACCCAGCACATCGAAGGAGTTCCATGATGACCGGTGTCGTCGCCAGCCCCAGTTCTCGCGGGGCCGTCCAGCGAGACGGCTCGGGCATCGCGGAATCGTACGTACGGCCGCTTCCCGCTCCCGAACTCGAAGCGTACGTCGACGATTTCGCCGCGTTGGTGGACACCCTCCCGTCGACACGATCGACGATCGGGTGCATCGTTCCCGCCTACAACGAGGAGGCGTCGATCGGCGCCGTCCTCGAGTCGCTGCTCGCCCAGACTCGCCTGCCCGACGTGGTGCACGTCGTCGTGAACAACACGACCGACCGCACCGTCGAGGTCGCCGCGGCCTTCGCCGGGGCGCACACCCGCGTCGACGAGGACGGCTTCGAGCAGTTCACCGAGATCTTCATCCACGACATCGGCAAGAACCCCGACAAGAAGGTCGGCGCCCTGAACTACGGCTACACGCTCGTCGAGGGCCTCGACTTCCTGCTCGGCGTCGACGGCGACACCGTAGCCGACGAGCGCGCCATCGAGTTCCTCGAGGCGGAGATCGCCTCGGACAGCCGCATCGGCGGCATCTCGGCCATCTACTCGATCGACGACCGCGAGCTCGAGGGCGTCGTCGCACCGTTCCTCATCGCCGGCCAGCGCGCGCAGTTCGCGGCCTTCAACATGCAGAACATGCTGCGCGGCCGCAACATGGCGGTGCTCGGCGGGCAGTACTCCATCTTCGCCACGCACGCGCTCCGCGACGCGATGGCCGCGAACCGCCAGAGCACCCCGTGGGTCAAGGACAGCGAGGTCGAGGACTCGCTCCTCTCGCTGCAGATCAAGAGCGCCGGCTACCTCACGAAGATCAGCGCCCGCGCCCGCGCCGACGTCGGCGGCATGACCACCCTGCGTGCGCTCGACGCCCAGCAGGTGAAGTGGAACTACGGCGCCATCGAGCTCATGTGGCCGGGCCAGCGCGGCGACACGAAGGGCCAGCCCTTCCACCCCAACCTGCGCCTGCGCTGGTGGGAGAACGCGTCGATGGCGATCAACGCGCTCAGCCGCATCCTGTTCCTCGTGCTGCTCGCGGGCTCGCTCTCGATCGGCGCCTTCGTGTTCAGCCCCGTCTGGCTCATTCCGCCGGTCGTCGCCATTCTGCTGAACCTCCGCATCGCCCTGTCGATGGAGAACCGCTCGGCGCGCGACATCCTGTTCGCCGTGCTGCTGCTGCCGGCCGAGGTGTACATGTGGGTGCGCATCGGGCACTTCGCCCGAGCCTGGACGAAGTTCGCCAGCAAGAAGCAGGTCGACAACTGGGCCGCCCAGGCCAAGGCCGAGCGCGGTTCGGGGCAGGCCTACCTGGCACCGATGCTCATCGCGCTCGCCGCGGTCATCGCCATGGTCGCGATCTGGACCCAGCTCAGCCCGGTCGTGCAGTCGTCGATCCTGTGGGTGGGCTGGCCGATGCTCGGCATCATCACCGTGCTGCAGACGCTGAGCATGTTCGGCAAGCTGGTGCGCCGCCACCACGGCTACAAGGTCTGATGACGGATGCCGCGGGCATGACGGATGCCTCGGCACGACGGATGCCCCGCCTCGAACTTCGAGGCGGGGCATCCGTCGTCGTGGTCGGTGGCCTGGCCCCAGGTCGTGCTCAGGCGCCGTCGTCGGCGGTGAGTCGGTAGCCGACGCCGCGGACCGTCTCGATCCAGCGCGGCTGGCTCGCGTTCTCGCCGAGCTTGCGCCGCAGGTTCGCGAGATGCACCTCGACGGCCCGCTTGTCGGCGTCGCTCACGTAGTACGACGTGACGTAGCTCTCGCCGCGGAGCTCGAGCGCCAGGTCGGCCTTGCTGCGCACCCGACGACGCGACGAGATGATGAGGCTCAGCAGGTCGAACTCCGTGCGGGTGAGCTCGACCTCCTCGCCGTCGACGACGACGAGCCGCATGTCGGGCTCGACCCGGAGGCCGCGGTGCTCGATCCACCCCTCGTCGCCGGGGGCGGTCGCGGGCACGACGGCCGGCGCGCCCGGGGTCGGCGGCGGCGTCGTCGGACCGGGCGGGGTGGAGGACGACGGCGCCTGCCACGAGGCATCCGAGGCCGTGGCGTCTGCCGTGTCCGCCGACTGCGCGGGCACCGATGCCGACAATGCCGACGCTGCCGACCCTGCCGATGGGTCTCCCTCCTCGACCGACGCGGCGAGCCGCGGTCGGCGCAGCATGGCGTCGATCCTGGCGCGCAGCTCGCGGGGGCGGAACGGCTTGGCGATGTAGTCGTCGGCTCCGGATTCGAGCCCCATCAGCGTGTCGATCTCGTCGGTGCGCGCCGTGAGCATGATGAGGTACGTGTCGCTGAAGGCCCTGATGCGCTTGGCCGCCTCGAACCCGTCGATGCCGGGCATGCTCACGTCGAGCGTCGTGAGGGTCGGCCGGTAGCGGCGCACCTTCTCGACCCCCTCGAGTCCGTTGCCGGCGCTGTGCGTCTCGAAGCCGCCCTGCTCGAGCACCTGCTCGAGCAGGCGACGGATGTCCGCGTCGTCCTCGATGATCACCGCGACGCGATCACGTGCCGTCATGTGTTCCCCCGTTCGTCATGATCCCCCCGTGAGCCGGTCGGCGTTCGCGACCAGCTCCACCGCCTGCTCGGGCCACCAGATTCCCGCGGCCGGCCCGCCGTTGCACGTGCCGTCGCTCTCGCCCGGCGGTTTCACCCACAGCACGGCGTCGACGACCGGGTCTTCGAGCGCGTGCGCCTCATCGCCGAGCGCGAGATCGGGCGCGTTGCACCACTGCCCGTCGGCGGGTGGCCCTGCGCCGTTCCGCGACGTGTCGATGATCGCGTGCGTGCCGCCGAGCGCGTCGGAGACCTCTGCGGCGTACGCGGCCTCGTCGTCGGTCGCCTGCGTGTTGGAGACGTTGGTGGCGAAGCCGCGCGCCTCGTCGACGCCCGCGGCGCGCAGCAGCTCCGCCATGTCGGCGGCGGGCAGCCACGCGGAGTGTCCGCCGTCGAGGTAGACCTCGGCGCCGGTGCCCGTGAAGCGTTCCAGGGCCGAACGCACGAGCGCCGTGCGCGCATCGGGGTCGGGGCATTCCGACGCGAGCGCGAGCGAATCGGGCTCGAGCACGACGATGCTCGTGCGTTCACCGAGCCCTGCGGCGATCTCCTCGACCCAGTCGAGGTAGTCGTCGCTCGGCAGGCCTCCAGACGAGAATCCGCCGCAGTCGCGGTCGGTGATGCCGTAGACCACGAACACCGGGAGCGCGCCGGCGCGCTTCGCCTGCGCCACCGCGTCGGCCACCACGTCCGAGGCGTTACCGGGTCGCACTCGCTCCGGCGTCAGCCAGATCGCGGCCGGAGACTCGGCGATCCGGGCGGCCGCGGCCTGCTGCTCCTCGGTGCCGGATCCGGTGGCCGCGCGGGCGGCGCTCGAATCGGGGTCGACGAAGAGCGCACGGTCCCGGAACGGATTGCCCGACGCCTGCTGCGACACGATGACGAGCGTCGTCGCGAACGCGGCGAGGGCGAGCAGCAGCAGCGCGGCGACGGCGATGAGGGCGATGGGCAGGGCTCGGCCTGATCGCCGACGTGCGGATGGCGCGGGTGCGGCCCAGGCCACGGCGGGACCGGCCGGCGACGCCGCGGTCGATCCCGCGTCGAGCGAGGCCGAGTCGGGGTCGCGGATCACGTACCGGGCGTCGTCGCGTTCATGGCGCACGACGGGCTCGTCGCCACGCGCGGGATCGTTCGGCACGTCGCCCCCTCCCCAGCGGCCGGTGTGCGGCTCAGTCTACGAGGGAAGGGGCGGCGTGCGCCCGACGGCGGCGGCGTCAGTCCTGCGGGATCGCGGCGACGACGTCGATCTCGACGAGGATGTTCGCGAGGCGCGAGCCGACCGTGGTGCGCACGGGGTAGGGCTCGGTGAAGAACTCGGCGTACGCGACGTTGTACTCGGCGAAGTCGGCGAGGTCCTCGAGGTGCGCGGTGACCTTCACGACGTCGTCGAAGCCGAGGCCGTACTCGGCGAGCACGGCGCCGATGTTGCGCAGCACCTGGCGGGTCTGCTCCGCGGCGCCGCCCTCGACGACGAGGCCGGTCGCCGGGTCCTGCGGGCCGAAGCCCGCGGTGTACAGGAAGCCGTTCGCGACGACGCCGTGGCTGTAGGGCCCGGCGGGCTTCGGGGCGTTCGAGAGGGTGACGGCGGTCTTGGGCATTGGGTCCTCCAGGGGGTGCGGTTGCGGTTGGTGGTTGGTGGTCGGTGGCGGGGAACGGGGTCGGATGCCGCGGCGCGCGCCCGCGGCATCCGTCGCCCTCAGGCGATCTCGGCGGAGATCGCCTCGGCGGCCTCGCGCAGGGCCGGCAGTTGGCGCTTGAGCTGGTCGAGGTCGGCGACCATGCGCACGGCGGTGACCGAGATCGCGCCGACGACGCCGAGCGGGCTCGTGATGGGCACGGCGAGGCAGTTGACGTACGGCTCGAACTCGCGGTCGTCGGTCGCCCAGCCGCGGGCGCGCACGCGCACGAGTTCTTCGTCGAGGTGCTCGCGGGTGGTGATGGTGAGGTCGGTGAAGCGCTCCCAGGTGACGTCGTCGAGCACGGCGTCGCGGCGGGGCACGTCGAGGTTCGCGAGGATCGCCTTGCCGACGGCCGAGCAGTACGGGATCACGGCCTTGCCGACCCGCGAGTACATGCGCACGCCCGACTCGTCCTCGGCCTTGTCGACGTAGACGATCGAGCGGTCCATGAGCGCGGCGAGGTGCACGGTGTTGCCGACGCGGCGCTGCAGCCGCCGAACGTGCGCCGAGCCGGCCTCGCGCAGGTCGAGCGAGTCGAGCGCCTCCTTCGAGAGCGCGGCGAGGCGGGTGCCGAGCGTGTAGCGGCCGTTGCCGCGGCGGCGCACCCAGCCGACCTCCTCGAGCGCCTGCAGCTCGCGGAACATCGTCGAGCGGTGCAGGTCGAACGCCTCGGCGAGCTCGGCGACCGTGCGCGGGTCGGCGGCGATCGCATCGATGATGCGCGCGGCACGGGTGACGGACTGGGACATGTCAGGCCTCCGGCCGGTTCGAGCGACGGATGCCGCGGCCGGGCGTCGCCCCGGTGAGCAGGCCGCCTGCCAGCACGGGCACGCCGGCGACGAGCACGTCGTCGATGCCCTCGGCGAGGTGCAGCGGTGCGTCGTAGGTGGCGCGGTCGGCGACGCGCGCCGGATCCACGAGCACGAGATCGGCGACGGCCCCCGCCCGCACGCGACCTCGGGCGCCGAGCCCGAACCGGTCGGCGGCCCTGGTCGAGACGAGCGCCGCGGCATCCGCCCAGCTCATGGCACCGTGATCGACGACGAGCGAGCGCAGGTACCTGGCGAACGAGCCGCGCGCCCTGGGGTGCGGGTGGGCGCCGACGAAGATGCCGTCGGAGCCGCCCATCGCGCGCCGGTGGGCGAGGATCGAGGCGAGGTCGGCGTCGCTGCGGGCGTACCGCACGGCCATGACGACGTTGACCTCGAGCCGCGACGCGGCGAGCACGTCGAGCGTGAACTCGGCCGGTGTCGTGCCGGCGCGTGCGGCGGCCGCGCCGATCGTGAGGCCGTGCGCCCACGCGAACTCGGGCGCCGCGATGTGCGCGAGCGCGAGCTGCTCGGGCCAGTCGGGGCCGAGGCTCGGGTAGTCGACGATCGACGGGAACCATTCGTCGAGCAGGCGCGCGCGCTCGCCGGGGTCGGCGAGCAGGGCCAGCACCTCGGCCGTCGGGCGCACGGTGATCGACGCGGGCAGCACGGGCATCGCGAGGATCGAGCAGCCGCGCGTGTAGGGGTACGCATCGAAGCTCGCATCGACGCCGGATGCCGACAGCCCCGCCATGAGCCCGTGCACGAGGTGCGGCTCGGCGTGGAAGTGCGACACGTGCACGGCGACGCCCGAGTGCTGCGCGATCGCGCGGATCTCGTCGATGCCCGCCTGCGATCCCGATTCGTAGCCGCCGCGCATGTGCGACACGTACACGCCGCCCGCCGTGGCGACGGGCTCGGCGAGGCACGCGAGCTCGTCGGTCGAGGCGAACGCGCCCGGCACGTAGTCGAGCCCGGTCGACAGGCCCACGGCGCCGTCGGCGAGGCCCTCGGCGACCAGCGCGATCATGGCGGCGAGCTCGGCGGGGTTCGCGGCCTGCGTCGACCGACCGCAGATCTCGCGGCGCACGGTGCCGCCGGGCACGAGCAGCGCCTGGTTCACGGCCGTCGTGCCGTCGTACGAGGCGAGCAGCTCGCGGATGCCGCCACCGCGGTAGCCCGGGTGGGGCCCGTTGATCGCGGCGAAGTACTCGCTCGCATACGCGCCGTCGCCGGGGGCGTAGGAGACGCCGTCCTGGCCGCCGATCACGGTCGTGACGCCTTGCCGGAGGAGCGCGAGCTGTACGTCGGGGTCGAAGAGGAGCCCGTCGGCGTGCGCGTGGGCGTCGATGAAGCCCGGCAGGAGCAGCCGGCCGACGCCGTCGATGACGTGGTCGACGTCGACGTCGGCGTCGGCCGTGGTGCCACGCGCCTCGATGCGGGCGATGTGCTCGCCCTCGATCACGACGTCGACCGGCTCGGCCAGTTCGGCGCCCGCGCCGGAATCGCCGTCGACGACGGCGACGTCGCGGATCACCCGTGCGGCGGCGGTCATCGGAACGCCGGTCATCAGAAGAACGTCCGCACGAGGTCGACGACGAGGTCGGAGCCGGCGCGCTCGACCACGGGCAGCCAGCGCCGCTTGTCGAACGCGGTGCACGGGTGCGAGAGCCCGAGCGACACGACGTCGCCGATGGCGACGGGCAGGGCGGCGCCCGGCTCGTCGGCACGCAGGAACGCGTGCTGGTCGTTGAGTGCGGTGACGGATGCCGCGCGCAGCGCCCGCTGCTCGGCGCCGAGTGCGGCGGCGACCCCGAGCGGCACGGGCAGGCCCTCGTCGTAGGGCAGGTCGCGCTTGCCGCCGTCGAGCAGGGCGAGGCCGGGCTCCGGATGCGAGACGACGCGCGCGTAGGCCCGCATGGCCGGTTCGAGCAGGTCGTCGAGCGGCGAGATGCCGCGGTAGAACCCGTGGTCGTGCAGCAGCGAGGCGCCCGAGCGGAGGATCCAGCGCGTGCGGCGGCCGGTCGCGGCATCCGCCTCGATCGCGGGCGCGAACGCCTCGGCGACGAGGTCGAGGTAGGCGCTGCCGCCGGCGCTGACGATGACGTCGTCGGCGGCGATGCGTCCGGGCGTGAGGAGGTCGAGGTCGAACAGCCGGTCGCGAAGGGCCACGAGCTCGGCGAGGTAGCCGCGCACGACGGCGAGGGCGGGCGCCGACCGGTCGTGCCCGAGGCTGCCCTCGTACCCGGCGACGCCGACGAGCCGCAGCACGGTGGAGGCCGCGACGCGTAGCGCGATCTCGACGGCGGCCTCGAGCGAGCGGGCGCCCGTGCGGCCGCCGGGTGCGCCGAGCTCGACGAGCACGTCGATCGGGCGGGGGAGCGCGGCATCCGCGTCGCCGAGGGCCCGGTTCGTGTCGGAGAGGACCTCGGCGAGCCCGCGCTCCATGGCGTCGACCGTGTCGACCGAGTCGACCCAGCAGCGGAACGAGAAGTCCGGGTCGGCGAGTTCGCCCGCGATGAAGGCGAGCGCGGGCGGTGCGACGAGCGCGTTCGCGAGCATGATGCTCGAGACCCCGAAGGCGCGCGCGGTGCGCACCTGCCCGGGCGTCGCGAGCGTGAGGCCCGTCGCACCCATCTCGAGCTGCAGCTGCCAGAGGGCGGGCGCCATGGTCGTCTTGCCGTGCGGCATGAGCTCCATGCCCTTCGCCTCGGCCCACGCCTGGATCGTCGCGGCGTTGCGCCGCATGGCGTCGGCGTCGAGCACCGTGAGCGGGGTCCAGAACTCGCCGAGGCGCGGCTGGGTCGCGAGGAACTCGCGCACGGTCAGCCCGGCGGCGCGCGCGGGCAGGCCGGTGTCGGCCGGAGTCAGCCGCTCGTCGGCGAGGTCGTCGATTCGGCGCGACATCCGCTGCTCCTCATGGCTCTCGGTGATCTCGGGACTCGACCGCGGCCGTCTTGGCCGTCGGTGCTGTTGCGTATGCTGCAACAAGGTTGCACCATATCTGCACACAGGTCAGCATAGGCGTCATGACCCCCCGCCCAGAAGTCCTCACCGTCGGCGAGACGATGGTGCTCGTGACGCCGGCGGTCGCAGAGCCGCTCGAGACGGCCACGGCCTTCCACCTCGACCCGGGCGGCGCCGAGTCGAACGTCGCCTGCCACCTCGCCGCGCTCGGCACGTCGACCGCGTGGGCGAGCGCCGTCGGCGACGACGCGCTCGGACGCCGGCTCGTGCACCAGATCGGCGAACACGGGGTCGACACCGCCTGGGTGCGTCGCGACGCCTCGGCGCCGACCGGTCTCTACGTCAAGGACCCGGGCAACGGCGTGCGCTACTACCGCGCCGGCTCGGCGGCCTCGCGGCTCGAGCCCTCGTTCGCCGACGGCCTGCCGATCGATGCCGTGCGGCTCGTGCACGTCTCGGGCATCACCCCGGCGCTCTCGCCGTCGTGCGACGCGCTCATCGACGCGATCTTCGACCGGGCGGCGGCGGCCGGCGTGCCCGTGAGCTTCGACGTGAACCTCCGAGCGTCGCTCTGGCCGTCGACGGATGCCGCGGCGCGTCGCCTGCTCGATCTCGCCGCCCGAGCCGATCTCGTCTTCGTCGGGCTCGACGAGGCCCAGGTGCTCTGGGGCGCGCAGGCGCCCGACGACGTGCGCCGACTGCTGCCCGACGTGCGCGAGCTCGTCGTGAAGGACGGAGCGGTCGGCGCGACCTCCTACGAGCGCGACCTCGACGGCGTGCACGTGCCCGCCTTCGTGGTCGATGTGGTCGAGGTGGTCGGCGCAGGCGACGCGTTCGCCGCCGGCTACCTGCACGCCATGCTCCATGGGGCCGCCCCCGACGAGCGCCTGCTCGACGGACACGAACGCGCCGTGCTCACCATCGCCGACACCGCAGACGTCCCGAGAGGCACCCGATGACCACGCAGCCCCCGTCCGCCCAGACCACCTTCGCGCAGACCACGTCCGCCGCGACCGCCGTCGTCTCGAACGCGGAGTTCGACACGATCTTCGCCGGCCGCCCGCTCATGGCCCTGTTCCGCGGCCTCGGCGAGGCGCGCAGCCTCGAACTCGCGCGCACCGCGTGGAGCCTGGGCATCGACCTCGTCGAGCTGCCCATCCAGTCCGAGGCGGATGTCGCGGCGCTCGCCGCGGTCGCCGAAGCCGGCCGCGCCGAGGGGCGTCTCGTCGGCGCGGGCACCGTGCTCTCGACGCGCCACGTGGAGCTCGCGGCGGCGGCGGGCGCCGCGTTCACCGTGAGCCCCGGATTCGACGCCGACGTCGTGCGCGCCTCGACGTCGGCCGGCATGCCGTCGCTGCCGGGCGTCGCGACCGCGACCGAGGTGCAGGCCGCGCTCGCGCTCGGCCTCACGTGGATGAAGGCCTTCCCGGCGTCGCTGCTCGGCGCATCGTGGTTCCGGGTGATGGCCGGACCCTTCCCGCAGGCCCGGTTCGTGGCGACCGGGGGCATGGATGCGTCCAACGCCCGCGCGTACCTCGACGCCGGGGTGCGCACGGTCGCCGTCGGCTCGGCGCTCGAAGACCCGGCGCAGCTGCCGGCGCTCGCCGCCCTGCTCGCCTGAGGCGCTGCTCGTCCGAGCCCCGGATCCCCGTTCGCACGGGGGATCCGGGGCTTTTTCGCATCCCACGAGAAAAACTAAAAAGAGTCTTTCCAGTTATGTTCTTTTCTGTTAGGTTTCCTTCCAGTCACGCCGAACGAATCCTGCACCACAGCGGCGTCCTGCATCACCACCCCGCACCTTCATCGCAACGAAGCACTGAAAGGAACGACGCACCGATGATTCGAACCAAGCGTTCTGCCGCCCTCGCCCTGGCGGCCGGCGCGGCAGCCGTCGCACTCGCCCTCACGGGCTGCGCCCCGTCATCCGACGACGGCGGAGCCTCCGACAGCCAGGCCGCCCTGCGCGTCTGGGCCGGAAGCCAGACCCCCATCACGGCGAACTTCAACCCGTTCGCACCGACCGTGCTGCACGCGGCACTCGGCCCCATCTACGAGACGCTCTTCTTCTACAACAAGACGGCCGACGAGGCGCCCACCGGGCTCATCGGCGACTCGTTCGAGTTCAACGAGGACGGCACCGTCATCACCGTCAAGCTCAAGAGCGGCGTGAAGTGGAGCGACGGCGAGGCGTTCACCGCCGACGACGTCGTGTTCACGTTCGACTACGAGGCCAACGGCTACGCCGACAAGGGCCTCGTCAGCGCCGAGGCGACCGACGACTCGACCGTCGTGCTCACGTTCGACAGCCCCCAGTTCACGCGCGAGTTCGCGATCCTCGGTTCGACCTGGATCCTGCCCGAGCACATCTGGAGCGACGTCGACGACTTCGCGACCTTCACCGACGAGAACCCGGTCGGCACCGGCCCGTACGTCGTCGACTCGGTCACCGAGGCCTCGTACACGGTCGTCGCCAACGAGAACTACCGCGAAGAGGGCAAGCCCGCCGTCAAGAAGGTGCAGTACATCGGCCTCGACGCCAACCAGTCAGCTCAAGACCTGCTGAGCGCCGGCGAGCTCGACTGGACCGGCATGTTCATCCCGAACCCCGATGACGTGACCTCGAACGGCATCATCTCGACGATCAACACGCCCCAGGACCCGACCGTGCTCTACACCTGCGCGAACGCCGACCTCGGCTGCGTGGGCGAGCAGACGGATGTCGCGGTGCGCCAGGCGCTGAACGTCGCGATCGACCGCTCCACCATCAAGGAGAAGGCGTTCGTGGGCCTCACGGGCGACATCTCGCCGACCTTCGCGCTCCTTCCGCGCGACGAGAAGTGGCTCGCCGACCCGGCGAACGCGGTCAGCCCGCAGTCGCCCGACGTCGCCGAGGCCGGCTCGATCCTCGAGGCCGCCGGGTACACCAAGGGCTCCGACGGGTTCTACGGCAAGGACGGCACGCCGATCGAGCTCGACCTCATCTCGGTCGACGGCTGGACCGACTACAACGACGCCGCGAAGCTCATCGCCGAAGAGGCGGCCGAGGCCGGCATCAAGGTCAACGCCTCGACCGTGCAGTGGCAGGAGTTCTCCGACGCACGCCAGACCGGCCAGTACGAGCTGATCATGGGCGGCGTCATCGGCACCTCGGTCGCCGACCCGTACCAGATCTACAACGACTGGTTCTCGGGCGCCTCGACGGTCAAGGTCGGCGAGCAACTCGAACCGGGCACGTGGAACTTCAGCCGCTACGCGAACCCGGTCGTCGACCAGGCCGTCGCCGCAGCTGCAGCGACGAACGACGAGGCTGCCAAGCAGGCCGCCTACGCCACCATCCAGACCGAGATCGTGCGCGACCTGCCCTACATCCCGCTCGTCATCAACGCCACGCAGACCTTCACCAACTCGAAGGACTACACGGGCTGGCCGACTGAAGGCGACCTGTACGCCTTCCCGCCCGCCTGGGGCGCTTCGGCCGCCGGCGTCATCCTCGCGAACCTGACGCCCGCGAAGTAACCGTCACCCTGTCGGAACCCAGGACCGAGTTCGAAGAAGAGCACACTCCATGAAGTTCTACGCACGACGGATCACGATCTACCTTGTGACCCTGTGGGCGACGATCTCGCTCAACTTCCTCCTGCCGCGGCTGATGCCCGGTGACCCCGCCGAAATCCTCATCGCGAAGATGCAGCGTGCCGGCGAGGTCTCCGAGACCACCATCCGCAACATCAGGCTCATCCTGGGTTCCGGCGACGACGTTCCCCTCTGGGAGCAGTACCTCGGCTACTGGGGTCGGTTGCTTCAGGGAGATCTCGGCATCTCCGTCACGAAGTACCCGACCCCGGTCACCGAGCTCATCGCCAACGCGCTGCCATGGACGCTCGTGCTCGTCGGACTCTCGACGGTCATCGCGTTCGTGCTCGGCATCGGCATCGGCGCGTGGGTCGGCTGGCGCCGAGGCACGTGGGTGGACCACCTCGTGCCCGGCACCACGGTGCTGCAGTCCATCCCGTACTTCTGGCTCGCGCTGATCCTCGTGGCGGTGTTCGCCGTGAACCTGCGGTGGTTCCCGATCTTCGGCGGCTACGACGTGTTCGCGTTCCCCGAGGGGCCCGAGCCCACCTGGGCGTTCCTCAGCGACGCGATCTACCACGGCATCCTGCCCGCGATCACGATCGTGCTGAGCTCGGTCGGCGGCTGGCTGTTCGGCATGCGCAACATGATGGTCGCGACCCTCAGCGAGGACTACATCGTCACCGCCGAGGCGAAGGGCCTGCGCCCCCGCCGCATCCTGCAGGCGTACGCCTCGCGGAACGCCGCCATCCCGTCGATCGCGGGCTTCTCGATCACCCTCGGCTTCGTCGTCGCCGGCTCCATCGTCATGGAGCAGGTGTTCACCTATCCGGGCGTCGGCAAGCTCATGTTCCAGGCCGTGCAGAACAACGACTACGCGCTCATGCAGGGCGTGTTCCTCGTGATCACGATCACGGTGCTGGCCGCCAACTTCCTCATGGACCTCGTCTACGGATTCATCGACCCGAGAGCGCGCCACAATGTCTGAGCCACGCACCCTGGTCGACGAGGCCCTCGTCGACCGCACCCCCGACGACCAGATCGTCGCGCCGATCGGCATCATCAGCGCCGTGCCCGACGACGGGCGCGCCGAGGCCGAGGCCCGCAGGCGCGGCATCCGAACCCGGATGCCGAAGCTCACCCTCAAGCTCGCCGCGGGCCTCGTGCTCGTGGTCGGCATCGTGGCCTTCGCGGTCATCGCGCCGTTCTTCACGCAGAGCCCGACCTACAGCGGCAACCCGTCGCTCGAGCCGCCGAGCTCCGAGCACTGGCTCGGCACCACCAAGCTCGGGTACGACGTGTTCGCCCAGCTCGCCGCCGGTGCGCGCGGCTCGCTGCTGATCGGCATCGTGGCCGGCACCATCGCGCTCGTGCTCTCGGTGCTCTTCGGCGTGCTGGCCGGTTACCTCGGCAACTGGCCCGACGAGATCCTCTCGCTGATCACGAACATCATGCTCGTGATCCCGGGGCTGCCGCTCGTGATGGTGATCGCGACCTACGTGCCCGGTCGCAGTTGGCTGCTCGTCGCCATCGTGCTCGGCATCACCGCCTGGGCCGGACCCGCGGTCGTGCTCAGGGCCCAGTCGAGGTCGCTGCGGGCCCGCGAGTACGTCGCCGCAGCGCGCGTCGCCGGTGAGCGCACGCACCGCGTGATCCTCGTCGAGATCCTGCCGAACCTGCTGCCGCTGCTCACCGCGCAGTTCCTGTTCGCGATCATCTTCGCCATCCTCGGCGAGGCCGGGCTCTCGTACCTGGGCCTCGGACCCACCGGGTCGATCACGTGGGGCACCATGCTGAACGACGCGCAGACCGGTCAGGCGATCGGCATGGGCGCCTGGTGGTGGTTCGTGCCGCCGGGGCTCATGATCGCGCTGCTGGGCGCGGGGCTCTCGCTCATCAACTTCAGCATCGACGAGGTCATCAATCCCAAGCTGCGCATCGCGCCGGAGTACACCCGCCGGGTCCGCAAGGCCGCACGCGAGGGTCGCGGCATCGCCGCAGAGGGGAGCGTCGCATGAGCGCCGCCGACGTGATCACGAGCCGGGTGGCCGCCGACCCGACGCGCGCCGATGCCGTGCTCACCGCGACGAACGTCTCGATCGAGTACCTCGTCGATCCGCCCGTCGAGGCGGTCAAGAACGTCTCGCTCACGCTGCACCGCGGAGAGATCCTGGGTCTCGCCGGCGAGTCGGGGTGCGGCAAGTCGACGCTCGCCTACGGGCTCAACCGCCTGTTGAAGCCGCCGGCCATGATGAGCTCGGGCGAGGTGACCTTCCACGACCGCGACGGCCGCGACATCGACGTCGTGAGCCTGAACGGCGAGGGGCTGCGCGCGTTCCGCTGGGACAAGGTCTCGATGGTGTTCCAGGGTGCGATGAACTCCCTGAACCCGGTGCTCAGCATCAAGGCGCAGCTCGACGACGTCTTCCGCACGCACCGCCCGAAGATGCGCAAGGCCGAGCGCGTCGCGCGCAGCCGTGAGCTGCTCGACCTCGTCGGCGTCGACCCCGACCGGCTCACGAGCTTTCCGCACGAACTCTCGGGCGGCATGCGCCAGCGCATGATGATCGCGATGGCGCTCGCGCTCGACCCGCAGGTCATGATCATGGACGAGCCGACGACGGCGCTCGACGTGGTCGTGCAGCGCGGCATCATCCGCGAGATCATGCGGCTCCGCGAACGCCTCGGGTTCGCGGTCATCTTCATCACGCACGACCTGCCGCTGCTCATCGAGATCAGCGATCGCATCGCGGTCATGCTGCGCGGCGAGATCGTCGAACTCGGCACGGCCGACGAGATCTACCGCGACGCCCAGCACGACTACACGAAGCGGCTGCTCGAGAGCTTCCCGAGCCTCCGCGGCGACCGCGGCGACTTCATCCGCACCGGAGCGATGCCCGTCGCGTCGGCCCTCACGACGAGCACGGAGGCCGTGTGAACCAGCCGATCGCGAGCCTCGAGGCCCGCAACCTCGTCAAGGACTTCCGGCTGCGCAGCGGCCTCAAGGCCACCACCCTGCATGCCGTGAAGGATGTCTCGTTCACCCTCGAGGCCGGAAAGACGATCGCGCTGGTCGGCGAGAGCGGCAGCGGCAAGTCGACGATCGCCCGCATGATCGCGAAGCTCGAACAGCCCACGAGCGGGCGGATCCTGCTCGACGGTGCCCCGAGCGGCAGCGGCGGCCGGGCGCTCGCCGCGTACCGCGGCGACGTGCAGATGGTCTTCCAGGACCCGTTCGCGTCGCTGAACCCGTTTCACTCGATCGAGCACCACCTCGAACGGCCGATCCGCATCCACCACCCCGAGCTGTCGCGAGCCGGGGTGCGCGACCGGGTCCTGGCACTGCTCGAGCGCGTGCGGCTGACGCCGGCCACGCAGTTCGCCGAGCGCAAGCCGCACGAGCTGTCGGGCGGGCAGCGTCAGCGCGTCGCCATCGCGCGGGCGCTCGCCCCCGGAGCGCGATTCATCGTGGCCGACGAACCGGTGTCGATGCTCGACGTCTCGATCCGGCTCGGGGTGCTGAACCTGCTCGCCGCACTGCAGCGCGAGGAGCGCCTCGGCGTGCTCTACATCACGCACGACCTCGCGACCGCGCGGCACTTCTCCGACGAGATCCTCGTGATGTACCGTGGCGAGATCGTCGAGCGGGGCAGTGCGGATGCCGTCATCCTCGACCCCCAGCACGACTACACGAAGCGGCTGCTCGAAGCCGCGGCGGACCCCGAGCGGCTCGGCGCCCTGCGCGACGAGGTGCGGAGCGGCGGCTGACGTGACGCAGACCACGAACGACATCGAGCCGGCTCCGCCGGCACCGCAGAGGGGAGGGAACGTGAGCCAGGTCGACCCGGGCACGCCCACGTGGCTGCGCGCGCACAACGATCGCACGGCGTTCCGCCTGCTGCTCGAACACGGTCCGCTGACGCGCGCCCAGCTCGGAGCGCTGTCGGGCATGTCCAAGCCCACGGCCGCCCAGATGCTCGCGCGCCTCGAGCGCATCGACCTGATCCACCCCGTCGGCGAGGTGTCCGCGGGCCGAGGGCCGAACGCGGTCAGCTACGGCGTGCGCCCCGACCGCATCACGGGCGTCGCGGTGAGCATGCTCGCCGACGGCATCCACGCGGTCGTCGTCGACGCGACCGATGCCGAGCATCCGATCGCCGAGATCTCGCTCGCGACGACCGAGCGCACACCCGACGCCGACGTGCGTCGAGCCATCGATGCGGCCTGCGCCGCGGCCGAGGTCGACCCGGCCACGGTGAGCATCGTGGCGGTCGGCGTGCAGGCGGCGGTCGACGTCATCGGCGACACGCTCTCGTTCACGGACACCCTGCCGGGGTGGCCGGCAACGGGCTCGCGTGCCCGCATCGAGGAGCGCCTCGGTCTCACCGCGGTGCTCGAGAACGACGTGAACCTCGCCGCCATGGCCGAGCGTGCCGTGGGCGTGTCGACCGAGGCCGACACCGCCGTGCTCTTCTGGATCGGCCAGGGTCTCGGCGTCGCGCTCGATTTCGGCGGGGTCGTGCACCGCGGCGCCTCGGGCGGAGCCGGTGAGATCGGCTACCTCGAAGTGCCACGGAGCGCGAGCTCGATCGAACCGGGTGCCGACGACCTGACGAGCCTGGTCGGCGGGCGCCCGGTGTCGCGCCTGCTCGGCGCCGAGGCGGGCGAACGGCTCGGCGACGTGCTGCATCGGCTGCCGACCGACCCCGAGGCGCTCGACGCGGTCGCCGAGCGGGTCGTGGTCGCCATCGCCCCGCTGCTCGCGATCGTCGATCCGGGTCTGCTGGTGCTCGGCGGTCCGACCGGCGCGGCCGGCGGCGGCGGCCTCGCCGAGCGCGTCACCCGCCGTCTCGACCGCGAGGCGCATCCGCACCTGTCGGTGCAGGCGAGCACCACGGGCGACCAGCCGGTGCTGCTCGGCGCGCGGCGCCTGCTCGTCGAGCGCATCCGCGACCTGCTCGAGGCGGACATCACCCCGGCCGGCTGAGTTCGACACGTTAGGCGTGCGGATGCGGCATCCGCTCGCCCTGCGCGCTCGGCGCACCGCTCGTCGATCCCGGAAACGGTCGTTCGAACGCGCCGTCGCGCCCGGAACCATCCACGAACACCACCCACTCGACCTGAGGAGGACGCATGAAGCTCGCGATCGTCGGCGGCGGCTCGACCTACACCCCCGAACTCATCGACGGCTTCGCCCGCCTGCGCGAGGTGCTGCCGATCGACGAGGTCGTGCTCGTCGACCCCGACGAGCAGCGGCTGGCGCTCGTCGCCGGCATGTCGCAGCGCATGCTCGCGCATGCCGGCCACCCCGGCCGCGTCGTGGGCACGACCGACCTCGTGGCCGGCGTCGCCGATGCCGACGCGGTGCTGATCCAGCTTCGCATCGGCGGTCAGCACGCCCGGCACGCCGACGAGACGTGGCCGCACGAGGTCGACTGCATCGGCCAGGAGACCACGGGCCCCGGCGGGCTCGCCAAGGCACTGCGGACGGTGCCGGTGG
The DNA here is from genome assembly GCF_001660485.1 of Agromyces aureus. Classification (GTDB taxonomy): domain Bacteria; phylum Actinomycetota; class Actinomycetes; order Actinomycetales; family Microbacteriaceae; genus Agromyces; species Agromyces aureus. The sequence goes on from NZ_CP013979.1 coordinate 1,296,905, forward strand.
TGCTGCGCATCGCCGACGTCGTACGCGAGCACGCGAAGCCCGACGCGTGGATCGTGGACTTCACCAACCCGGTCGGCATCGTGACGCGCGCGCTGCTCGAGGCCGGGCACCGCGCCGTCGGCCTCTGCAACGTCGCGATCGGGTTCCAGCGTCGGTTCGCGTCGGTGTTCGGCGTCGAGCACGACCGCGTGAGCCTCGGACACGTCGGCCTCAACCACCTCACCTGGGAGCGCAGCGTGCAGGTCGACGGCCGCGACGAGCTGCCCGGGCTGCTCCGCGACCGGCTCGGAGAGCTCGCCGGCGACGTGCACCTCGCGCCGGAACTCATCGCGCAGCTGGGCGTGCTGCCCTCCTACTACCTGCGGTACTTCTACGCGCACGACGAGGTGCTGCGCGAGCAGCGCTCGTCGCCGACGCGGGCCGAGGCGGTGCAGGCGATCGAGCGCGAGCTGCTCGACCTCTACGCCGACGCGTCGCAGCGCGAGAAGCCCGCGGCGCTCGAGGGCCGCGGCGGCGCGTTCTACTCCGAGGCCGCGATCGAGCTGCTCGCCGCCATGCGCGACGGCACGTCGCGGTCGCGCGTGGTGAACCTGCGCAACGACGGCGTGATGCCCTTCCTGCCTGACGACCACGTGATCGAGGTGCCCGCGGTGTTCCGCGACGGGCGGTTCACCGCCGAGCCCGTCGCCCCGCTGCCCGACGACATCTGGGGCCTCATCGCCTCGGTCGCCGGCTACGAGCGGCTCGCGCTCGACGCCGCCGTGCACGGCGGGCGCGACCGGGTGCTCCGGGCGATGCGCGCGCACCCGCTCGTGCTGCAGCACGACCGCGCCGAACGCCTCACCGACCTGCTGCTCGCCGAGAACGAACGATTCCTGGAGTGGGCATGAGCGCGGGCTCGGGCGGGGGCACGGGCGCAGGCGCAGGGCGGGGCATCGGCATTCGAGCTGCGGATGCCGCGGCGGGCCGTTTGCGGCGAGCCGGCGCGTCCGACTCGGCACCCGTGGTCGTCGCGGTCGACGGCGGCGGGTCGAAGACCGACGCGGTCGCCCTGACGCTCGACGGGCGGGTCGTCGCGCATCGCCGGGGACCGGGTTCGAGTCCGCAGCTCGAGGGGCTCGCGGCATCCGTCGCCGTCGTCGACGAGCTCGTCAGCGCGGTCTCGGCCAGGCGGCCCGTGCTGCAGGTCGACCTCTACCTGTCTGGCCTCGACCTGCCCGTCGAGATCGAGCGGTACCGCACGGCGATCGACTGGCTGGCGTGGGCGTCGCCGTCGACCGTGATCGACAACGACCTCTTCGCGCTGCTCCGCGCGGGCACCGATGCGCCCGACGCGATCGCCGTCGTCTGCGGAACCGGGGTCAACGCGATCGGCGTTCGCGCCGACGGCGCCTCGGCCCGGTTCCCATCGCTCGGGCCGATCTCCGGTGACTGGGGCGGCGGCTCCGGGCTGGGGGAGCAGGCGCTCTGGCATGCCGCGCGCGAGGTCGACGGCCGGGGCGAGCCGACCGTGCTGACGGCCGCGATCGTCGAACGCCTCGGCGCGGCATCCCTGTCCGACCTGATCGAGGACCTGCATTTCGGGCGCCGCTCGACCGCCGAGCTCTCCGACCTCGCGCCCGTCGTCTTCGAGGCGGCGCGCGGCGGTGACGCGGTGGCGGGGGCACTCGTCGACCGGCAGGCCGACGAGATCCTCGCGTTCGCGCGGGCCTGCCTCACCAGACTCGACCTGCTCGATCGCGCGGTGCCCGTCGTCCTCGGCGGTGGCGTCGTGCGCTCGGGCGATTCCCGGATGCTCGGGCGCGTCGCGGCGGGGCTTGCCGCGATCGCGCCCGGGGCTGTGCTCGAGTTCTTCGCGAGCGCGCCGATCATCGGCGCTGCACTGCTCGCGCTCGAGTCCGGGGGCGCCGGCCCCGATGCGCTCGTGCGCGCCCGCGACGAGGTCGCGGCGTCGACGGGTGCGTCGGTGCCGGTGGGGGGCTGAGCGGCCGCACGCGCGTGGGGCGCGTCGCGGCCGCTCGGGTCGTTCGGGGCATCCGCCCGCCGTGTGCACCACGCCGGCCCGCGGCATCCGCTCGCCCTGATCGTGGCCGATCAGCACCGCATTCGAGACTCTCTCGACGTCGAGCTGCCGTGGTCCGAGGCACCCGCGACGGCGCATACACTGGAATCCGTGAATTCAGCGGAAACGGTCGACGTCGTCCTGATCGGCGGGGGCATCATGAGCGCGACGCTCGGCTCCCTCATCTCCAGGCTTCAGCCCGACTGGTCCATCCGCGTCTACGAGCGCCTCGGCGAGGTCGCCCAAGAGAGCTCGAACGCCTGGAACAACGCGGGCACCGGCCACGCCGCGCTCTGCGAGCTGAACTACATGCCCGAGAACCCCGACGGCAGCGTGAGCGCGGCCAAGGCCGTCTCGATCAACGAGCAGTTCCAGATCAGCCGCCAGTACTGGGCGTACCTCGTCTCGACCGGCGCGCTGCCCGAGCCGCACAACTTCATCAACACCGCACCGCACATGACGTTCGTGCGCGGTGCGGCGAACATCGAGTACCTGAAGAAGCGCGTCGCGGCGCTGAAGGACCAGCCGCTGTTCCCCGACCTCGAGTACACCGAGGACCTCGAGCGCATCGCCGAGTGGACCCCGCTCCTCGCGAAGAAGCGCAACCCCAAACAGAAGGTCGCCGCCACGCGCATCGTCTCGGGCACCGACGTCGACTTCGGAGCGCTCACGAAGTACCTCTTCACGGACATCTCCGAGCGCGGTGCCGAGATCCACACGAACCACCAGGTCACGCGACTGAAGCGCCAGAAAGACGGAACGTGGCGCCTGCGCGTCAAGCACCTCGTCGGCGGCACGCCCAGCACCGTGAACGCGCGCTTCGTCTTCGTCGGCGCGGGCGGCGGCGCACTCGCCCTGCTGCAGCACTCGGGCATCTCCGAGATCGAGGGCTTCGGCGGATTCCCGATCTCGGGCCAGTTCCTGCGCACCACGAACCCCAAGCTCGTCGCCCAGCACCAGGCGAAGGTCTACGGCAAGGCCGCCGTCGGTGCACCGCCCATGTCGGTGCCGCACCTCGATACGCGCGTCGTCGACGGCGAGACCGCGCTGCTCTTCGGCCCGTACGCCGGCTTCACGCCGAAGTTCCTGAAGACGAGCACCTGGTTCGACCTGCCGTTCTCGATCCGCCTGCACAACCTCGGCCCGATGATCCAGGTCGGCCTGAAGAACTTCGACCTCGTGAAGTACCTCGTCGGCGAGCTCATGGCCAACCGCGAGAAGAAGATGCAGGCCCTGCGCGAGTTCATGCCGACGGCGAAGACCGAGGACTGGGAGCTCATCACGGCCGGCCAGCGCGTGCAGGTCATGAAGAAGGACCCCGAGAAGGGCGGCATCCTGCAGTTCGGCACCGAGGTCATCACGGGCGCCGACGGCACGATCGCCGGCCTCCTCGGCGCGTCGCCCGGCGCCTCGACGGCCGCGCCCATCATGCTCGACGTGCTCGCGCGCTGCTTCCCCGACCGCATGGCCGAGTGGGAGCCGAAGCTCCGCGAGATGATCCCGGGCTACGGCACGACGCTCTCGGGCGACCCGGCGGCCGCCGAGGCCTCGCTCGCCGAGACGGCGAAGACGCTGCAGCTCCAGGCGTAGGCATTCGCCGGCGGTTCGCGTCGGCGCCCTGTACTTTTCGGATCGACGTCTGCTATCGTCGACCCCGCTATGAAGTGAGTACTCCCACCGTCCCGCGCCTGAGGCGCCGTAGACATCGGGTGTACCCATTCCACTGTTCGCGACGGTGACGGCTGCATCCATCTCGGCAATGCCCGGCGGGATTCCTTCTCCGCTCCCGGGTCGTCGGCGCTGCCATGCGCGTGCGGCGGATCCGTGCGGTGCACCGCTCGACCGACCGCCTGCGCGCGGCATCCGTCGACGGCCCGGGAGCATTCGTGAAAGGGCGTTCCGCATGTCGGTACACGTCTCGTATTCCTCCTATCTCCGCGTCGACGACCTGTCGGCGCACTACCCCGATCGCCGCGTGTTCAGCGATCTCGGCTTCTCGGTCGCTCCCGGCCAGCGCCTCGGCCTCATCGGCGAGAACGGCGTCGGGAAGTCCACGCTGCTGCGGCTGATCGCCCTGTCGCAGGCGACGGATGCCGCGGGCGGGCCGCCCACGCCGGCACCCGACGTGACGGGCGACGGCCGGGTCAGCCGCCCGCGACGAACGGGGCTGCTCACGCAGGAGCTCCCGTTCGCGCCGGGCGACCGCATCGGCGACGTGCTCGAGCATGCGCTCGACGACGTGCGGGCGATCGAGCGCGAGCTCGACGCGGCTGCGGCGGCGCTCGCGGGCACCGGTGCGGGCGCCGGTGCGGGCTTCGACACCGGCGGCGCCACGCACGGCGCGTCGGGCGGCGGCTTCTCGAACGACGAGGCCGCGGCCGCGGCATCCGCCGACCGGTACGCGGCCGCCCTCGACGCGGCCGAGCATGCCGACGTGTGGGGTGCCGACGCCCGGCGCGACCAGCTGCTCGACGGGCTCGGGGTCGGCTCGCTCGGCCTCGACCGCCGCGTCGACGAGATGTCGGGCGGCCAGCGCAGTCGCTTCGCCCTCGCGGCGCTGCTGCTGCGGGCGCCCGACGCGCTGCTGCTCGACGAGCCGACCAACCACCTCGACGACGACGCCGCGGCGTTCCTCGAGTCGAGGCTGCGCGCCTGGCGCGGGCCGGTGCTGTTCGCGAGCCACGACCGGGAGTTCCTCGATCGCGTCGCGACGGGCCTGCTCGACCTCGATCCGGGGCGGCGCGGCGCGCTCGCCGTGGCCGAGCCGCAGGCGACCCGCGGGCGTTCGGGTCCGTCGACGTATGCGAGCACCCGCATCACGAGCGATGACCTGCTCGCGGCATCCGGTGGCACGGTGTTCGGCGGTGGCTTCACCGAGTTCCTCTCGGTGAAGGCCGACGAGCGGCAGCGCTGGCAGCGCCAGTTCGAGGTCGAGCAGCAGGAGCTCGCCGGGCTCCGCGCGCTCGTCGCGAACAGTGGCGGGGGCGCGGCGCGGAACGTCGCGCACGGCCGGGCCGCGACCGACAACGACAAGTTCATCCGCCACTTCAAGGGCGAGAACGTCGATCGCACGGTCGCGCGGCGCGTGCGCAACGCCGAGCAGCGCCTCGAGGTGCTCGAGCGCGAGCAGGTGCAGAAGCCGCCGTCGCCGCTCGCGTTCGCGGGCATCCCGCAGGGTTCGCAGGCGCTCGACGAGGCATCCGGCCTGCTCGCGCAACTGACGGATGCCGCGGTCGAAGGACGCCTCGAGGTGCCGTCGCTGCAGGTGCCCTCGACGGCGCGGCTGCTCGTGACGGGTGACAACGGCGCGGGCAAGTCGACGCTGCTCAACGTGCTCGCAGGCACGCAGCGGCTCGACCGCGGTTCGGTGCAGCGGCGCAGGGGGCTGCGCGTGCAGCTGCTCGAGCAGGACGTACGCTTCGCCGAGCCCGAGGTTGCGGCGCGGCGCGTCTACGAGCGCACCCTGGGGGAGCGGCGCGCTGAGCAGGTGCCGCTGTCGAGCCTCGGGCTCGTCGCGCCGCGCGACGAGTCGCGGCCCGTCGGCGCGCTCTCGGTCGGGCAGCAGCGGCGCCTGGCGCTCGCCCTCGTGATCGCGAGGCCGCCGCACCTGTTCCTCCTCGACGAGCCGACGAACCACCTCTCGCTCGCGCTCGCGACCGACCTCGAGCACGCGCTCGGCACGTATCCGGGCGCCGTCGTGCTCGCCAGCCACGACCGGTGGCTGCGTCGTCGGTGGTCGGGCGATCGGCTCGAGCTGACGGGCGGCCGGCCGGTGCTGGCGGCCCGAGTCGTCGTGCCCGACCCGGTTCCGGCCTGACGAGCGGCGCGCCGCGGCATCCGGATGTCGCGGCGCGCCGCTCGTAGCCCCGCCCCGTTGTGCCGTGCATCGGCCCTCGCCACCCGTTGCGCGGACGCGAAGGGTCGCGTCGCGGTGCGAATGGCGCCCATTCGCGTCCGCGCCGTGATGCAGATCCCAGGCCCCGCGCGCTGGCTTGCGGTTGATTCGAACATGTGTTCGAATGTCTGCATGAGGTGGAGCGGGCAGCAGTTGGGGGTCGACCAGGCCGGCACCCTGCCCGGTCTCGCCCGTCTCAACAACCTCGTGCGCACCGTGCAGACGCCCGAGTTCGCCGGCATGACCTTTCACGAGGTGCTCGCGAAGTCTGCGCTCAACCACGTGCCGGGCCCGTCGTCGATGCCGTTCAGCTGGACCGTCAACCCCTACCGGGGCTGCAGCCATGCTTGCGTCTACTGCCTAGACCCCGACACCGTCATCACGATGAGCGACGGGCGCGAGAAACTGCTCCGCGATCTCGAGGTCGGCGAGGAAGTGATCGGCACCCGCGTCGACGGGCGATACCGGCGGTACACGCCCGCGACGGTCCTCGCCAAGTGGTCGACCCGGAAGCAGGCTTACCGCATCACGCTCGCCGATGGCACAGCGATCATCGCGAGCGGCGACCACCGGTTCTTGACGGAGCGGGGTTGGAAGCACGTCACTGGGGCCATGAGCGGTCCGGGTCAGCGGCCGTACCTCACCACCGGGAACTCGCTCATGGGGTTCGGCCGAGCCGGCGGTCGTCCTGAGATCTCGATCGACTCCGACCGCTACGCGATGGGATATCTCGCTGGCATGATCCGAGGAGACGGGCTGCTGTTCGCGCGTACATACACGCGACCGAGCGGAACCCCGAACAACGTCCACCAGTTCCGGCTCGCACTCGCAGACCCCGAGGCGCTCGTCCGAACGCGCGCCTATCTCGAGCGGTTCGGCATCACGACGAAGTCGTTCGAGTTCGCTCCGGCCAGCGCGACGCGTCGTCCGATGTCCGCGATCCGTACCGCCCGTCGTGCCGACCACGAGTCGATCTCACGCCTGATCTCCTGGCCGCAAGACCCGTGCGATGAGTGGGCGGCAGGATATCTGGGGGGCATCTTCGATGCCGAGGGGTCGTGCAGCCGTGGCATCCTCCGCATCTCGAACAAAGACGAAGCGATCCTCGTCGCCATCGAGCAGGCGCTGGTGCGGTTCATGGTTCCGTTCGTCCGTGAAAAGGCCAACTCGATCGGGGTCGCCAACATTCGGGTCACAGGGGGCCTTCCCTCCAGGAGCGCCTTCTTCTCGATCGCACAACCGGCGATCACGCGCAAGCTCGCTCTCGTCGGGGCGGCGATCAAGAGCAAGGCCGATCTGCGCGTGGTCTCGATTGAGCCGCTGCCCGGTGAGCGGGAATTGCTCGACATCACCACGTCGACCGGAGACTTCATCGCGAACGGCGTGGTGAGCCACAACTGCTTCGCGAGGCCCACGCATACGTATCTCGACCTCGATGCGGGCGACGACTTCGACCGGCAGATCATCGTGAAGGTGAACGTCGCCGAGGTGCTCGCCGGCGAGCTCGCGAAGCGGTCGTGGCGTCATGAGCCCGTGGCGCTCGGCACGAACACCGACCCGTACCAGCGGGCCGAGGGGCGGTACCGGCTCATGCCGGGCATCATCGATGCGCTCGCCTCGAGTGGCACCCCGTTCAGCATCCTCACGAAGGGGTCACTGCTGCGGCGAGACCTGCCGCTCATCGTCGAGGCGGCCACGCAGGTGCCGGTCGACCTGGCGATGTCGATCGCGGTCTACGACGACGAACTGCAGCAGTCGATCGAGCCGGGCACGCCGAGCACGAAGGCGAGGCTCGCGACGGTCACCGCGGTGCGCGAAGCGGGGCTCGACTGCACGGTGTTCCTGATGCCGATCCTGCCGTACCTCACCGACACGAGGGCTCACCTCGACGAGGCGCTGCGGCAGGTCAAGGCGTCCGGTGCCACGAGCGTCGTGTACTCGGCGCTGCACCTGCGGCAGGGCGTCAAACCCTGGTTCATGCAGTGGCTCGACCGCGAGCACCCCGAACTCGTGACGAAGTACCGGTCGATGTACTACGGCCAGAACGCCTACGCGCCGAAGGAGTACCGCAAGTGGCTTGCCGCTCGGGTGGCGCCGCTGCTGCGCGCGCACGGACTCGCCCGCGGGCAGGAGGACCCCGCCACGGGCGGGGTCAGGTCGGCGGCCACGACGGCCGCGATGGCCGGTGCGGCAGCTCGCCGATCGGCGTCGCGCACGGAGTTCGCCGCGACACCCGACGCGCTGTTCTGAGGGCGCCGATGAGCGCCGTCGCCGAGGGGCGCGGCGATCCGACGAACGGCGCATGCACGGAATCGAGTCCATTTCTGGGATAATCCGGAGAGTCCAGTGTGAACCCGATCCACTCGGCACGAGCCCTCGGAGGTGCCCATGACGCTCGGGCTCCCCGGAGATCTGTCGCGTGATTCCGAGGGCCGCGCCATCGTGCACGCCGGCCATGTCGCCGCCTGGGTGTACCTCGGAATGGGCGCGCTCGTCGCCCTCGCCCTCGCCGTCGGCGGTCGTCCGTCGGGCTGGATCGCGGCGGGGCTCACGGTGATCATGGCGGGCCTGCTGTCGGTCGTGGCGTTGCATCGCACGGTGACGTCGACCTTGCTCTACCTCGTCGTCGGCGCCGGGGCGACCGTCTGGTTGACCGTGCTCGCGATGAGTGCGGACTACGACCTCGGCAGCACCGACAACGCGGTCATCGCGATTCCCTGCATCGCCCTGGTGCTCGTGGGCGGGGCCGGCAACGCGTCGGTGATCGCCTGCATCTGGGCCGCGATCGGGTACGGCACGAGCCAGCTCGCCACGTTCGTCGGTGCGATGCTGAGCGACTCGGCGTTCCAGGTGAACACCGCCGCGACCGCCGTCGCCGTCTTCGTCATGCTCATCCGCGGGGTCGACGGCCTGACGCGGCGCGGGGGCCTTCGCCGTCAGGCGGCCCTGGTGCGGGCGAACGTCGCCGCGCGCGAGGCCACGGCCCGTCGGGATCACGAACTCGAGGCGGTCACACGACTGCACGACACCGCGATGGGCCACCTGCTCGCGATCGCGTCGGCCGGCTCCGGACCGGTCGACGAGCGCCTGCGCACCGACATCCGTCAAGACCTCGAACTGCTCGTCGGGCGCGACTGGATGGCGCAGCACCGCGGCGAGCAGGTCGCATCGGCACCGAGGGCGAGCGGCGATGCAGACGTCACGCCCGTACTCGACCTGGCGTTCGCGACCGCCGCCGACGAGGGCCTCGACGTGCAGATGACAGGTGACCTCGCGGTGCTCTCGCACCTCGGGCCACGCCGTGCAGCCGAACTCGACACGGCCGTCGCCGAATGCCTGCGCAACGTCGCGCGGCACGCAAGGGTGCAGGAGGCCGAGATGATCATCGGCTACGGCGGCGGCGAGGTGACCGTCGCGGTCATGGACGTCGGATCAGGGTTCGACGTCGACCGCATCCCGGCCGGCCGGCGCGGCTTCCGCGATGACGTCGTCGCACGCATCGAGCGTGAGGGCGGTACCGCCCGAGTGTGGTCGGCGATCGGCGTCGGCACGACCGTCGTGCTCACGGTTCCCGAGGGAGGCGCATGAGCACCGCCCGCCTCGCCCCGAAGGACATCGACCCGATCGGCGCACTCGCCTCGTCGTCGATCCTGCCGCACTTCGGCGGTGTCGTCGCGACCCTCACCGCGGTCCTCATGACCGTCGCGCACTGGGCTGAGGTGGTCTCACCGGTGGCGGCGATCGCGGCCATCGTGCTCGTCGTGATCGCCGCAGTGACGGCAACCGTCGCCACGCGTCCGTCGCGGGCGCCGTTCACGCCGGAGCGCCTCTGGATCGTCGTCGTGTTCGGGGTCGGCGCCGCGGTCGCCGAGTACCTCAGCACGATCGGCAACGACCGCTCCCTCTACGACGACTTCGGCCCGATGGTCATCGGCATCCTGATGGTCTCGCTCGCGCCGTATTGCAGCTGGACCACGCTGCTCACCGCCGGCGCGCTGTCGACCGCGGTGCTCTCGGTGCTCATGGCCGACCGTGCCAGGCCGGTGTGGCAGGACCTGCCCGTCGTGGTGATGGTGCTCGTCTACGTGCTGCCGACTGTGGTGGCGAGTGCCGCAGCGGCGGGGTACTCCTGGTCGATCGTGCACATCACGCTCGAATGGCAGCGCAAGGCGAACCGAGTGCTGCTCCAGCGAGACGCCGAGCTCCGTGCCGGGCTCGCGAGTTCCGTCGATCACGGCAGTGTCGCGGTGCTGCGCCGCGAGGTGCTCCCGTTCCTCGCCGCCATGCTGAACGTCGAACGCGTGTCCGTCGCGGACGCCGACCGCGCCCGGCAACTGGCCGAGGCGCTGCGGGCGACCCTCCGCGAGGAGATCGCGACGACCTGGTTGAGCGACCTGGCAGCCGATCTCGTGCGTCGGCAGGGGGTGCCGGTTGAGATCGTCCAGGCCGACACGGCCGTGGCGAGCCTGCGCGACGATCAGCGGGCGGCGCTCACCGCGTTGCTGAACTGGCTCGCCGGCGACGGGCGGGCTGCGTCGATCCGCGTGGCCGTCGATCGGGAGGACACCGAGTCCGCGCGCGGGCGCGTGGTCCGGATCGCGGTCGACGCGGTCTTCGGCGTCGAGCCGCCGAACCGCCGGTCGATCGAACGGTTCGCCGCGGTCGCGCGCGCGGTCGGCCTGGCTGCGGAAGTCGCGACGACGGGGGAGAATGTCACGGTGGAGTTTCGTCATGTCATCGGTTGAGGTCCGTCCGTCGAAGGTCCGGAGCGCCTGATGGCGAAGCTGTACTTCCGCTACGGCGCCATGAACTCGGGCAAGTCGACCGCGCTGCTGCAGGCGGCGTTCAACTACGAGGAGCGCGGGCACGGCGTGCTGCTCGCCAAGCCCTCGGTCGACACCAAGGGCGATCGCGACATCGTCTCGCGGCTCGGCGTCGTGCGCGAGGTCGACTTCGTGATCGCTCCAGACGCGAACGCGCGCGAGCTGTTCGAGCAGCGCCGGGCGATCTCGGCGGCCGAGAACGGTCGCGACGTGAGCTGCCTGCTCGTCGACGAGGCGCAGTTCCTCACGGGCGAGCAGGTCGACGACCTGCTGCGCATCGCGCTCATCGAGGGCATCCCGGTGCTGGCCTACGGCATCCGCACCGACTTCCAGACGGTCGCGTTCCCCGGCAGTCGTCGCCTGCTCGAGGTCGCGCACAGCCTCGAAGAGCTGAAGACGATCTGCCGCTGCGGCCGCAAGGCCATCTTCAACGGGCGCACGATCGACGGCCGGTTCGTGTTCGACGGCGACCAGGTCGCGATCGACGCTTCGACGGAGCTCAGCGCGAGCGGCGCTCAGACCGTCACCTACGAGTCGCTCTGCGGCGTCTGCTACCTCGAGGAGTCGGGCGGCGTGCTGAACGGCCGCCACTGAGCGACGCGCGCACGCGGCCCTCAGGTGACGATCGCCAGCACGAGCAGCCCGTTGAACACCACGTGGGCGATGATCGCGCCGCCGATCCGGCCGGTCGCGGCCGCGAGCGCGCCGGCAGCCAGGCCGAACACGAACGTGCTCACGAAGGCGACGCCGGCGGCGGTCGGTGACAGCGCGGCGCCCTGGGCGAGATGGGCGAGCCCGAACACCAGCGCGCTCACCACGACGGCGACGGATGCCGCGACGGCCGCCCGCGCGCGGGTGCGACGCTGCACGGCTCGCTGCACCAGCCCGCGGTAGAACGTCTCCTCGATGAGCGGCCCCAGCAGCACGGGTGCGAGCACGAGGCCGAACCAGAAGGCGAACCCGGTGGGCAGGGCGAGCACGCCGCCGTCGAGCGAGGTGCGTCCGGTCCAGGCGAGCTCGATCACGGTCACGAGTCCGCGCACGAGGAGGCCCGTGCCGACACCCCAGAGCAGGTCGATGAAGCGGAAGCGCAGCCCGAAGTCGGCGGCGAACGATCGACGGCCGCGCGCGACATCCGCGATGCAGAGCACGAGCACGAGGGGCACCCAGACGGCCAGGTAGGCACCGAGCACCTGCAGCCACTCGTCGATGACGACGGTGCGGGTGAGCCAGGCCCAGCCGAGCGAGCAGGCGGCCGCGAGCAGGATGCCGACGGCGGCATCCGTCACGCCCCAGCGCACGGCGGAGTCGTCGGCGCCGCCGAAAGAGGGAGTGTCGGTTGTTGACACACCCCCACTCCCCGGGGCATGTTGAGAGGGTGCCACGGGGCTTAGCGTATCCGTGTCACGATTCGGCACGCTGCGGGGACGGGGCCTGAACACGTGGAACTACGCGACTACATCCGCATCTTGCGGCAGAGCTGGGTGCTGATCGCGTTGCTCACGCTCCTCGGCGTCGCCGCCGGTGCCGTGTTCTCGATCATGCAGACGCCGCTGTACAGCTCGTCGGCGAAGGTGTTCGTGTCGACGTCGAGCGGCGACTCGATCGGCGAGCGGACCCAGGGCAACACCTTCACGCAGCAGCGCGTCAAGACGTACGCCGACCTCGTGTCGACGCCCATCGTGCTGCTGCCGGCGATCGCCTCGCTGCAGGTCGACATGACCAGTGACGAACTCGCGCGCGAGGTCACCGCCGTCAACCTGCCCGACACGACGCTCATCGAGATCACGGTCACCGACGCCGACCCGGCCCTCGCCGCCGAGGTCGCGACGGCCATCTCCGAGAGCCTGACGAATGTCGTCGCGGCCATCGAGACCACGGGTCCGACCGGTGGCGACCCGGCCGCGGCCGACACCGGTGCAGAGGGTGTCGCCGGTGCCGACAGCGCGGCGACCGGCACCTCGCCCGTGCGACTCACGCTCGTGCAGCACGCAGCCGTGCCGCAGAAGCCCGTGAGCCCGAACGTTCCCCTGAACATCGCGCTCGGCGGCCTGATCGGGCTCGCGCTCGGCGTCGGCGCGGCCGTGCTCCGCGAGACGCTCGACACGCGCATCCGCAACGAGCGCGACCTCGAGCAGGTCACCGACACTCCGGTGATCGGCGGCATCGTGTACGACCCGAAGGCGAAGGAACGCCCGCTCATCGTGCACGCCGACCCGCACTCGCCTCGCGCGGAGTCGTTCCGCGCGCTGCGCACGAACCTGCAGTTCCTCGACGCCGGCCGCCCCGAGCGGTCGTTCGTGGTGACGTCGTCGATCGAGTCGGAGGGCAAGTCGACGACGGCGGCGAACCTCGCGATCGCCCTGGCGGATGCCGGTGCCCGGGTGCTGCTCGTCGACGCCGACCTTCGGCGTCCGAAGGTCGCGTCGTACCTCGGCATCGAGGGTGCGGTCGGGCTCACCGACCTGCTGATCGGCCGTGCCGAACTGCAGGACGTCATCCAGCCGTGGGGTCGCAGCCAGTTGTACGTGCTGCCGGCGGGTCGCGTGCCACCCAACCCCAGCGAGCTGCTCGGCTCCGTGGTCATGGCCGAGACCGTCAAGGAGCTGAACCGCGCCTTCGACGTCGTGCTCTTCGATGCGCCGCCGCTGCTGCCGGTGACGGATGCCGCGGTGCTGACGCGCGCCGCGGGCGGGGCGATCCTCGTGGTCGCGGTGGGGCGCGCGCACAAGGGCCAGGTCAAGGGTGCGTTCGCCGTGCTCGAGAACGTCGACGCCAACGTGTCGGGCATCGTGCTCACGATGCTGCCGACCAAGGGCCCCGACGCCTACGGCTACGGCCGCTACGGCTATGGATACGGGTACGGCTACGGCTACGGATACGCCCCGAAGGAGGAAGCGCCCGTGCCGGCCGCGGAGCGTGCGGAGCCTGCGCCGAAGGCGGAGACGGCGGCCGGCGCGTGAACGTGCTCGTCGTGTGCACCGGCAACATCTGCAGGTCGCCCGTGGCCGAGCAGGTGCTGGCCGCCCGCCTCGCGGATGCCGGCGCCGAAGGGGTCTCGGTCTCGAGCGCCGGCACGGGTGCGCTCGTCGGCCACCCCATGACGCCGGAGGCCGCCATGCTCTCGGTGCGCTACGGTGCCGACCCCGCCGGACACGCCGCACGGCAGCTCACCGAACAGCTCGTGCTCGACGCCGACCTCGTGCTCACGGCGACCCGCGCGCATCGCGCCCAGGTCGCCGAGCTCGTGCCACGTGCCGCCCGGCGCGCGTATACGCTGCGGGAGTTCGCCCGGGTGGTCGCCTACCTGGCGGACGAGGGCGAGCTCGACGCCGACCTCGACGCGGCATCCGCAGACCTCATCCTGAACCGCCCATCGTCGAGTCCCGCACCCCAGGGCCTCGATCCCACCCACCCCGGCATCGCCGACCGCCTCCAACGGGCGACGGATGCCGCAGCACGATCCCGTGGCCTCGCGCCACCGCCGTCCGACCCGAACGACGACGACATCCTCGATCCGTACCGCGCGCCCGACGCGGTGTACGACGAGGCCGGACGATTGATCGACGAAGCCGTCGAGTCCATCGTGTCCGCGCTCGCCACGACGTCGGTGCCGGGTGGTCGCGGTGGCTCGTAGCGATTCCCCGCAGGCACGTCTCGCCACCGCCCCCTGGGCCGTTGCGGCGATCGTCGTGTTCGTGCTCGTCGACGCAGCCCTCGTGTGGTGGGCGCTGGCGTCGGTTCGCCCGGAGTCGAGCACGCCGCAACGCGAGGTGCTCCCCACGATCCCGGCTCTGCCGAGCGGGTCGCCCGCCCAGACGGATGCCCCGGCAGCGACCGCGCCGACCGAGCCGGCGCCCGCCACCGGCATCCGCCCGACCGTGATGATCGCCGCGCTCGACGCGAACACCGCCTACCGGGGTGCGACCGGCACCTGTCAGGCCGCGGAGGCCACGATCGAGGTGACCGTCGATGGCGGTGCCACCTGGACCGCGGGCTTCACGGAGGGCCTGACCGAGCTGCAGTCCGTCGAAGCGAGCGAGGGCGACATCGTCACGATGGTGGCCCGCGACCCGGCCTGCGCCCTCGGCCGCTACCGCAGCTACGTGCAGGGCGACGACTGGGAACCGACGGGAGAGGCCGAACCCGCGTGGTACCTCGACGGCGGGCGCGTCGTCGGACCGAACGGCGACTCGGCGCCGTGCGAGGCCGACGCCGGCGCCGTGCAGGTCGCGGGCTCGGCGCTGACCTCGGCCGCCGTGCTGTGCGCCTCGGGCGAGCTGCTCATCACGGCCGATGTCGGCGCCACGTGGTCGGCGGACACCGCGTCGGGTGCGGTCGCGCTCGCCGGCGGGCCCACCGGCTACCTCGTGGCGGTCACGGGCGACGGATGCCGCGGCATCCGCATCGCCGTCGTCGACCCCGCTGCCGAAGACGAACCGCAACCGGGCGCCTGCCTCGAGGCCGACCCCGCGCCCGGAACCACCGCGATCGATGTCGCGCCCGACGGCACCCTGTGGGCCTGGACCGGGGGAGTGCTCGCCCGCTCGGCAGACGGGGGTGCGACGTGGTGATGGGCCGCTTCTACGCAGCCGCGACGATGTCGACCACGGCATGGGCGTCGCAACTGGCGAGCCGTGTGCGAATCACGGACCTGCTCGTGCTGCTCTGGGTGGTGTTCGGCACGCAGATCGCCTGGGTCGGCCTCGACTATACGGCCACCGGCTTCAGCGGCTCTCGCGGTGACATCGCCGTCAGCTACACGATCGTGTCACTGATCATCGTCGCAGCATGGATGCTCGCGCTCGAGCTGTACGACACGCGCTCACCGCGAGTGCTCGGTCTCGGCACGCAGGAGTACCGAGCCGTGGCTGATGCCGCACTGCGACTTTTCGGCCTCGTCGCGATCGTGGCGTTCCTCTTCAAGGTCGACATCGGCCGCGGGTACATTCTCGTCTCCTTCCCGCTCGGGGTGCTCGTGCTCCTGTTCTCGCGTTGGATGTGGCGCCAATGGCTCGGCGTGATGCGCAAGCGGGGCGAGTACTCGTCGCGGGTGCTGCTGGTCGGCTCCGAGGAATCCGTCACCCTGATCGCACGCGAGCTCGCGCGGATGCCCGAAGCCGGCTATCGCGTCGCCGGGGCATGCGTGCCAGGGCATGGCGGCGCCTACCTGCCCGGCACGCAGATCCCGGTCGAGTACGGCGTGAACCACGCGCTCGCCGTCATGCGCGACTTCGGGGCGGACACGGTGATCATCACGAGCGCCGACGAGCTCGGACCCGAGCGGGTGAAGGAACTCAGTTGGGGGCTGAACCCCGGCGCGGAACACCTTGTCGTCGCGCCGAGCCTCATCGACATCGGCGGCCCGCGCATCCATACGCGCCCGGTGGCCGGGCTGCCGCTCATGCACGTCGAGACGCCGAAGTTCGAGGGGCGCAAGCTCGTCGCGAAGCGCGTGTTCGACCTCATCGTGGCGTTCGCGCTCGTGGTCGTGCTCTCACCGTTGTTCGTGGTGCTCGCGGTCGCGGTCAAGACATCCTCGGCTGGACCGGTGTTCTATCGACAGGAGCGTGTCGGGCTCAAGGGGCGGCCGTTCACGATGCTCAAGTTCCGCTCGATGGGCGACGGCGCGGACGCGGAGCTCGCCGGGCTGCTCGCCGCGAATGGAACCGACACGGCACCGCTCTTCAAGGTGCAGAACGACCCGAGGGTCACACGCATCGGACGGGTGCTGCGCAAGTACTCGCTCGACGAACTGCCGCAGCTGTTCAACGTGCTGCACGGCACGATGAGCCTCGTCGGACCACGGCCGCAACGTCGCGCAGAGGTCGAACTCTACGACCGGGCGGCAGGGCGGCGCCTGTTCGTCCAACCCGGAATGACGGGGCTCTGGCAAGTGAGCGGTCGCTCGACGCTCTCTTGGGAGGAGAGCGTGCGCCTCGACCTGTACTACGTCGAGAACTGGTCGATCACGGGCGACTTCGCGATCCTCTGGCGGACGTTCCGCGCGGTTCTCGCCCCGGGCTCCGAGGCTGGGTAGCGCGTGGGTGGTCTCATAGTGCACGAGTGGATTGAACCAACCGGTGGCTCGGAGAACGTACTCGAGCGATTCATCGCCCTGTATCCGGAGAGCGAAGTGTTGTGTTTGTGGAACAACGCTGCGCAACGATTCGACGGCGCGCGGATTCGGGAATCGTGGCTGTCACGAACGCCGTTGCGTAGATCGAAAGCGCTAGCGCTTCCGGCCGCCGCGCTAGCTTGGCGTACCAGAAGTGAAGATGCGGAGTGGGTGCTCGTGAGCTCTCATGCGTTCGCCCATCACGTGCGAACCAAAGCAAGGAATCCACGCACTCCGAAGCTTGTTTATGCGCACACGCCGGCTCGGTATCTTTGGGAGCCGGATCTTGATCCGCGAGGGAGCTCGCCGTTGTTCCGGGCGGTAGCGTCACCACTACGCGGAATCGATGCAAGACGAGCCCAGGAAGCGACGAGTATCGCGGCCAACAGCATATTCGTCGCGCAACGAGTTCGGCGGGCGTGGGGGAGAACCGCGAGCGTCATCTATCCGCCGGTTTCCGTGAAGGCAATTCAGGATCGCGACGCGTGGAGCCAGCGTCTCACCGACCAAGATCACGATGTGCTCGCGAACCTGCCGGATGAGTTCATACTCAGCGCTTCTCGATTTGTCAGGTACAAGCGTCTGGAAGATGCCATTCGGATCGGCGAGATCACACGAATTCCTGTGGTAATCGCCGGATCAGGGCCAGATAGCCGGTATCTCCGGCAAGCTGCGGAGCGTTCGGCCGCAGAGGTGCGGTTTGTGGACCAACCATCGGATTGGCTGCTCTACGCGTTGTACGAACGAGCGCTCGTGTTCGTATTCACCGCGATCGAGGATTTTGGCATCATGCCGGTCGAGGCCATGGCCGCCGGCACCCCCGTGATCGTCAACGCGATCGGGGGGGCACGAGAGCCAGTTGAGATGTTGGGAGGCGGTGCTGTCTTGCGAGACGACTCCGAAGCTGGGATACAGAGGGCGCTGAAGGACGCTCTTTCCACGGATCGGGACGCACTGCGGATGGGTGTCCAGGCGTTCGATGTCGAAGAGTTCGACGCGAACGTTGTTCGATGGCGGGAGGCCTCAATTGCCTGACGCAAGTGCAGCCGACAAACTACGCGTCATTTTCGTCGAACACACTGGCCAACCCGGCGGTGGACAGCTTGGCATCGAGCGCTACCTTGGTGCCGACAGCGGCCACGATCGTCGAATTGTCTTCCTGGAATCCGGCCCCGTCAGCCAACGGCTCTCGGATCAGTCAGTACATGTTGAGACCTTGGGCGAACCAACCGGAAGGTGGTTCGGGCTTCTTCGGACGCCAAGACTGATCGCTCGCCTCCGACACAGTTCGTACGACGTGGTCGTTGCAAACAGCATGAAGGCCGCGACCGCCATGGTCCTTGCGCCGCGGGGCAACGGGGTACGGGTTCTCTACCTTCGAGACGATCTCAACCGAGAGCGACTTTCGGCTGTCCGGTGGTGGTTCCTGGCACGGGTGGTGGCGCGCAGCTTCGATGCGTTCCTCGCAAACTCAGCGTGGACGGCTTCCACCATTCCAGCGGCCCTCGGTGCGCGGCCTGTCCGTGTCGCCTATCCAGTGAGCGGGACCCGGTGCGGAGGATCCCTCCCGGCGACACCTTCGGAGAGCCTTGCGATTCTCTCTCTGAGCCGAATCGCGGCGTGGAAGGGCACGCATGTTCTCATCGAAGCATTGAGAATCCTCGAGGAACGGGGGGTGAGGTTTACAGCCACCATTGCGGGCAGCGCGCTCTTTCAGAGCAAGAAATATGAGGAACAGGTCCGGCGGATGGCCGCCGCGCTCCGATCCGACGTTTCATTTGTAGGGCAGGTAAGCGATGTCACAACGCTTCTCAATACCCACAACGTACTTGTGAGCTCAAACGTCACGCCGGAACCCTTTGGACAGGTCCTGATCCAAGGGATGAGTTCTGGGCTCGCGGTCGTGGCGACGAATATCGGCGGGCCCATCGAGATCACCGAAGGCGGCGTGAGCGGGCTGCTCGTCGAAGCGAATAGCGCCGAATCGCTTGCAGACGGGCTTCAGCAATTGAGCGAAGTGAAGTCGGTGCGGACTGGATTCGTCGAGTTGGGGCGGCAGAGAGCCGCAGCGTTCGTGGACGAGGTGACCGTGCCGGCACTCGACGATGCAATTCAAGAACTTCATGCGTCTGTGATGCGGGGTCGAGGATGAGTCGGCGGGCCAATGCGCCGTTGGTCGAGTTGCAGCCGCGGCAGTCGCTAACGAAACGCATAGCGGTCGGATTGATCTTCGCTTCGCTCGCGGTCAACGTCGTCGTTCCAAAAGCAGGCGTCAAGGTTGGCGACGTTCCAGTTACGGCTGGGACCATCGTCTGCGTTTTGGCCCTCATCGTCGGCCTATTTGCGTTCCTCGCGGGCAGGCGAATCAATTTCACGCCTGTCACGACCTTGATCATGGTTCTTAGCGGGTATATGGGCGTCCGGAGCCTCATCGACTGGATGCTGGGAGAAGTCCGCATCGAGTACGTTTGGGGACTCGTCGTCGGCCCGATGCTTTTTGTCCTAGTCTCGAATGCCCTCACAACAAGCCGAGAAATCGAAATTGCGGTGAAGATCCTTGTGGTCGGGTTCGTACTGGTGACCGCTTACGCAGTGCTCCAGTACATTCTTGGCGTAAACGCAGTAGCGATCCCCGGAATCACGGTTAATCTCACTGACTATCAGACCGGTGCCGAATGGTACCTCCAGAAACACAATCGGGTTGGGTCAGGGTCGAAGCTTTTCTCCACGTATCAGAACGGCAATCTGCTTGGTGTGAACCTCTTGCTGATCTTCCCTGTCGTGTATGAGGTTGTGCGGCGCCAGTGGAAGCTTCCGGCGCTCGTCGCATTCGTTGCTGTTGCCATGCTTACGCTCTCCCGAAGCGCATGGCTGGGAGTGGCTGCGTACCTGGCATTTCGATTCGTCTTTACGAAGTCGGCCACCGCCGCCGCCGCCGCCGCTCGCATTTTCGCTGGTATTGCTCTGATCATCGCTGGCGCTGCACTCTTTGGTGCGTTTCCTCAGGTGACCGACAGGCTGTTCGGTTCGAACGTGGACTATCTAACGCGCCTTTCGGGACGGACGCCTCGCCTTACCCAACTAATTGAAAGTACGATCACTAACCCGATCGCCGTGTTCTTTGGCCCGCAAGGAATTAGCGAGTACGAGGGCGGTGCGTATGAGATCACCTACGCCGCGGTCTATCTGGCTGGCGGTCTCATCGCCTTGGCGTTGCTGGTTGCGATACTGGTTCGTTCAATTCACAGCCTCCTCAAGTCTGTCGACCGTGTGGCCATCGGGGTGGGCTTTGGAATCATGGTTTACGCCGTTGCATCGTTTATCGAAGGTGGGTTCTGGCTGCCGCCGACGCCCTCCCTCTTCTGGATGATTCTGGGGTTGGGCTTCGCCGCGGCCGCGCAGCCCGGTGCAACGCTATCGGCGAGGCGCGGCTAGGCGCTCGTGATACACCGAAGCAAACTCCCGCCCGAGGAGGCCCCAGTCGCGCATGCGAAGATCCGGGCGGGAGCCTTTCTGGCGGCCACGGACTACGGCGAGCGTATCGAGCAGGTGCCGGGAGCTCAGCGCCCCGCTATACACATGCACCCATTGATCTCCGACTTCTGCTTTTAGCCGGGTGGACATGGGGGTCTCGGGCAACAGGATAGGCCGGGAAAGCGTGAGAGCGAGCATCGCTGCTCCAGAGTTATAGAGGTGTTCGTATGGCAGCACCACCAATTCCGCAGAGCGAATAGATGTCGCGAGCTCCTCATCGGAGAGCAGCCTCGGGTCCACGTCGAGCCAGGGCTCACGGATTGCACTCTGCACGAGTGACTCGACTAGTACGGCATCATCCGACGGCCCTACGATTCTCAGTCGGATTTGGCTATACGGTTGAGCGTCTCGAACTACGTCGACGAGGTGCTCGAGCCCTTTGTAGCGTCGAATATGCCCAAAGTTCACGATGAGGCCCTCATGCGGAGCGATCTCCGGGTAGCTGCCGAAGATCGGAGCGTAATCGCCATGGGGGATCACATAAACCGGGCCGTCGACGCTCGTCGCATCGATTGGATCCATCGCAATCCATGCTGTTGTCATCGCATCGAGGCGACGGCCCAGCCGCTGACTCGTCTTCGACCACTTCTCATGTGGTTCGAGGTTGTGCAACGTTCGCACAATCGGTTCACGAGTCAACCGGAGCCTCGCCACTAGGGCTGAGGCGAGGACCGTTTTCACCAGACTCTTGAGTGGCGATGTTTGGCTTCGTATGAGGTGTTCCGGCCAGTGCATGTGCAGAATGTCGTACTGCCCGAATATCGCCCGGTGCCAGGAGAACTCGAGTGGCGAGACTCCATCAGGCAGCGATTCGGCCAGAAGTCGTACGTAAGGGTTCGTTCCTTTGCTCCAGATGACAGATTGCAAGACTCGAACCTGTGCCGAGGCGGTCGAAGGTGGCGATCCAGCGAGTTTCATAGGACTTCAGTATGTGGTGGCCCAGCGCGGCGACACGGCATTCAGTTCGCGCGCTTTGCTAGATTCGAGGCGCGCGGCTGGTTCGCAGCCCGGGTCATTCATGGGGGATGAAATGGCGTGTGTAGTTTGTAGGGCCAGTCGGCTCGGGGGTTGGCGCTGCGCGGGGTTGACGGTAGGTCGAGCGACTCATTCTGGTACCAGCTCGGAGTATGTCTGCCGAACGTAAACCGGAATCAACTCGCCGCTTTGCGGCCAGAACTAGCTTCGCGAATCTGCTTACCAAGGGGGACGACGTACGTGGCTAAGTATCCGGAGGCAGCGTCTGGCTGTTCTCGTAGGGTCTGGTCGAGGCGGCGTTCCTCGGCTTTGAGCGCTAGATCGGCCTGCTGGATCGGGAGCAAAACCGGAACACCGTCCACGAGGGAGCGCTCGTGTTGAGCACGAGTGATGTCGCGTACCTGAAGACCTTGCAGGGAAGCACCATCGAGGCATTGAAGCGAGCCATCGGCCCCGCGACAAACGTTGCCATCCTCGATGTACCGAATCAGCGCAACGTCGGTGACTCACTCATATGGGCTGGCGAACTCGCATACCTTGAGAAGCTTGGCCTGCGAATCCGCTATATAGCCGACTCCCGCGGATACCACCCAGGCGACCTGCGGGCTGCAATGCCGGAGGGAGTAGTGCTCCTGCATGGCGGCGGAAACTTCGGAGATCTATGGCCGACCCATCAATTGCATCGCGAGCGGGTCGTGACCGAGCTGCAAGAGTTTCGCGTCGTTCTCCTGCCCCAGTCCGTGTACTTCGGTTCGCGCGAGGCAGCGGCGCGGGCCAACTCAGTGATGGGCGCGCATCCCGATTTCACGGCTCTTTTGCGAGACCGAGAGTCGATGGATCGCGCCATGGTCGACCTTCCTGACGTTCAGATTGAGTTTTGCTTCGATATGGCGTTTGGTTTTGAGCCGCGAGGATTCTCCGTTGCGAGAGCAGACAGAGTCGTAGTCATTGGACGGCGAGACCACGAGAGTTCCTCCGGCTTGGCCGAGGTTCCCAGCGACTGGCTCGGCGTGTCGAACTTGGTGCTCACCGACTGGGGCCCGATCGGCGGTGCGGCAGGCTTGCGGTGGAAGATTGACCGGGCAATCGTGAAGCTAGACGCCAATCTCATGAGGTTCAGCGGCAAGCCAAGCCCTGCGCGTCTGAATACTCTTCATCGACTGGCTGAGAGGGCGATCCACGACATAAATGCGCTAAACATCGCGACTGCGCTGCGTTTGTATGCGGGTTCAAAGCTCTTGGTCGTGGATCGACTTCATGCCCACGTGCTCGCTGGCCTTCTCGGCATCAATCACATCGCGCTCGACAATAGCTATCGCAAGATCGGTTCTGTTTTCGACGAGTATTCGGGCCATCTTTCGACTGCGCACTACGCAACAAGTCTCGAGGCCGCCCGAATGAGGGCGAGAGAATTGTTGGTTGAATGATGCTCGCCTTCGTCACATCGCTGCGGCACCCGCAGAATTCCAACGACTATTCACGGGTCGAGGCTCTGTTGGCCGAAACGCTCGAATCGGTCACACGCCAAACCAACCGCGAGTTTGTGGTGATCGTGGTTGGTAATAAGCGCCCGGCGTTCGAGCTTCCTGAGCGTGCCTACTTCGTCCCGGTTGACTTCCCGCCGCCAGCGCCGCCGGATGGGCCACGGACCGCTCGTGGACCGTTCGTGTGGGACAAAGGCACGAAGATAGGTATCGGTCTGGCTAAGGCGCGCGAGTTCAGGCCAGATCACGTCATGATTTTCGACGCCGACGATTTTGTGCACTCGGGGATCGCTGAGTACGTAACCGCGCGTCCGGGGCATAGCGGCTGGGTCATTGAGCGGGGTTGGAAGTATTCGCGCGCCCGAAACGCCTATCGCAGACAGGCGAAGTTCAATCGCACGTGCGGGACCAGCTTTATTTTGCCGTTTGAGGCCTACGGAGTTCCGGAGGGTCTGGCGATTACGGCGAGTCAGCAGATGGTGGCAGATGCCTTTGGCGAGCGACTTGAGACGATCCTCGGGGCGCACCATGACGCCCGGGAATGGCATGCGGCGCATGGTCGGGTCCTAGAGCGATATCCGATGAGGGCCGCGGTCTACCAAGTAGATACTGGTGAGAATCACTCCGGCACGGCTATGAAGGGCCTCGCACACCCGCTGGATCGAAAGTTCATCGATGAATTCGGGGTGCGGCCGCAGCTGGGGGCCGCCATTAGGATTTGGCGATCGATCGGCCCCCTGGCGGTGCTCCAGACAGGGATGATTGCGCTTCAGCGCCTTTCCGCGGGAGTCAAGCGTGTATTCGGGGCGAAATGACCAACGCCGACGGCCTAGGGCGCAAGGCTTCTCAGTCAATCGGCTGGGTACTCGCCGAGCGGTGGTCGTCGCGGTTGATTACACTCGCGGTGTTCGCCACGCTTGCGCGCCTTCTAGAACCAAGCGAGTTCGGTCTGATTTCTCTCGCAACTTCGATCATTGCGGTGCTGCAGGTATTCGTCGATTCGGGGTTCAGCAAGGCGCTTATCCAGCGGCGCGAGCTATCGCCCAAGGATGCCTCAACCGCGTTCTGGACGTCCATTGCCATCGCTCTGTCCGTTTACGGGCTTCTCGCCCTGACGGCAGTACCGGTGGCGTCAGCGCTTGGCGAACCTGAGCTTGCGCCTGTCCTCTACGTGATGGGGTTAGTGCTGCCGATCGGTGCGCTTTCGGGAACGCCAGCAGCGCTTCTTGAACGCGAGTTCCGCTTCAAGTCGCTCTCGATCCGTCAGTCCGCGGGGACCTTCGCCGGGGCTATGGTTGCCATTCCGGTCGCGGTGCTGGGGGGCGGCGTGTGGGCGCTCGCGTTGCAATCGCTCGCAGCGGCAATCGCGGCGGTTGTCACCCTGTGGGCCGCCTCGGAATGGCGTCCTCGATTCGAGTTCTCGATTTCATCACTTCGCGGTCTCTGGAAAGTGGGCTCGAGCGTCCTGGGTATCGAACTATTGGACGCGATCCAGTCGAACATAGACAAAATCCTGATCGGCGTGTTCTTCACATCCAGCGACCTCGGTTACTACTACCTCGCTCAGCGGATCGGAACAATTCTCATCGAGCTTGTGACTTCGGTAATTGCGCGCATATCGCTCACCACTTTCTCTCGAGTGCAGGACGATCTTCCGCGGCTCAATCGCATCTTTCGGCAACTCACGTTTGCGGCTGCCGCCGTGAGCTTTCCGTTCTTTGCTTTTGTCGCCGTACTTGGCCCGCAACTCGTGCCGTTGCTGTTTGGCCCCGGGTGGGAAGCAGCCGTGCCGCTGATGTGGATACTTGCGCCGGGCTGGGCATTCGGGACGATCATGTATTTCGATCGACCCGTTATGCTTTCGACCGGCCACGCCCGCGCTGCGCTCGGGCTTGCGGTCCTGCAGGCGGGGCTTGGTATTGTCGCGGTCTTCCTGTTGCTACCTCTCGGGATCGTCGGCGTCGCGCTCTCGAGGCTTTCGCGGGTCCTCACGTGGCCATTGCGATTAGTGCTGCTGCACCGATATATAGGATTGCGAGTCTGGAGTTACCTCGGTCAGGTTGCGCGATGCGGGGTCGCGATCGCTCCTCCTATAGTTGCGATCGTGCTGCTTCAGACGACCACGTGGGCGAACGTTGCGGGCGCCGCCTGGGTGTTTGCCTTGCCAGTCGCGCTCGTCGGGGGAGCCGTCTATGCCGCCTTGCTCTGGTTGATCGCGGGTGCTGAGAACCGCGACGTGCTCCGACGAGCCGCAGCGCCAGCAGCAGGCTATGTATCAGGGCTAGCTGGTCGTCGCCATCGGCGCGAGTCCAAGGCCGATGGTCAACTCGGTGACCAGTGATCCAGGTGTCGACATCGGTAACGGCCACGGCTGGGGGAAGGATTGGGCAAATCCAGTGCTCAGGGCGACTTGTTTTCGCGCCGCAGTATCGGAGGCGGGGGTATTGGGGACGGCTCGGATGATCGAGGTGCGACATTGACCGTTGAGTTATATGCCTGGCGGCCCAGGTTGCCACTAGTGAACGTTCCATTGCTTCGTCGAGTTCGCGGACGTCGTCGACATAATTTCGGAGACGAGCTCGGCCCCATCGTTGTTCGAGGTGTGCTCGACAGGCTGGGCCTCACTGAAGACGCTGCTTCCGGTAAGCACGAGCGATTGGTCACGGTGGGTTCCGTTCTGCACTTTGCAAAACGCGGCGACCACATCTGGGGGTCCGGAATAAACGGCAAGGTGGCAAGACCCCTACGAGTTAAGGGTGGCGAACTAACAATTCATGCTGTCCGCGGTCCACGGACTCGCCGATACCTGATGGATCACGGCCACGACGTTCCCCCTATCTACGGCGACCCCGCGCTGCTTATTTCGCACGTGGACAAACGATTTCGACTCGCTGGGGCCGAAAAGCAGCGTCAGCTGCTCGTTGTCCCCAACCTCAATGACATGCCGCGCTACCGTAGCCATCCGCAGGCGATCTCGCCGTTGGCTGACCCGCTAGAGATCGCACGACTTATTTCTTCAAGCGAGTTCGTAGTCGGTTCCTCATTGCATGCGATGGTCTTGGCGGATCTGTTCGGTGTACCTTGCCGGCCGTTGATGTCTGCCTACGAGAACGACTTCAAGTACGACGACTATTACCTAGGGACGGGTCGGGAGCTTCCAGAATTTGCGCGGGACGTTGAGCACGCCATTCGCCTAGGCGGCATAGACGAGCTGGTATTTCGCCCAGAGCCAATTCTGCGAGCATTTCCGCACGAACTCTTTCGCGCGGGAGGGGAGCGAACGTCGGAGTTCACTCCAGTGCCAATCGAGTGAACGAGGCATAGGCGAGTCAATCGGGCTTGCCCTGGGCAGCGAGACCCGAATTCGGCGACGCGCGACTTGGCACGTGCCTGCTTCATCCGCGCGCTGCACCGGGCTACGCTCTTGATCGTGACGCCGTCTTCCGGGGGTTCGGAGTCGTCGGGTCGGAACCATGGGGATGGGGAATCCGGCCGACGCCATGAGTCGAGCCGTTCCGGCGACTCGCACCATTCGAGTTCGGGCCGTTCGCACGGTTCCAGCTCCGGCTCGGGCCGCTCGCACGGCTCGAGTTCGAGCTCCGGCTCGAGCTCCGGACGCTCGCGCAGCTCGAGCTCCGGGCGCTCTCATCACCACAGTTCGAGCAAGCGCCGTAAGCAGCAGCGCCGGAAGCGCATCATCACCTGGTCGATCGTCGGTGTCCTCGCGCTGCTGGTGTTCGCGGTCGCCTGGATCGGCATCCGCGGGTTCCTCGCCGTGAACGAGTTGCAGGCCGCGGTGCCGCTGGCGAAGACCGCGCAGAAGCAGATCGTCGTGGGCGACGCCGAGGCGGCGCAGCGCGCGGCTGACGAACTGGCCGGGCATGCGGCATCCGCTGCCTCGTTGACGGGCGACCCGATCTGGCGCGGCGCCGAGGTGCTGCCGGTGATCGGCCCGAACCTCGAGGTGGTGCGCGTCGTGTCGGCGTCGGTCGACCGCATCGCGCGCGATGCCGTGGTGCCGCTTGCGTCTTCGGCCGGCACGATCGACGCCGGGGCGTTCGCGCCGAGCGAGGGATCGCTCGACCTGCAGGCCATGATCGACCTGCAGGAGCCCGTGCACGAGGCGCGCGTCGCCTTCGACACGGCCTCGGTCGCACTCGGCGACGTGGCCGATGCGTCCGTGATCGGCCCGCTCGCCGATGCACGCAACGAGCTGACGGCCATGGTCGACGAAACCGGGGGCGTGGTCGTGGGGTTCGACAACGCGGTGCGACTGCTGCCCCCCATGCTCGGCGCCGACGGGCCGCGCGACACGCTGCTGCTGTTCCAGAACAACGCCGAACTGCGCTCGCTCGGCGGGGTGCCGGGATCGATGGCGCTCGTGCACGCCGACGGCGGCGCGGTCGCGATGACACAGCAGGCGGCGACCGGCGACTTCCCGGTCTATCCCAAGCGGGTGGTCGACATGCCGGTCGAGACGCGCGCGCTCTGGGGCGAGAACACCGCGCGATACGTGCAGGACGTCACGTTCACCCCGCAGTTCCCGCTCGCGGCGACGATCGCGCGCGAGATGTGGAAGCGCCAGTTCGGCACCGAGGTGCAGTCGGTCGTCGCCGTCGACCCGGTCATGCTGAGCTACCTGCTGCGCGCGACGGGGCCCATCACGATCAGCACCGGCGACCAGCTCACGAGCGAGAACGCCGTGCAGTACCTGCTCAGCGACGTCTACGCGCGGTATCCGGTCTCGCAGCAGGACGCGATCTTCGCCGAGGTCGCCTCGACCGTCTTCGCGAGCCTCGCATCGGGCAGCGCCGACCCGCAGGCACTCGTCGAGGCGGTCGCGCAGGCCGGTGCCGAGCGCCGCATCCTGGTGTGGAACGCGGATGTCGAGGAGCAGGCCGTGCTGGCCGGCACGACGATCGCGGGCGGCCTGCCCGAGAGCACCGACGCCGAGCAGGCGTTCGGCGTCTACCTCAACGACATGACCGGGTCGAAGATGGACCCCTACCTCGACGTGCAGGTCGGCGCGGGCGTCGTCACGTGCCGTAATGATGGGCTGCCGAACTACGACATCGTCGTGAAGCTCACGAACACCGCGCCGGCGGATGCCGCGACGAGCCTCTCGTCGTACGTCACCGGCGGCGGCGAGTACGGCACCCCGCCCGGGTCGATCACGACGTCGGTGCACGTCTACAGCGCGCAGGGCACCTACAACCTGGGCGTGCTGCTCGACGACGAGCCGGTCGGCTACCACCCGACGTCGGACTCGGGTTACACGCTGAGCAAGGTGGTGTCCCGCTTGGCTCCCGGCGAGAGCGCCGAGTACCGGTTCGGGTTCCTCGGCGGCGAAGCGGGCGAGAAGCGTACTCTCCTCGAAACGACTCCACTCGTTTACACGCCCGAAACATTGGGGGTCGCGCTTTCCTGTGAATCTGCCATAAGGTGAGGTTCGTGTCACCTTTCGGAAGGGTGCCACCACGGGGGGTTCCGAAATTGGGGGTTTCCTCCTGTGCTCATGAAGCATACGAGGGGTAACGCAATCATGATCCGAAAGATCCTTGCGACGGTTGCGGTCGTCGCCGTCGCACTCATCGCGGCACCGGCCGCAGCTCAAGCAGCCGGCGGCGCCGGGTACACCGGTCAGGGCACGAATGTCACGCTGACCGTCGGCGAGGTCGGCACGATGACGTTCAGCGGCCTGCCGCCGAACACGCCATCGACCGCGACGGCGCCGGACGCCGTCACGCTCGCCGTGCTGAAGGCCGCGACGGCCTCGAGGGCGACGGATGCGTCAGGATCCGTCTCGTTCCAGGTGTCGTCGAACACGCCGGGCACGTACACGATCACCGACACCGCGGGGGACTGGGTCGCCACGGGCACGCTGACCGTCGTGCCGGCGGACACCGCGAGCACGGGGGGTATCGCCAACACGGGCTACGACACCCCGGTGCTGTGGATCTGGATCGCCGGAGGCGCGCTGCTCCTCGGTGCGGCCCTGGTCGTCGTGATGACGACCGTGCGTCGCGCCCGCCAGCAGGACTGAGCCGGTCGAGCGCCGCGACACCTCTCGAGATCGTCGCAGAACGGAAGCCCGGATCTCTGATCCGGGCTTCCGTCGTGTCGTCACGGCAATCCGCGCGGATGCCCCGAGCATGAGCACATGACCACGCACGAGGCCGCGCCGGCCGCCATGCCGTCGGCGGCCCGCGTCATCGGCGTCGACGCGGCCAGGGGCCTCGCCCTCATCGGCATGTTCGTCGCGCACGTCGCGCCCATGGTCGAGGACCCGACCTCGGCCGCGCTCATCGGCATCGCCGACGAACGGCCGCGCCTCCTCTTCGCGCTCACCGCGGGCATCGGGCTCGGGTTCATCTCGGGAGGCGTGCGGCCGATCCCCACGACGGATCCGGCGGCCCGCGGCATCCTGCGTCGGCAGATCGCGATCAGGGCCGTGATCCTCATCGCGCTGGGGCTGCTCATCGCCGCCACGCTGCATCCGCTCGTGTTCATCATCCTCGACGTCTACGGCGTCGCATTCCTGCTCATGCTGCCGCTGCTGTTCCTGCCGCCGCGCGCGGCCCTGATGGTCGGCATCGGGCTGCTGGCGATCACGCCCGCGCTCGCCGAGATCGCCGCGCGCACGCCGTTCGTCGCCGAGGCCAGGCAGGGTGCGTTCCGCATCCCCGTCGACTGGGCGGTCAGCGGCGCCTACCCGGTGATCGTCTGGGTGCCCGTCATGTTGATCGGCCTCGCGCTCGCCCGTCTCGACCTGGCGTCGCGCAGCACGGTCTTCGTCGCGGGTCTCGTCGGCGTCGCCGTCGCCTGCATCATGCTGCCGCTCTCGACGCTGCCGCCCCAGCCCCAGATCGTGGCGGATGCCGCGTGGTCGGTGCCGCTGCGCGCGTCGCTCGAGACGCTCGGCAACACGGGCGTCGCGGTCGCGGTGGTCGCCGTGCTGCTCGTGCTCACGGGCCTCGCCGCGCCCGCGGTGCGCCGGGCTTCGATCACCATCACCTCACCGGTCGCCGCGATGGGCTCGATGCCGCTCAGCATCTACACGTTGCACCTCGTGGTGATCGCGCTCGCCATCCGAGTCGAGCCCGAGACCGGGGTGGTGACGGATGACTCGTGGCCGCTGCTCATCGGACTGGTCGTCGGCTCGATGCTGTTCGCCTGGCTGTGGCGCCATTTCATCGGGCGCGGGCCGCTCGAATGGCTGCTTCGATGGGCGAGCGGTCGATCGCGCGTCGCGCGGGCACCGTCGGACACGACGGCGAACGGACGGAGCTGAGATGCCGGCACCCATCGAGGAGTACGCGATCATCGGCGACTGCCGCACGACGGCGCTGCTCGACCGCGAGGGATCGATCGACTGGTACTGCCCGCCCCGCTTCGACTCGGCCTCGGTGTTCGGGGCGCTGCTCGGCGGCCCCGACCAGGGCCGTTGGCTGCTGCGACCCGACGACCCCGACGCGCTCTCCACCCGCCGCTACGACGGCGACACCTTCACGCTCGTCACCACCTGGACCTGCATCGACGGGGAGGTCGAGGTGATCGAGCTGATGCCGATCGGATCGGGCGCGCACGACGCCCGCAGCGACGTGATCCGCCGGGTGCGCGGCATCCGGGGTGCCGTGACGATGCGGCAGGACCTGCGGGTGCGCTTCGGCTACGCCGCCACCCTGCCGTGGATGCGTCAACTCGGAACCCACGAAGCGCCCGCGCTCGTCGCCGTCGCCGGGCCTGACGCGCTCGTGCTGCGCGGTCCCCACCTCATCGCGCGCGGACGCAGCCACCGCGGCACCTTCACGGTCGACGCGGGCGAGAGCGTCGACCTGCGCCTGACGTGGTTCCCGTCGCACCTCGACCTGCCCGAGCCGCTCGACGTCGACGAGGCGATCGAGGCGACCCGCACCTGGTGGACCGACTGGATCGCCGGCGCGGCCATGCTCGGCGCCTACGACGACGCGGTGCGACGGTCGCTGCTCGTGCTGCGGCTGCTGACGCACGAGGACACCGGCGGCATCGTCGCGGCCGCGACGACGAGCCTGCCCGAGGACTTCGGCGGCTCGCGCAACTGGGACTACCGCTACGTGTGGCTGCGCGACGCCTCGCTCACGCTGCAGGCGCTGCTGCGGCACGGGCTCGTCGCCGAGGCCGAGCACTGGCGGGGCTGGCTCGTGCGGGCCGTGGCGGGCGACCCCGCCGACGTGCAGATCATGTACGGCGTGGCCGGCGAGCGACGCCTGCCCGAATGGGAGGCCGGCGACCTGCCCGGCTACGGCGGGGCCGCCCCGGTGCGCATCGGCAACGCCGCCTCCGAACAGTTCCAGGCCGACGTGTTCGGCGAGGTGCTCATCGCGCTCGATGCCGTGCGGCACGACGGCTCGAACGACGACCCGTTCTCATGGCCGTTGCAGCGCGCCCTGCTCGGCGAGGCCGAGCGTCACCTCGATCGCCCCGACTCGGGCATCTGGGAGATCCGCGGTGCCGAGCAGTACTTCACGCACTCGCGGGTCATGCTGTGGGCGGCGTTCGACCGGGCGGTCAGCGCGGTCGAGCTCGACGGACGCGACGGGCCGGTCGAGCTCTGGCGCGACATCCGCGAGACGCTCGCCGAACGCATCGAACTGGCCGGCTTCGACGCGGGCCTCGGCAGCTACGTGCAGGCCGAGGGCATCGCCGAACCGGATGCCGCGCTGCTGCAGCTGCCGCAGGTAGGCTACGTCGCCGCCGACGACCCGCGCATGCTCGGCACGGTCGCGCACCTCGAGCGCACGCTCATGCGCGACGGGCTGCTGCGCCGCTACCGCACCGAGACCGACGTCGACGGCGTCGAGGGCGACGAGAACCCGTTCGTGGCGTGCTCGTTCTGGCTCGTCGAGCAGTACGCGCGGAGCGGTCGCCTCGACGACGCGGACCGGCTCATGCGACGCCTGCTCGGCTACGCGAACGACCTCGGGCTGCTCGCCGAGCAGGTCGACCCGAGCAGCGGCCGGCAGGCGGGCAACACGCCTCAGGCGCTCTCCCACCTCGCGCTCGTGCGCGCGGCCGACGCGATCGCCGACGCGCGCCGACGCCGAACGACGTAGTCCGCGACGACGACGACGGCCGCGCCCAGACCGGCGCCGAGCGTGTTCGCGAGCACGTCGCGGAGGTCGGTCGTGCGTCCGGGCAGGAACACGTGCTGCACGAGCTCGGCGAGGCAGCTCACCACGAGGCCCGCGACGACCGCCACGGCGATGCGCCGCACCGCCGAACGCTGGGACGCGGCGGCGAGCAGCATCCCGAGCGGAACGAACAGGACCGCGTTGAAGGCGAACTCGACGAACGCGTAGCTCGCCCATGCGGGGATGCCGAACGCCGCGAGCGCGCGCAGCAGCGGGTCGAAGCGGATGAACCCGCCGTCGCCGTCGATGTGCGCCGGCCAGAACAGCACGACGGCGAGCGCCGCGGCGTAGGCCGTTGCGGCGACCGCGAGCGCGATGCGCCGCTGACGCGAGATCCGGCCGATCATCGGGCCAGACTAGTCCGACATCATGACGGCGCGGTATCGTGCGTGGATCCGGCCGATGTCGGCCGGTGCCGGGCGGTGTCGGCCGACCGGGCGGCAGGCGCGTGTCGCGAGGTCGTCGCGCACTCGTAATGACGGGTTAACGCTCCACGACTAGCGTCGAAGTGTCGCACACGGGGGCTCGCGCGACGGTTCGCAGAGATCGGGCGCGTCATGGCGGCACCGATTGCGTCACGGAGTCCTTCCGATGATCGGAGCAAACCGCATGACGAAACCCATCTCCCGACGGACCCTGCTCACCGGAGCCGCGCTGCTGGCGCCGACGGCGATGGCGAGCGCCGCCTATCTCGATCCGCTCAGGCCGAGGTTCTGGCGGCCGAGCACGGTGCCGGCCGCGCCGGTGCACGGGGCCGTCGCGGCATCCACCGTGCGATCGTTCGGTCCGAACGGCACGCACTGGCCGACGCACACGCCGAAGCCGACGGCGACCTTCGCGAAGGTCATCGACGTCGCCTGCGACTGGACCGCGATCGGCCGGGCGATCTCCTCGGTCACCGACGCCCAGATCGCGGCGGGCGTGCACATCAGGGTCGCGCCGGGCACGCTGCCCGGGTACGGCGCGTCCTCGGGATCGCCGGCCGCGCTCAAGGGCGTCGGTCGGGGCACCGCCTCCAAGAACATCCTCGTGTCGCCGAAGAACGGTTGGGGCTCGGTGACGGTCGCCGACTCGGCGCGGCTCGTGGGCGTCAAGGGCGTCACGTTCGCGCGCATCAACGGCCGGTTCATGCTGCTCACCGACTGCAGCCGCACGGCGTGGGCGCAGTCGAAGGTCTCGCACGGGTTCCGCATGACCTCCTCGAGCGGCGTGCTCGAGGGCTGTTCGGCCCATGAGGTCGTCATGGCCGACGCGAAGGTCGACATCAACGACCCGTTCGGCTATGCCGCCGGCACGAACTCGATCATCAAGGATTCCCTGTGGGAGGGATGCTACTGCGCGCCCGTGTTCCGTCCGAGCGGCGCGAAGGACCACATCGACTCGCTCCAGATGTACGGCAACGGCGGATATCGCGGGCTCACGATCCGCGACTCCACGCTCTTCGGCGCCCTCAACAGCGCACTCCAGATCGGGGGAGCGAAGCCGCAGGACCCGAATCTCGGCACGCCGTTCCTCACGCTCGACCACACGATCCTCACCGCGCAGATCTTCGCGATCCGCGTGCGCTACCCGCTGCCCTCGGGTGCGCAGGGGCCGACCATCGGGCAGGCGATCAACGGCAGCGGAGAGCCGGGGCAGCTCTATGCGAACGACTCGTATGTCTTCGGATCGATGTACGACACGCAGTGGGCCTCGGTCACGAACAGCTTCACGTCGTACGACAAGGCCGCGTCGAAGAACCTCTCCGCGGCGGGCGGGTGGAAGGTCGACACCGGCATGAGCTCCTACGGATCGGCCTGGTTCGACCAGCAGACCCCGACGCCGACCGACGCCTACCTCGCCCGCATCTGGGCCTGAGGCCGAGCCCGACGACGTGGAAGAGGGGTGCCGCTCATCGAGCGGCACCCCTCTTCGCGCGTGCGAAGCGCGTCAGCTGCGGCCCATGCCCACGTAGCTCCAGCCGGCGGCCTTCCACGCCTCGGTGTCGAGCGCGTTGCGGCCGTCGATGATGACCGACGCCCGCGAGATCGACTTCACGTGAGCCGGGTCGAGCCCCACGTACTCGGGCCACTCGGTCACGAGCACCACGAGGTCGGCGTGACGCAGGGCCTCCTCGGTGGCCGAGGTGTAGAGGAGCTGCGGATGCCGCAGGCGGGCGTTGTCGATGCCCTCGGGGTCGGTGACGACCACGTCGGCTCCGAGACCCTTCAGCTGAACGGCCACGTCGAGCGCGGGGGAGTCGCGAACGTCGTCGGAGTGGGGCTTGAACGTGACCCCGAGCACCGCGACCTTCTTGCCGTACGGCGCTCCGCCGAGGGCGTCGACCGCGAGGTCGACCACCCGCACGCGGCGTCGCAGGTTGATCGCGTCGACCTCCTTGAGGAAGGCGACCGACTCGCCGCGACCGAGCTCCTCGGCGCGCGCCGTGAACGCGCGGATGTCCTTGGGCAGGCATCCGCCGCCGAAGCCGACGCCGGCGTTGAGGAAGCGCCGGCCGATGCGCGCGTCGTGCCCGATCGCATCGGCGAGGCTCGTGATGTCGGCGCCGGTGACCTCGGCGATCTCGGCCATCGCGTTGATGAACGAGATCTTCGTCGCCAGGAACGCGTTCGCGGCGACCTTCACGAGCTCCGCCGTCGCGTAGTCGGTCACGATGCGGGGGGTGCCGGCACCGATGGCCGTCGCGTAGACGCCGTCGAGCACCTCGACGTCGCGCTCGTCGCCGACGCCGTAGACGAGCCGATCGGGCTCGATCGTGTCCTTCACGGCGTAGCCCTCGCGCAGGAACTCGGGGTTCCACGCCAGCCGAGCACCCGTACCCGACTCGGCGATGCGATCGGCGAGTCGACGCGCAGTGCCGACGGGCACGGTGCTCTTGCCGACGATCAGGTCGCCCTCCTTCAGGTACGGCAGCAGGGCCTCGATCGCGGCATCGACGTACTTCAGGTCGGCCGCATAGCCGTCGGCCGACTGCGGCGTGCCGACCGCGATGAAGTGCACGGTCGCATCCGCGACCTCGGCGATGTCGGTCGAGAACCGCAGACGGCCCGTCGCGCCCGCCGAGGTGAGCACCTCGGGCAGCCCGGGCTCGTAGAACGGCGGCCGACCGGCCTGCAGCGCCTCGACCTTCGAGGGATCCACGTCGATGCCGACGACCTCGTGGCCGAGTTCGGCCATGGCGGAGGCGTGGACCGCTCCGAGGTAGCCGCATCCGATGACGGAGAGCTTCATACGTGGTTCCTCTCTTCGGGGTCGAGCCGGTCGGCGCACTGCGGCGGGGCTCAGTTGCGTACTGCGATCGTGATGGGCGCGCTCGTGCCGACGTTGCCCGCGGCATCCGTGGCCTTGGCCGTCACGCCGTACGCACCGTTAGGATACTTGCGCGAATCGAGCAGTGCCCTCCAGGTGCCGTCGGCCTGCTTCGTGGCGTTGCCGAGCTTCGTGGTTCCCGCCCAGAGTGCGACGGCCGTGACGCCGACGTTGTCGGTGGCCGAGACCAGCACCGCGACGGACGCCCCCGAGACCGAACTGCCCGGGGCCGGCGACGTGATCCTGGCCTCCGGTGTCGTCCGATCCGGGGTGGGGGTCGGCGTCGGGGTGGGCGTCGGGGTCGGCGTCGGCGTGGGCGTCGGCGTCGGCGTGGGCGTCGGGGTCGGCGTCGGCGTCGGCGTCGGGGTCGGGGTCGGCGTCGGCGTGGGCGTGGGCGTCGGGGTGGGCGTCGGCGTCGGCGTGGGCGTCGGCGTGGGCGTCGAGCCCGACGGCACGGCCGAGAGCAGATATCCGAAGTACTTGCCGGCGACGGGCTTCGTGGGGTCGCCCGTGAAGACGTGCCCGCGCGCCGCGGCGGCCTGCGCCTGTCCGCGGATGATGGAGATGACCTCGTCGGTCGAGCGACCCTCGCATGGGCCGAACGCGTAGCAGGCGACGACGACGCCGCTCGCGGCACCGGTCGCCATGCTCGTGCCGGTCGCCACGTAGCCGTACCGGTTGCCCTTCTTCGTCGTGTACGGGCAGACGCCGGGTGCGGCGACCGTGTGCGCCTGGTCGGCCGCGCTCACGGCGTAGTTCGTCGAGACCGCGTACGCGTCGTCCTTGGTCGTGACGCTGCAGGGCGCCGTGCCGAGACCGCCCGGCTTGCCGTCGAAGTCGGCCATGTTGGTCACGACCAGCACCTCGTCGAAGTTGCCGGGGGAGTAGAGCGCGAGGTCCCTTCCGGAGTTGCCGGCGCCGGCGACGATCGAGATGCCGTCCTCGGTCAGGGCGCAGACGGCCTGGTGCACGGCGTCGCCGTTCGTCCGGCCGCAGTTGCCGTCGTCGGTGCCCGTGTACGCGATGCTCATGTTCACCACGGCGATGTCCTTCGCCGCGGCGTTGTCGGCCACCCATTCCAGCCCGCAGAGGAGCGACTGCACGGTGCCGAGCAGGTCGTCGCCGAGCACGCGCACCGAGTGGATCGGCACGCCGGGAGCGGTGCCGACGATGCCCGTCGCGTTGTCGATCGCACCGAGCACGCCCGACACGCCGGTCCCGTGGCCGTCGCCGTCGGCCGCAGTGCCGGTCGGCAGGCAGTTGACCGCCGTCGCGAGGTTGAGGTCGGTGTGCGTGCTCACGCCGGAGTCGATGACCGCGACCCCCGGACCCGTCCACGTGCCGACCCCGTCGCCCGCGTCGACCGGCGGCTCGTCGGCCTCGACCGCGCCGACGGCCGGCGGTACGGCCTGGGCGAGCGCCGTCACCGGGGCCTCGGCCATGAGTCCCAGCACCGACCCGTCGCCGGCGAGCGACGCCGTCTGCTCGGTCGTGAGCGTGGCCGAGAACCCGGCGAAGATGGAGTCGTAGAGGCGGGTGGGCGCCACCCCGGTCGATCCGATCGCGGCATCGCGCGCCGCGACATCCGTGAACGTGACCGTGTAGGCGCCCGCGGGCGGCGGCTCGGCTGCCGACGCGGGGGCGCCGATGAAGGCCGCGGTCGCGAGCACGGCTGCAGCCGTGCCGGCGAGCACGGCGAGACGTCGACGGCTGCGGCGCGCCGGTCGCGTCTGGGACTCGAGTTCGGACATCGGACTCCTCGGTTCTGTCGGGTGCAGTGGTGGATGACGGTGCAGGGCTTTCGGGCGGCGAGCCGACGGCGGACCGTCGCGCCGGGTCAGGGGTTCAGCGACGCGGAGGTCTCGGGCTGCGGATCGTCGACCCGCGCGGGATCTCGCGCCCCGCGATACGCCTCGACCGTCGAACGCGCGATCGCGTTCCAGTCGAGGCGGTCGAGCGGGGCTCGATCGGGGCGGGGGATCGCCGCCCACTCGAGCGTCCTGGCGAGCTCGGCCGCGTCGAAGTCCCCTTCGTAG
The DNA here is from genome assembly GCF_001660485.1 of Agromyces aureus. Taxonomy (GTDB): domain Bacteria; phylum Actinomycetota; class Actinomycetes; order Actinomycetales; family Microbacteriaceae; genus Agromyces; species Agromyces aureus. Next base: position 1,334,311 of record NZ_CP013979.1, read on the forward strand.
CAGCGGACCCATTCGGATCCGACCTGGTCCTGGAGTTCGCGCATCGCGCCGAGCGCCGGCACCACGACCGGTCGGTCGGCCGAGAGCGCGAGGATCGCCGACCCGGAGTTCTGGATGGCCCGGTACGGCAGCACCACGACATCCGCAGCCCTGAGCCAGCCGACGATCGCCGCATCGGACTGGAACGCGAGATCGAGGAGCACTCGGGGGTCGGATCCGGCGGCGGTGGCGATCTCGGCCGCGAGCGGCGCGCCGGCCGGCTTGCCGGCCACGACGAGTCGCACCTGGTGCTCGCTCTCGACGACCGTGCGGACCAGCTCGGGGATGTTCTTGTAGCTGCGGATCATGCCGACCGAGGCGACGACCGGTGCGCCGTCCTCGAGGCCGCGTTCGGCGCGCGCCTCCGCGCGGGGGACCGACAGGTCGTAGTCGAGCCGGTAGTGCCCGTGGGGCGTGACCGTGCCCGGCTTCGCGGCGAGCTCGGGATACGCGGCGCGCGCGGCGTCGAGTCCGCCGGCGCTCAGCGAGAGGAGCGCATCGACCTCCTCGACGAGCAGCCGTCGGTGCATCGCCCGCAGCCCCGGCGTCGAGCGCTGCTCGTGCGAGGCGACGTTGTGCACGGTCCAGACGAGCTTCGTGCCGTTGCGCAGGCGCGCGATGCGGAGGCCGGCTCGGAACAGCAGCAGGCGCGCGAGCACCCGCCACCGCCGCCCGGTGAGGAAGGTCAGCTCCGGCCAGTGCAGGTGCACGATGTCGATCCGCCCGGTGAACAGCCGCAGGTACGAGAGGTCGCGCACGGTGTGCCCCTCGCCGACGATCGTCGTGCAGAGGCGCGCGTTGTACGGGTTCGCGTGGGCCGTGCGGAAGGCCGGCTCGGCCTCGATCACGAGCGGGCGATCGGCGGCGGCGGCCGGTCCGCGGACGCCCGTCATGCGGGCACCGCGTTCGGGCGTTCGGGTTCTGCGAGCTCGGCCTCGACGGGTTCGGACTCCGCGAGCTCGGCCTCGGTAGGCGCGGGAGCCGCGACCTCGGTCGCCGTGGCCACCGCCTTCGGCCGCTCCCCGATGATCCTCGCCGGGATCCCGCCCGCGATCGCCTGCGCCGGAACGTCCTTCGTGACGACCGCGCCCGCGGCGATGACCGCCCCGGCGCCGATCGTGACCCCGGCGAGCACGACCACGTTGGCGCCGAGCCACGCGCCGTCGCCGATCACGATGTCCTGCTCGGTCTTGGGCTGGTCCATGATCGCGATCTCGCCCTGCTCGATGCCGTAGTTCGAGGCGGTGAGGGTCACGTTGGGGGCGAACAGGCACTTCTCGCCGATCACGATGCGGCCGGTGCTGTTGCCGGCCCAGATCACGGAGTGCTCGCCGAGGTGGCTGCCCGCGCCGATGCTGATCCGTTCGGCATTGCGGAACGACACGTTCGGCGCCATCGACACCCCCGCGCCGAGCTGCAGGCGGCGCGCCTGGCGCACGTGCGAGTAGCTCGAGAAGTGCGCGAGTCGGAGGGCGTGCGCGTAGGTGCGCAGGTCGAGCAGGGACTGGGCGACGCCGGAGAGCCTGGGCATGATCACCGCCCGACGATCGCGGGCACGCCCGAGAAGGCGTCGGAGATCACGGTCATCACGGCATCGACGTCGGTCGTCGCGCGCGCCGTCACCGAGATCGTGAGTTTCGTGCCGTACGAGCAGGCGAGGACCGCGAGATCGTCGCGCGGGTCGCCCGCCGGCCACCCGGTGACCGAGGCGATGGGCGCCTCGCCGAAGAAGCGCTGCCTGGGGCCCCAGGTGATGTACGTCGCGTATCCGCGCCAGTTCGGTGCGCCGAGGTCGCGTGGCGCCCGGTCGTCGACCGCAGCCTGCACCTGCGCCCGCACCGACGGCACCACGAGTTCGAGCGGGTCGGCGGTCGGCACGGTCACCTTCACGATGCTGATGTGGTTGCGGGCCGCGTCATCCGTTCGCGAGCGTCGAGAGATCGGCACGAGCAGCGACACCGTCTCGGAGGCGGGCTCGAGCTCGGCGACCGCCCGCAGGGTCGCGGCGACGGTGAGGTCGTGGATCGTGCCGCCGAGCCGGTAGGCGAGCTTCATCGAGGGTGAGAGGTCGACCTCGATGAACCGCGAGTGGCGCGGCACGAGCAGGCGTTCGGCCTCGCCGGAGGCGACGATCGCCTGATTCTTCAGCGGTCGGATGACGCGTCCGCCCCATCTGCGGAGGCGCCGCGTGAACGGCTTCCGCCAGTACTCGTGCCAGGCCGAGCCGAACCCGTCCCTCGCCGACCACCACGAGCGCCAGGCGATCACGAGGATCCCGAACCCCGTGCGCGGGGCGGTGCCGACGGCGTCGCGGTCGGCTTCGGCGACCGCGGGGAGCTCGGGCGTGGGCGTCGTGCCGGCGACCACGTCGCCGATCTTGAGCCCGAACAGCGCATCCCCGATGACGTGGTGGTAGCGCGCGACGATCGCGACCCGGCCGCTGTCGAGTTCGACCACGAGGAAGTCCCAGAGCGGGCGGGACAGGTCCATCGGCCCGTTCAGCCGGCCCGTGAGGATCTCGACCCGGCGGGGGTCGTCGGGCTCGATGACGGGGTGCAGCGTCACGTGCGCCGCGATGTCGAGATCGTCGACGGGCACCCACGCCGGGGTCGTGAGTCGGAGCGGCGTCGGGGCGAGCCGTTGCCGCATCGCCGGCACCCGCCAGGTCAGGGCGGCGAGCCGGTCGCGCACGGCGCTCAGGTCGATCGAGCCGTCGGCCGCCCGCATCCGCTCGCCGTCGAGGACCAGCGCCGCGGCGGCGATCATCGACTCGAAGGCGACCACGTTCGCGACGTACTTCTCGTCGAGCGTGCCGATCAGCTCGGCCTTCGTCTCGCGCTGGGTCATCGGGCCCTCCCGGGGTCTCGATCGATCGGGGACTCGAGGGGCGTCACCGGTGGCGGGTGCTCGTCGACGAACGTCGAGCCGTTCAGGTGCATGCCGGCGCCGGCGAAGAACCCCTGGCGGATGCCCCGCAGCATCGCCCGGTCGGCCTTGCCCTTGCGGGGGTCGCGCACATGTCGCACCGCCCGCCCGCCCGTGCGCTTGAGGAGCACCGCGAGCGTCGCCACGCCGACGGTGAACCGCAGCCGCAGCATCTTGTTGGCGAGCGCACCGAGCCCGAGCCCGTACCCGTGGTGGAGCTCGGTGTAGGAGTCGCCGTGCCGGGTGTTCATGTGGTGGATGATGCAGGTGGGGTCGTGCACGATCGCGTGCCCGGCCTCGAGCACGCGGCAGAACATGTCGAGGTCCTCGGCGCCCGCGAGCGTACGGCCCGCGCCGAGCACCGGGTCGAACCCGCCGAGCTCGAGCACGAGTTCGCGCCGGAACGCCATCACGGCGCCGTGCCCGGCGTCGATGCCCTGCACGGTGCGCGTGTACCGCCTGGGAGGTTCGGCGCTGCCCGTGCCGACGAGCGTGTGGTCGAGCATGCGACCGGTGACGGCGCCGACCGCGGGGTCGGCGAAGTGTTCGAGCACGGGGTCGATCCAGCCGGTGACGGCCACGCAGTCGTCATCGGTGAACAGCACGAGCGGCCGGGTGCTCGTGCGCAGCCCGAGATCGCGGGCGATCGAGAGGCCCCGGATGTCGCTGCGCACGTACGCGGCCCCCGCGGCGATCGCCGCGTCGCGGGTCGCGCCATCGTCGGAGGCCGAATCCACGACGAGCACCTCGACGTCGGAGGGCACCGACGCGAGGATCGACTCGAGTGCGGCGCCGAGCATCGTGGCACGGTTGCGCGTGCAGACGATGACGGCGAGATCATGGGGCGTCGGCACGCACACGTCCGTTCACTGCCAGCGCGGGCTGCGCCGTGTACGCCGCGACGAGGCTGGCCGCCGCCGCGGCCCAGGTGAGCTCGGGGCCGTGCTCGAGCGCCGCACGTCGCAGGCGTCCGAGGGTGGCCGGGCTGGTCGCGAGCAGGTCGAGGTGGGCGGTGAGGGCTGCGACGTCGCCCGTGTCGTGCACGAGGCCGTGGACGTCGTGCTCGAGCAGGGCGCCGGCCGCGGTCGAGACGAGCGGCACGCATCCGGCGGCCTGCGCCTCGTAGGTCACGAGCGCGCTGCCCTCCTCGATGCTCGGCAGCAGCAGCACGTCGGCCCCGACGAGCTCCGCGAGCGGTTCGGTCGTCACGCCGCGCAGCTGCACGCTCGGATGCGCGAGGCGCTCGCCGAGCACGGCGCGATACGCCTCGTCGACGGCGCCGTAGACGAGGAACGTGCCGCGCTCGCTCGCCGACGAGGCGAGCCACGCGTCGAGGGCGAAGTGGAGTCCCTTGCGCGGCTCGACGCGGCCGAGGAACACCGCGGTGAGCGGGGCGCCGTCGACGTCGCGCCGTTCGATCGGGCCGGGCGGCGTGCATCCGTACCGGTGGCGCCGGAGCCTCGACTCGTCGAAGCCGCGGTCGAGGAAGGTCGTCGCGACGGCGTCGGACGGCACGAGCAGCGCCGTCGCGGTCGCCCACTCGCGCTGCTCGGTCGCGAGGCGCACGGGGTCGGCCGCGTGCGAGGAGCCCGCGCGCGGCGCGATGCCGAGCCGTGCGGACTCGGCAGCGACGACCTCGTAGGCGTTCGCGGTGTGCGTGTTCGGCACTTCGCGGTACGAGCGGATGCCGCGCGCCTCGGCCGCGGCGATGGTGCGGGTCGCGGCGAGCGGCCAGACATGCACGACCTCTGGTCGCCGTCTCGCGATCGCTCGGGACGCGACGTGGTCGTGCCAGGCGAGCGCCCGATCCCGGCCGATCACCCGGTGCGGGATCCGGCGGCCGGCGACCTCGAGGGAGGTCGTCACCGAGGCGAGTCCGTCGACCGGGCGCGCGACACTCGCCGCGACGAGGTGCACGACGTGCCCGGCGCGGACCAGCTCGTTGACCTGGTTCCATGCCGTCCATCCGATGCCCGCCGCCCCGAGGGCGTGCGGAAAGCTGTAGAGGATGGAGATGCGTTCGCCGTCCCTCGTCGATCTCGATGAGCCCATGAGCAACCCCCGTGACGCAGACTGTGTTCCTCCAACCATCCGGTCCGCGTGCGAGGCGCACAACGCCGTGCGTCGTTTCGACTCGGAGAGTTAACAGGCCCGCAACAGAAAACGGGTGCGCCGTTAATACCTCGGACCCAGCATGAGCATGACGAAGTGTTCCTCTATCTCTACTGCGACGGCGCACCGGGTTCCGAGAGATCGGACGGGGAGCATGCGCGGTCCACGACCCTTTCCGGGTCGCGAAAGTGAGGGAGACGTACACATGGAGACTCCGAAGTACCTTCAGACGCTGTGGAGCTACAAGTGGCTGCTCGCGTTCGGACTGGTCGTCGCTGCGGTCGCCGCGTTCTTCGCGGGGTTCAGCATCACGAACGGCGAGGTCCAGTCGCGCGCCGTCCAGTCGTACACGGCGAGCACGACCGTGCTCGTGACCAGTCCGAACGACACGCTCTTCCAGTCGCAGGTTCCCGGGGCGACGATCGAAGAGGGCGTGAGCGCGCCCGAACCGCTCGATCTCGCGTCCGCGACCCAGATCTACGCCTACCTGGTGTCGGGCGCCGAGGTGCGCACCGAGGTCGAGGCGGCCGTGGGGCCGCTCGACGAGGACACCGAGTCGATCACCGCGATCCGCCGGACCACGCAGCCGGCCGGTGACGAGCGGTTCCCTGGGTCGCTGAAGCTGCCGGTGCTGCAGATCGTCGGCACGGCTCCCACGGCCGAGCGGGCCGAGGAGATCAGCGCCGCTGCGACGGACGTGTTCCTCGGGTACGTCGCCGATCAGCAGGAGGCCAAGCAGATCGCCCCCGAGAACCGGGTCGAGCTCGAGGTGCTGAGTTCGGGCGCCGCCGTGGCATCTGCCACGGGCAATCCCGCGATCCCGATCGTGGTCACCGGGTTCGCGGTGTTCCTCGGGTTCGTCGCGCTGGCCTTCGTGCTCGCCGCGATCCGATCGAACCGCAACAAGCGCAACCGCCCGCGCCGTCGCTCGCGTGCGGCCGCGCCGACCGGCGGCGACACCGCGCCCGACTCCGAGGCGAACGACATCGAGGAGATCCAGACCTCCGACGACGACCAGGTCCTGGTCGGCGCCGGCACCCGGGCGGACTGAGGCGCATGAGCGTCGCCGACGCCGTGAGTGAGGCGCAGGGCACGCCGAGCCGCAGGAGGGTCGTGATCGCGGCGGCCGTGCTCGCGGTCGTCGCGCTCGCCGCAGTGCTGCTCATGCCGCCGCTCATCGCGGCCGCGGCCATCGGGTTCACCGCGGTGCTCGTGCTGCTCCGCCGCTTCGTCTTCACCTGGTCGGCCATGATCATCGGCCTCGCCGCGGTCATCATGCTCGTTCCCGCCAGGCGGTACGCGATCCCGATCCCGCTGCCGTTCCAGCTCGAGCCCTACCGGCTGGTGCTCGGCATCGTGCTCGTCGCGCTCGTGGTCTCGCTCATCCTGAAACCCGAGGTGCGGTGGCGTCCGGTGGCGTTCGGCTGGCCGATCGGCATCTTCCTCACGACGATCGCCGTGTCGTTCGTCATCAACGTCACCGAGCTGGCGAACGAGGCGCTCGTGCAGACGGCCCTCGGCGGCATGACGCAGATGCTGTTCATGCTCGCGGTGTTCTTCTGCTTCCGGCTCCTGCTCCGCAGCGAACGCGACGTCATGCTGCTCATCACGTTCGTCACGTGGGCGGGCGTGGTCGTCGCCTTCTTCGCGATCATCGAGCGCCTCTCGCGGTTCAACGTCTTCCTCGTGCTCGGCAACGTCCTGCCGCTGACCCTGCTCCGCGAGGGCGGCGACGTGAGCAGGGCCGGTGTCGCACGGGCGTTCGGCTCGGCGCAGCATCCGATCGCCCTGGCCGTGGCGCTCTGCATCCTGATCCCCTTGGCCGTCTACCTCGCGAAGTACGCGGCCTGGCCGCGCAACGAGATCAATCGCAAGATCGTCTACGCGGGCGCCGTGATCCTGCTGTTCGGCGGCATCATGGCCGCGATCTCGCGCACGGCCGTCGTGGTGCTCGCGGTCATGTTCCTCGTGACGCTGATCTTCCATCCGAAGGTCGCGGGCGTGCTGTTCGTGCTCGCGATGCCGGTCGTGCTCCTCGCGGCCGCGGTGCTGCCGAAGGTGTTCGAGTCGATGGTGCTCTCCTTCCTCGACGTCGACTCGCTCGTCGCGTCGCAGTACACGTCGGCGGGCATGGGCGGTGCCGGCCGTCTGGCCGACCTCGAACCGGCCATGGCCGAGGTGGAGCAGCAACCGTTCTTCGGCAGCGGGTTCGGCAGCCGCATCGTGATCGGCGACGACGCGAACGCGTTCATCCTCGACAACCAGTTCCTCGGCACGCTCATGGAGACGGGAGCGCTCGGCGTGCTCGGACTCGCGGTGTTCCTGCTCGTACCGCCGATCATGCTCCTGCGCTTCGCGTTCGCGCAGGCGGCCGAGCGTCGGCACGCGGTGCTCGCGCTCGCCATCGCCGTGGCGATCTCCGGCTACATCGCGGCGATCTTCTTCTACGACGCGTTCGGCTTCTTCCAGACCTTCTTCATCCTCTGCATGCTGCTCGCCGCGGGCGCGTGGCTGGTGACCGAGGCGCCGAGGCGGTCGGCCACCGGAGGGGCGGATGCCGCGGCATCCGTCGACGACACGATCACCGGCCGGGCAACCATCGAAGAGCCGGTGCTCGGGGCGGGTGCGCGATGACGGCCCGGATGTCGATCGTCGTCCCCGCGCACGACGAGGCGGCGATCATCAGCCGCCTGCTCGAGGCGCTCGTGGCCGATCCTCGCGCCGACGAGTGCGAGATCCTCGTGGTCGCGAACGGGTGCACCGACGCGACCGTCCGCATCGCCCGCACGTTCGAGCCGACGGTGCGGGTGGTCGAGATCGAGACCGCGTCGAAGATCGCCGCGCTCGAAGCGGGGGATGCCGCGGCGACCACGTTCCCGCGCGCGTACGTGGATGCCGACGTGCTCGTCGACCTGCCGGCGCTGCTCGCCCTCGCCGACCTGCTCGACGAACCGGATGGTCCGATGATCGCCTCGCCGAGGTTCGAGGTGGACACGGCCCTCGCATCCTGGCCGGTGCGGTCGCACTACCGGATCTGGGAGCTGACCGACTACCGCCGCCGGGGGCACATCGGCTCTGGCATCTACGCGCTCTCCCGTGAGGGCCGCGAGCGGTTCGATGCCTGGCCCGACGTGATCGCCGACGACCGGTTCGTTCAGCAGCTCTTCGACTTGGACGAGCGCGGCACCCTCGAGGGCCACGTCTTCACGGTGCGCAGCGCCCGCACCCTCGGTTCGCACCTCCGGCGCACGACGCGCATCGCGCGCGGCAACCTCGAGCTGCCCGACGACCCGCGGGTGCTCGACGACGACCCGATCGGAGACCGCATGGCGAACCTGATCCGGCGCGTGGCGCGCCGCCCGTCGCTGTGGCCGGCGTTCGCCGTGTACTGCGCGACGTCGACGATCCCGCGCCTGCGCGCACGGCGTGCGGTCATCGCCGACGCGTCCCGGGAATGGGCGCGCGACGACACGAGCCGGGTGGTGGCGTGAGCGGCCCCGGTCCCGGTCCCGGCCCCGGCCCCGGCCCCCGTCCCGGTCCCGGCACCGACCGTCTCGCGCACACGTCCTCGCGCGGCGTCTTCGTGACGATGGGCGGGTTCGGCGGCAAGACGCTGATCCAGGTGGCCTCGACCGTCGTGCTGGCCCGCATGCTCACGCCCGCCGACTTCGGCCTCGTCGCGATGGTGACGGCCATCGTGGGCGTCGCCGACCTGGTGCGCGACTTCGGGCTGACGGGCGCGATCATCCAGGCGAAGAAGCTGAGCGAGCGCATGTGGATGAGCGTCATGTGGCTCTCGGTCGCGCTCGGCGTCATCCTCATGGGCGTCATCGCGGCGAGCGCGCCGCTCATCGCGCTGCTCTACGGCGAGGAGCGGCTGGTTCCGCTCACGCTCGCCATCGCGCCGATCCTGCTCATCAACGGGCTCTCGATGCCCATGCAGGCGCGCGTGCAGCGAGACCTGAAGTTCGGCACGCTTGCGAACATCGACGTCGTCTCGATGCTCTGCGGTGTCGTGCTCGGCATCGGGGCCGCGGCACTCGGCTGGGGCGTCTGGTCGCTCGTGGTCATGTCGGGCGCCGGTCAGCTCTACCGGCTGATCGCCCTCTGGGTCGCGTCGCGGCCGAAGTTCGGGCGTCCGCACATCTCGCGGGAGGTCGTGCCGCTCGTCACCACCGGCGGCAGCATCTTCGGCGTGCAGCTGCTGAACTACGCGGCGAAGAACGCCGACAACGTCATCATCGGCCAGCAGATGGGCCCGGCGGCGCTCGGCCAGTACTCGCGCGCCTACGCGCTCTACCTGCTGCCGATGCAGCAGCTGAACGGCACGCTCGGCCGGGTCGCGCTGCCCGTGCTCAGCAAGCTGCAGGACGACGGCGATCGCTATCGGCGCTACATCCGCGGCGCGCTCATGATCATCGGCTACCTGACGATCCCCGTGTACGCGGTCGCGGCGGCGGTCTCCTCGCCGCTCATCGCGATCCTGCTCGGGCCGGGGTGGGAGCAGGCCGCGACGCTCTTCAGCCTGCTCGCGATCGCCGGCATCGCGCAGTCGATCGGCAGCGTGCTCGGCTGGCTCTACATCACGCTCGGGCGCGCTCACCGCCAGCTCGTCTACTACCTCGTGACCAGGCCGATGGTCATCGGCGGCTACTTCCTCGGTCTCTGGTGGGCCGGCGTCGAGGGGCTCGCGCTCGTGTACGGCCTGCTCACGATGGTGCTGCTCGTGCCCGGCTTCTACTACGCCACGGTCGGCACGTTCGTGCGGGTCGGCGACATCATCCGCCCGATCGTGCGGCCCGTGATCCTCGCACCGCTGTGCTTCGGCGCGGCGTGGGGCGTCGAACGGCTCACCGACGGACTGCCGACCATCGTCCAGCTCGTGCTCGGCGTCGCCGCGGGCGTCGTGCCGCTCTTCGCCTGCCTCGCGATCCCGGCGTACCGGCGCGACCTCGCGGCGATCATCGGCTTCGTCAAGCAGGTGCGCAAGCCGGCGGCCGCGAAGGCGCAGGGCGGGGCGGATGCCGCGTCGCAGGCGCACGGAGCCGAGCAGGCCGATCTCCGCGACCCGGTCGACCTGCTCGAGCCGATCGAGCCGCGCGACCCGGTCGACCTGCTGGAGCCCGGTGATCTGCACGAGCATCGCGATCCGCCGCGCGATCCGCGCGCCTCGGTATCCGAATCCGCGACCGACCACCGGAAGGCAGACTCGTGACGCGACCTTCGAAGCTCCTGGCCGTGGCGCTCGCCGTGCTCACGGCCGCCGCCCTCGCCGCATGCACCCCGAGCGCCGCCGCACCGCCGGATCTCACCGAGGTCGAGCAGCCGACGGCGGCGCCGACCGTGACCACGCTCGGCATCCTCGGCGACTCCGTCTCGCTCGGCGTGAACGCGTGCGCCGAGCAGGGGCAGTGCGCCCGGGCGTCGTGGTCGGGCGGCAGCGACCCCGAGGTCGGGTCCGTCGCCGCGCGCCTCGCCGCGGCATCCGGAACCGAACCCGACGTCGTGAACGCCGCCAAGGACGGCGGCGACGTCGAGGACGCGCTCGGCCTCGCCGACGAGGTCGTCGCGGCGCAGCCCGAACTCGTGACCGTGCTGCTCGGCGGCAACGACGCGTGCGCGCCCACGCTCGACGAGATGACCTCGACCGACGACTACCGGGCCCGCCTCGGGCAACTGCTCACCCGGCTGAACACCGACGTGCCCGGTGCCACGATCCTCGTGCTCTCGGTGCCCGACCTGCACCACCTCTGGGAGATCGGGCGCACCGACCCGACGGCCGTGCAGGCGTGGAACTCGAGCCCCTCGTGCAAGAACCTGCTCGGCTCGGCCGACGACGACTCGGCTGCGGCGAACGAGCGGCGCGATGCGGTCGCCGAGCGCGTCGTCGAGTACAACGCGGCCATCGAGGAGGTCTGCGCCGCCGCCGAACGATGCACCGACGACGGCGGCGCGGTGTACGCGTACCCGTTCACGACCGGGGAGATCTCCTCGATCGACCACTTCCATCCGTCCATCGCCGGGCAGCGCGTCATCGCGGAGATCGCCTGGCAGGCCCTCGAGAAGGGGCAGTCATGACGACCATGCTCGTGGCCATCTCCGGAGGCCACCTCGCGCAACTGCACATGCTCGCCCCGCGCATCGCCGCAGGCGACGACGTGGTCTGGATGACCGACGACACGGCGCAGAGCCGCTCGTTGCTCGAAGGGCAGACCGTCGTCCACGTGCCGACCCGACCGCCGCGCGACACCCTCGGCGTGCTGCGCGACACCCGGATCGCGAGGCGCGCCATCTCGGAGCACCGCGTCGACCGGGTGGTGAGCTCAGGAGCGCAGATCGCCCTCTCGGCGCTCATTCCCGCCCTCCTGCGGCGGGTGCCGTTCAGCTACGTCGAGAGTGCGACCCGGGTCACCGACCTCTCCACGACGGGCAAGGTCATCGACCGGATCCCGAGCGTGCGGCGGTACGTGCAGTACCCGAACCGCACCTCGGAGCGGTGGGGGTACGCGCTCTCGGTCTTCGACGGGTTCCAGGTCGAGGCGGTGCCCTCGGCCTCGGATCCAGGCGCGGGTGCGGTCCCGGGTGCGGGCTCCCGTTCGAGCGTCGGCGGCGGCGGCGTCGGCGTCGGCGTCGGGGTGGTCGCGGGGCCGATCGAGCGGGCCGTCGTCACGGTCGGGGGCAACGGCGAGTACGGCTTCCGGCGACTCATCGAGTCCGCGGTGCGTGCGCTTCCGGCCGAGGCCGAGGTGCTCTGGCAGACCGGCTCCACGGATGTCTCGGGCCTGGCGATCGACGCGAAGCCCACCGTTCCGTCGGCCGTGCTGTCGGCCGAGCTCGAGCAGGCCGACGTCGTCATCGGGCACGCCGGAACGGGCACGGCGCTCGCCGCGCTCAGCGCCGGGAAGGTGCCCGTGCTCGCAGCGCGATCGGTCGGACACGGCGAGCACGTCGACGCCCACCAGGACGACCTGGCCGCGTTCCTCGCCGAACGGGGGCTCGCGATCGTGCGGCCCGCCGACGAGATCACGCTCGACGATCTCGTCGAGGCGTCGCGGTGGCGCGTCACGCGGCGCGACGACCTCGAACCCGTCAGCATCTGAGTCGTCGACCCGACGGCGGAGCCGACCGGACCAGACCGACCGAGGAACCGAGGAACGGAGGGCGTGTGCCCGAACTCAGCATCGTGGTGGTGAACTACAACACCCGGCAGGCGACGACCGCGTGCCTGAGGTCGGTGATCGACGCGTCCCCCGGCGTCGACCTCGAACTCGTCGTGGTCGACAACGGCTCGGTCGACGGCAGCGTCGAGGCGTTCCGTGCGGAGTTCCCGGACGCGAGCGTCATCGCCGCCGGCGAGAACCTCGGCTTCGCGCGGGGCGTCAACCTGGGTGCCCGCGCGGCGGCCGGATCGTGGCTGCTGCTGCTGAACCCCGACACGATCACGCTGCCCGGCTCGCTCGCCTCACTGCTCGACTTCGCGCGCACGCATCCCGAGTACGGCATCTTCGGCGGGCGAACGCTCCGTCCCGACGGCGGCGTCGACCCGAGTTCGTGCTGGGGCGCGCCGAGCCTCTGGTCGCTCGCGATGTTCGCGACGATGGCCTCGACCGCCTTCAAGCGCTCGCCGATCTTCGATCCCGAGTCGCTCGGCGCCTGGCCGCGCGACACCGTGCGCGAGGTGCCCATCATCACGGGCTGCCTGCTGCTCGTGCGCCGTGACGACTGGCAGCGGCTCGGCGGCATGGACGAGGAGTACTTCCTCTACGGCGAGGATGCCGAGTTCAGCCTGCGGGCCGCACGCGCCGGCCTCCGCCGGGTCATCGTGCCCGCCGCCGAGATCGTGCACGAGGTGGGCGGTTCGAGCGACGCCGGCGGGGCCAAGGGCTGCATGGTCATGGCGGGCAAGGTCACGCTGCTCCGCAAGACGTGGTCGCCGGCGCGGGCCTCGGTCGGCGTGCGCCTGCTCGTCGCGGGTGTCGGGGTGCGCGCCGGGCTCGAGACCCTGACGCGTCGCACCCGGGCGCCGTGGCGCACGGTCTGGCGTCGTCGTGCCGACTGGATCGACGGCTACCCGCGGGCCGAGGCCACGCTGTTCGGCCGCGAGCTCGCATCGGCCTCCTGAGCCGCCGAGCCGACGCCGAGCACCCACTCCTGCACCTTCTCGACGAAGCACGAGGCGTCGAACTCGAGGGCCCGCGATCGAGCCGCGTCCGGTTCGATCGCACGTACGGCGTCGACCGCCGCCGCGAAGCCGCGCGGGTCATCCGGCTCGTAGTGCACGCCCGTGACGCCGTCGACGACGGACTCGGCCGCACCGCCGACGCGATTGACGATCACGGGGCATCCGGCGGCCATCGCCTCGACCGGGATGATGCCGAAGTCCTCGACCGGCGGGAACACGAACGCGAGGGCGCGTTGGAACAGCGCGCGCATGAGCTCGTCGGAGACCCGCCCCAGCACGTGCACCGGAACCGCGGCTGCAGCCGCGAGCGCCTCGAGGCGGTCCCGCTCGGGCCCTGAGCCTGCGACCACGACCGGCAGCCCGAGCTCGACGCCCATGCGGATGACGGCGTCGTGCCGCTTGTACGGCACGAGGCGCGAGGCGGCCATGAGGAACCCGCGATCGGGCAGCGACTCGAGGAGCTCCCGCTCGGAGTGCGTCAGGTGCGCCGCCCAGTCGGGGACGCCCGCGATCGACGCGGCGTCGACCGGGGGATGGATGACGCGAGCGTCGCGGTCCCACGCTCGCCGGATGCGGTCGCGCACGAACGCGCTGTTCGCCGCCAGGGATCCGGATGCCGCGGCCGCACGTCGATCGACGCCGCGCAGGTACGCCCTGGCGAGCCCGGCGAGCGGCACGACGGTGCGGCTGTCGAGGTCGGGCTCCCAGAGGTAACGGGCCGGCGTGTGCACGTACGAGAACTTCGGAACTCCGCGCGTCGTGCCGAAACCGGCGTGGTGCGCGAAGACGTAACTGCTCGTGACGACCCACTCGGGTTCGAGCTTGCCCCAGCCGCGCCGCCAGGTGCCGGACATGAGGGGGAGTGCGAGGGCCTTCCGCCCCCGCAGCGGCGTGCGCGCGAGCCAGGACTCGTCGACGGTATCCGGGGGGAATCGCGTCGGATCGTCGTTCCAGAGCGCGGCGACCCTGGCGTCGGGAAGCGCCGTGCGCAGCCCGTCGAGCACCTGCTCGGCGCCTCCAGACTCCTCGATCCATTCCTGAACGATCAATCCGGTCATGCGCTGGTCCGATCTGCTCGTGGGGATGGTCGGGGGATCAGTAGGCGCCAGTGCTGCCGACGACCGCGCGCGCGGTCTTCAGCAGGATGACGATGTCGCCCGTGAGCGACCAGTTCTCGACGTAGTAGAGGTCGATCTTCACGCTCTCGTCCCACGTGAGGTTCGACCGCCCGCTGACCTGCCAGAGCCCCGTGATGCCGGGCTTGGTGAGCAGGCGCCGGTTGACGTCCTCCTCGTAGCGGTCGACCTCGGCGGGCAGCGGCGGACGGGGTCCCACGAGGCTCATGTCGCCGACGAGCACGTTCCAGAGCTGGGGGAGCTCGTCGAGCGAGTAGCGGCGGAGCGTCCGTCCGATCGGCGTGATGCGGGGGTCGTTCCTGACCTTGAACAGCACGCCGTCGGACTCGTTGCGGGACTGCAGTGCGGCCAGCCGCGCCTCCGCGTCGATCACCATCGAGCGGAACTTCAGCATCGTGAACCGCGACCCGCCGACGCCGACGCGCTCCTGGCGGAACAGCACCGGACCGACGCTCGTGAGCCGCACGCTCATCGCGATCCCCGCGATGAGCGGCAGCAGCAGGAGGAGGATGCCGCCGGCGACGACCACGTCGAAGACGCGCTTCACGGCGTGCGCGACCCCGGAGTACTGCGGCAGGTCGACGTGCACCATGGGCAGCCCGTTGATCGGCCGCAGATGGATGCGGGGGCCGGCGACATCCGTCAGTCGGGAGACGAGGATCAGCTCGGTGTTCGAGTTCTCGAGGTCCCAGCCGAGTCGACGGATCGTCGCGTTGCCGCCCGGAAGATCGCCTGCGATGATCACGGCTCTGGTACGGGTGCGCTTCGACGTCGCCGCGAGGTCCTTGAACTCGACGGTCGGCAGGTCGATCGCGGCGCGCTTGGCGGAGCGCGCCGGGCCCGCGTAGGTCGCTCCGATCGCGCGATAGCCCACCCGGTACTGGCGGCGCAGCTCGTCGGCCACTCTCGCGACGTCGTCGGGGCGTCCGACGATGATCGCCCCCGTGGTGCACCGACCGACCCGTCGCATCCGGTGCAGCGCGCCGCGCCAGATCATGCGACCGATGAGCAGGAGCACCAGGCCGAGCGGGAACGCGACCGCGAGATAGCCGCGCGCGATGTCGATCTGGAAGAGGAATGCGACCGCCGCGAGCGTGCCGAACGTGAGGAAGGTCGCGTTCACGACGCGCTGGTACTCGACCATGCCGGTGCCGATGTTGCGCAGCATCCTTGACCTCGTGGCCGACAGCGCGACGAGCCAGCCGACCGCGATGGCCGACGTCAGGGTCAGGTACGCGAGATCCGCCTGCGGGGTCGAGGCACGGAAGCCGGTCGTCTGGAAGCGCAGGAGCTGAGCCACGAGCAGCGCGATGAGCACGAGGGCGGCATCGGTGATCGAGAGCGCCGCGACGAGCCGTCGACGCCAGCCGAGACGTCTCGGCTGCGCCACGACCCTGGCCCCTGCGGCCGACGCGCGCCCCAGCAGACGTTCTCCGGGCAGCCGGCCGAGGCGGGCGATCGGTTCTGCTTCAGTCGACATCTGGTCCTCTCGGACGTCGGTCGTGCATGGGGTCCGCGCCGGCATGGACCGACGGAGCCGCATCATGGGCTGGGTGCTGGATCGGCGATCATCGCCTGCGGGTTCGAGAGCGGCTTCCGACGACGTCGGATCCCCCATCGACGTCGTCGAGAATGAGAACCGGACGACGTCGAAACACGCTCTTCGAGAATCACATCAGCCAACGGCGATCCTGGGTAGATTCCCGACCCGCTGTTCACAGGGTCTTCAGGCCCTCGATACACCCCCGACACAAAGGGGCCGGCGGTGCCCTCCGAACGGGGGTGTTCCCCGCGGGAGCCGCGTCGAGCAGCTCGGCGATCGGGCTCGCGCGGTCGGGCTCGGGCGGTCAGGCTCGCGCCAGGGCGAACACCATCTCGTGCCTGGCCGACCACGAGTTCGCCGCGATGAAGTCGATGCGGAGCTCCTCGCGCGCCGGGCCGAGGTCGAGCGCGTCGTCGACCACGTCCGCGAAGTCGCCGACGCTGTCGACGAGCAGCACGCGGTCGTCGATGTCCCGTACCGGTGGCAGATCGATCGAGACGACGGGAACACCCGCTGCGAGGTACTCATAGACCTTCAGGGGGCTCATCGCCTCGGTGAGCGGGGTCCTCCGGTGCGCGAGCAGGCAGAGCTCGGCGTTCCGCAACGTGGCGACGAGCTCGGCGCGGGCGACGCTCGGATGGATGTGCACGTTCGGGAACCGCTCGAGGCTCGCGACGTATCCGGGATCGGGGCACGGCCCGAGCAGCACCACCTGGAGTTCGGGCCTGCGCGTCGCGAGATCGGCGATGCCCGGCACGTCGAGCCGGGAGTCGAGCGTGCCGACGTAGACCGCCCGAGGGCCCGGGATCTCGGCGAACCACGCCGGGGCCGCCGGCAGCAGCCCGAGCCACTCGTCGGGCTCGACCCCGTTCGGCACGACCATCGCCGGCCCGGTCGGCGCGATGCGGTCGATGATCTCCGCCGAGACGGCGGCGACCGACCGACCGCTCTCGCCGATGCGCCGATACGCCTCGCGGTATGCGGGCCAGTAGCTCTGCCTCGCGGGGGAGCTCAGCCAGTCGTCCCTGGCGAAGAAGGTCGTACCCGAGGCCCAGTCGGCCGGCGCGAAGCCCGCGACCAACGGGTTCGTGGTGAGCAGGTGCGGCTCCTGCAGCCCTCGTCGCGCCGCCGCACGCCCGAGCAGCCGGTCGTACCGCGCATACTGCGCCGCGACGCCGTCGAGGTCGACCGGGTCCTCCCGGAGCAGGCGAGAGGGGCGGAGGTAGGCGATGCGGTCATCGGCGGGGAAGCGCACGTCGCGGTCGAGCAGCGGCGAGGCCGCGACGCGCGGGAGTCGGCGGAACGGGTCGGCGACCAGCAGTCGACGCACCTCGCGGCTCCGCATGAGGCTCGAGAGGATCCGGTCGGGCGGCCGCATCATGCCGCGACGCACAGCGTCCGCGTACGTCTCGTAGCTGAACGTGAAGACGAAGTCGCTCGGGGCGTGGGCGACGGCCCTCGCGGCATCCGATCCGGCACCGTCCTCGGTGAGGGCGAAGGAGGCGTCGGCGTGGTCGCTCACGTGGTCAGCTCCCGGATCAGGCGCGCGGGCGCACCCGCGACGACGCAGCGCGGCGGCACGTCGTCGCGCACGACCGAGTTCGCGCCGACGACCGCACCTGCGCCGATCGTGACGCCCGGCATGATCACGGCGTTCTGGCCGATCCAGGCACCACGGCAGATCCGCACCGGCGCGACCCGATCGAGCGGCTGGTCGCGGATGAAGACGTCGGGCTGGTCGAACCCGTGCGTATGGTCGGAGATGTAGACCCCGCGCGCGATAGCCACGCCGTCCTCGAGGACGACGCTCTGCACGGCCGAGATCGAGGTCTGGTTCATGCGCACCCGGTCGCCGATCACGATCGTGGGGGTCGGGCCGTCGAGGCGGGGCACGATCAGCCAGGAGCCGGGGCCGATGAGCACGTCGGAACCGACCGCGATGCGATGGGCGTTGCCGACCCGGAACGGCAGCAGGATCCGGGTGCGCGTACCGAAGCTCGCGAAGCCCGTCGATGCGATCTTCGAGAAGGCCGCATCGCGCGCCCGCTGCAGGAGCAGCACCACCTTCAGAACGTCCACATCCGCCTCCCCGACCGGCGGCGACCGACCGGCGCCCGAATCCGAATACGTCCTTCGAGCGTCCGTCATCGGCCGAGTCGCCAGCTCGCTCAGCGTATCCGCCGGATCGGCCGAACCGATGGCCGGACTCCGATTGTTTACCCGGAGGTAACAGTCCGATCCTGCGACGGCAGCCGGTCGAGATTGCGACCGGCGAGGGAACGCACGTCGTCGAGCCTGCCGAGGATCGAGCCGGAGAGCGATTCGGCGGCGTCGGAGGTCTCGCCCGCGACCCTGGCGAGGTCGGTCGCGAGCCGGTCGGTCGCGACGCAGAGCTGCGGCGCATCGAAGAGGTCCATCAGCCCCTCGACCTTGCCCTGCGTCGCCACGGTCACGGCGGGGACGCCGTGCATGAGGCTCATGACCGCGAGGTGCATGCGGCCCGTGACGGTGAGCCGCGCGCGACGGGTCAGCCCGCGGATCGCCGCCGGCGACAGCAGGCGATCGACGAGCACGACCTCCGGATCGCCGTCGAACCGCTCGGACACCGCACGGCAGATCGGCAGGTCGTCGGCGCCCGGCCGGGAGACGTGCGGAACCAGGAGCACTCCGTGCCCGCGATCGCGGAGCGTGCGCACGACCTCGACGTAGGGCTCGAGACCGCCGTCGGCCGGCACCAGTCCCGAGAAGTTGACGAGCGCGAGCGGCCCGGAGACGCGGTCGGCCCAGTCCGCGGCGGCCGCGGCATCCGTTCGTCGTGCCAGGAAGACGATGTCGGCGCCATCGACGACGGGCGCGATGCCGTCGGCGCGAGCGCGGGCCGCCGAGCGCGGATCGCGGAGCACGACCTCCACACCTCGCGAGGCCGCGTCGCGCACGGCCCGGAGGGCGACCGGGTGGGGCGCCGCATTCCAACTGAAGCCGAGGATGCGGGCGTCGATGCCGACCTCCGCCACGCGCCGCGCGAGGTTCGCACGGTTGGCAGAGGCCCGGTGGCCGTACCCGCCGTCCATCACGTCGGCGCCGACGACCGAGAACGAGGTCGCGGTCGAGAGCAACTCGCGGAAGGCGCGCATGTCCCGTGCATGGCCGACGAGATCGCCGTAGACGAGCGACAGCAGGGGCACGACGCGCACCCGCTCGTCGTCGATGGCGTAGTCCGACGGGCGCCGGCAGACGACGCTCACCCGACCCTCGACGTTCTCGATGAACGCCTCGACCAGGGCCTGGTCGCCGATGTTGCCGCCGCCGGCGGGGGCGAGCAGCACGTGGTGCTCGCCGTCGCGGCGACCGGTGACGTGACGCGTGGCGAGGAGCAGGCGATCCGCCGTCGCGAGCAGGCCCGGCGATCGCAGGGGCTGCGAGAGCCGTTGTCTGAGTGCGCCGAGTCCGATGGCCATCGAGGGTCCCTTCCGTGGCGGTGCGCGGCGAGGTGCGCCGACAGGCGGACAGCATACCCACACCCGAGAAGGGACCCCCGACCTGGGGGTGATGCGCGGCCCAGCCGTAACACGCGCGCAACACGTTGTGCGCGCGGTGTTCAACAACGGTCCCTATGCTCGCGGTGCACCCGGAGATGTCTGCCGGACGACGGCGTTCCGAAAGCCGGGCGGTCGACAGGAGGGAGCCGACGTGACCAACGACACGTTCATCGACGTCATGATGCGCACGGCAGCGACGGCGGGCGAGGCCCGGGGGATCCGGTTCTACTCGAGCCCATCGGACTCGGAGTTCAGGTCCTACGCGGCGCTCGACCGTCAGGCGCGTGCGGACGCCGCGGCCCTGATCGCTCGCGGCCACCGCGCCGGCGAGGTCGTCATCCTCGCGTTCGACCCCGGCCTCGCGTTCATCCGGGCGCTGTACGCGACCTTCTACGCCGGCATGATCGCGGCTCCCGTGCCGGTCGCCGCGATGCGGCAGCCGGGTGCGGCCCTGCGTCGCCTCGAGGCGATCATCGCCGACTCGCGCAGTGCGCTCGTGCTCACGGACGGCACCGCGCTCGCCGCGATGGGTCTCGAGCCGGGCGATACGCCCGCCGGTGCCGCCGTCACGCAGGTCTCCGCACTCGGGCTCCCGGGAGCTCTCACGGGCGATGCGGATGCCGCGGGCTGGGCGCCCCCGCCCGTCACCGCCCGCTCGCTCGCCCTCCTGCAGTACACGTCGGGCTCGACCGGAACCCCGAAGGGCGTCATGGTGAGTCACGGCAACCTCGTGGCGAACGAGGCCGCGATCACCTCCGCGGTCGGCATCACCTCCGCGTCGCGCACGATGGGGTGGCTGCCGCACTACCACGACATGGGGCTCGTCGGTCAGCTGCTGCAGCCGATCTTCGTCGGCGCCGACAGCGTGCTCACCTCGCCGAGCCAGTTCCTTCGACGACCCCTGCTCTGGCTGCGGCTCATCAGCGAGTACCGCTCGACCCACACCGTCGGGCCCGACTTCGCCTACGGGCTCTGCACGCGGCTCGTCACCGACGCGCAGCTCGCCGAGCTCGACCTCTCGGCGCTCGAGGGCGTCATCACGGGCGCCGAGCCCGTGCGCGGAACGACGCTCGCCGCGTTCTCCGAGCGGTTCGCGGCTGCGGGGTTCGACGGTCGCGCGTTCGTCCCGGCGTACGGCATGGCCGAGACGACACTGCTCGTGACGGCGAGCGTGCGGTCGGAGCCGGTCGCCCCGATCCGGGTCGACGCGGCCGGGGTCGAGGCGGGCGAGCTCCACGACCCGTCGGAGGACGGCAAGGTCGCAGAACTGGTGTCGTGCGGTCCTCCGGCCGACGGGCACGAGATCGTGATCGTGGATCCGACGTCGGGGCTCCGAGCCGTCGAGGGCGCCATCGGCGAGATCCTCGTGCGCGGGCCGAGCGTCGCACAGGGGTACTGGGACCGCCCTGACGAGACCGAGCGCACGTTCGGCGCGAGCATCGTGGGCGATCCCGTCGCGAACCGGTACCTGCGTACGGGCGATCTCGGGTCCCTCGTCGACGGCGAGCTCGTGATCACGGGCCGCATCAAGGACCTCATCATCATCCGCGGCCGGAACCTCTACCCGCAGGACCTCGAGACCACGGCCGAGGAACTGCTGCAGTCCGGATGCCTCAGCGCGGCGTTCGAGGGGCTCTCCTCGCAGCCCGCGGTCGGGCTCGTCGCCGAGGTCGACTCGGCGCGCGTGCCGCTCGAGGAGCTCGAGCGTCTCGCCGAGGCGGTGCGCCGGAGCGTCGTCGACGAGTACACGCTGCCCGAGCTCGGGGTCGTGTTCATCCGCAAAGGCACCCTGCCGCGCACGACGAGCGGCAAGGTGCAGCGTGCGCTCACCCGGTCGTTGCTGGCCGATGAGCGCCTCGCGACCGTGCTGAGTCTCGGGTTCGATCGGACGGCGGCGTGAGCGCGCCCGTCGCCGCGCCGACGCTCGGGGCTGCCGTCGCCGACGCCGCGGCCGCGGTGACCGGGGCGACCGCGGCGACCGGTGCGGTCGTCGCGCCCGAGCGGCTCGACCGGTCGGCCGTCGCCGCATTCGACGCGTTCCTCGGCGACCCGCGGGAGCCGGGCGCGGTGATCTCGACCGAGCGATCGATCGAGCTCGACGAGGCATCGGCTTTCCCCGTGGCCGAGATCGCGGCCGTCGACGCCTGGGGCCTCCAGCGCGCGTACGTGCCCGAGGAGCACGGCGGATGCCTCGGCGACGTGTTCGTGCCGATGACCATGATCCGCCGGCTCGCCGGCCGGGATGTGACTGCCGCGGTCGCCCACGGCAAGACGTTCCTCGGTGCGGTCGGTGCCTGGATCGCCGGAGGACCGATCGCCGCCGAGATGGCCGGCATCGTGGTCACGGGCGACCCGGTGTCGTGGGGGCTGACCGAACTGGGCCGCGGCTCGGACCTCTCGAACACCGCGACGGTCGCCGCCGTCGGCGCCGACATCCGGGTGACCGGGGTGAAGTGGCCGATCAACAACGCCACGCGCGGCCGGGCCATGACCGTGCTCGCGCGCACGTGCGACGAGCCGGGGCCGCGCTCGCTCTCGCTCGTGCTCGTCGACAAGCAGCGCGTCGACGCCGGCGCGCTCTCGTACCGGCCCAAGGTCGCGACCCACGGCATCCGTGGCGCGGACATCAGCGGCCTCGAGCTCCGCAGCGCCCTCGTCGAGCGAGACCACCTCGTCGGCGCGCCGGGCCACGGCCTCGAGATCGTGCTGAAGAGCCTCCAGCTCACCCGGCCGCTCACCACGGCGCTCTCGCTCGGCGCAGCCGACCACGCGATCGCGATCGCCACCGGCTTCGCGGCGAACCGTCGACTCTTCGGGCGCACGCTCGCCGACCTCCCGACGGCCAGGGCGACGCTCGGTGCCGCGATCGCGGACTCGCTCCTCGCGGAGGCCGTCATGTACGCCGGTGCGCGCGGCGCCCACCGCACGCCCGAGGAGATGTCGCTCGTGAGCGCACTCGTGAAGTTCCTCGTGCCCGACACCGTCGACCTCCTGTTCCGCGACCTCACGCCATTCGTCGGTGCGCGCTCGCAGCTGCTCGGCATCGCGGGCGTCGGCGCGTTCCAGAAGGCGGCGCGCGACAACCGCGTCGTCGGGATCTTCGACGGCAACTCGGTCGTCAACCTGAACATGGTGATCAACGAGTTCCCGTCGATCGCGCGCGCGGCCGACCCGGTCGACGTCGACGCCATCGTCGCCGACTTCGGATTCGGCGAGGCCGACGGCTGGGTCGACACCACGAGACTCAGGCTCGTGACGAAGCGCGGCTCGCGCGTGCTGCGCAGCCTGCCCGCACTCGTCGACCTGCTCGGCGAGCGCCCGGCCGCGGCATCCGCGAGGCGCATCGCCCTCGAGTTCGACCGGCTCGTCGCCGAGGCCGGCGCCGCGCCGCGCGAGTCGGCACCCTCGGCGGCGTCCTTCGACCTCGCCGAGCGCATCGCGCTCTGCTTCGGTGCCGCGTGCGCGATCGCCACCGACCTCGCCGCGCCGCAGCGGGGGAGCGCCCCATCCGAGGTGCGACTGGCCGCGATCCTCGACCGCCTCGCGGTGCGTCTCGGACTGCGCTCGTCGACGGATGCGGCGTCCACCGCCGCCGCGCTCGCCGAACTCGCCCTCGAGGAGGCGGCCAGGGCTCGACCGGTCACCATGCTCGACGGATGGGCGGACGCCGCATGACGATCCTCGACGGCCGCGCCGAGGCCGGGTTCTC
This sequence comes from Agromyces aureus, assembly GCF_001660485.1. GTDB lineage: Bacteria > Actinomycetota > Actinomycetes > Actinomycetales > Microbacteriaceae > Agromyces > Agromyces aureus. Next base: position 1,357,496 of record NZ_CP013979.1, read on the forward strand.
GTCGTCGGCGACCTCGCCCGACGACCTCGACGAGCTCTTCGGCGACCCGCGGCATCCCGGACCCTTCGACTACGCGTCGATCGTCGTCGACGACGACGCGCGCCGCTTGAGCTCGACCGCCGAGAGCCTGCTCGACGAATGGCACGCCGCGGCCGAGTTCGTGCCCGCCTCGCTCGGCGGGCGATGGGTGTCGACCGAGGATCTCGTGCGGCGCTGGAGACCGATCTTCCGACGCGACCCGGCACTCGGGCTCGGCTACGGGCTGACGACCCTCATGGCGTCGCTCAACGTCTGGGTCGCGGGTCACGAGGCGCAGCGGCGCGAGGTGGCCGCAAGGCTCTTGCGCGGCGAGCGCATCGCCGTCGGGTTCCACGAACTCGACCACGGCAACGACCTGCTCTCGAATGCCTGCAGCGCGCAGCCCGACGGCGACGGCGGGTGGGTGGTCACGGGTGTCAAGCAGGTGATCAACAACGTCGACCGCGCCGAATCGGTGCTCGTCATGGCGCGCACGTCGCCGGAGCCCGGCGCACGCAGCCACTCCCTCCTGCTCTGGCACAAGGATGCCGCGACGAGGCCCCTCGTCGACACGAGCCGTCGCGTGCTCACGGCCGGCATGCGCGGGTGCCGCATCGGGGTCGCCGAGTTCCGTGGGCTGCCGCTGCCGGCGACCGCGGTCGTCGGCGCCACCGGAACCGCCGCGCAGACGGCGCTCACGGCCTTCCAGGTGAGCCGCGCCGTGATTCCGGCGCTGGCGGTCGCGACGGTCGATGCGACGCTCGATCTCGCCGTCCGGTACGGCGGCGAGCGATCGCTGTACGGCGGTGCGGTGCTCGACCTGCCGCATGCGCGGGCGCTCCTCGCCGGCGCGATGGCCGACCTCTGGCTGGCCGACGCACTGAGCGGGGTGGTCGTGCGCGCCCTGCACCTCGCCCCGGCCGAGTGCTTCGTGCTGACGGCCGCGTCGAAGTACCTCGTGCCCCAGTTGCTGCAGTCCGCCATGCAGGACCTCTCGGTGCTCTTCGGTTCGACCTTCTACGCCAGGGTCGCGCCGTACGACATCGTCGAGAAGTTCGTGCGCGACCTCGCCGTGGTGCCCATCGGCCACGCGGGTTCCACGGCCTGCCTGCTCACGATCCTGCCCAACCTGCCGGCCTGGGTCCGCCGCTCGCGACGCACGACCGCGACCGATCCGGCACTGTTCCGCCTCGGTGCGCCGCTCGAGGAACTCGACCTCGCGCGGCTCACGCTCGGCGCAGGGTCGAGCGATCCGCTCGGCGCCGGGCTCTTCGACCTGGCCGTGCGCGACGGCCTCGGCACGCTCGCCGCGGAGACGGTCGACCGCCTGGCGGCCGAACTCGGGAACCTCCGCGACGAGATCGCGCAGGTTCCGCCCGCCCTGCTCGGAGCGGACGCCCCGCCCTCGACCTTCGCGCTCGCGCACCGGCTCACCCTGCTGCTCGCCGGCGGCGCCTGGGCCGGCGTCTGCGCGTACGCGGCTCCCGGGTCGCTGCCGGCCGACGAGGTCGTGCAGGCCGCCGTGCTCGCGCGGCTCGAGGCCAGGCTCGGCGGTCGGGTCGGCCCGCTCGACGTCGACACGGTCGACCACCTCGTGGACATCGCCGGTCGCCTCGTCGACCACGGCGACCGGTTCACGATCTCGGAGCCGACGGCGCCGTCGTCGACTCGCCATGAAGAAGGAGACACCAGATGACCACCGATGCCCCCACCATCGAATCCTGGCTGATGGGCCGCGTCGTGGCCTACGGCAAGGTCGACGCCGGAACGTTCGACGCGGCGACCCCGCTCGCCGATCTCGGACTCGACTCGGTCTACGCCCTGACGCTCTGCGGCGACATCGAGGACGAGTTCGACCTCGACGTCGACCCGACCATCGTCTGGGACCACCCGACCATCGGCGAGCTCGCCGAGGGCATCTCCGAACGGCTCGCCGCGGCGTGATCGAGGCGCCGCACGTCCTCGCCCCGGCTGACCGGCGCGCCCGGACGTTCGGCGCCGCCGAGGGATTGTGGTGGTGCTTCGGCGAATGGATGCCGCGGGCGGCCGATCGCCCCGAGGCACCGCGTTCTGGAGACCGCCGTCCCCACGAGCGCGCGCGCCGCTTGCGCGAACGACGGGACACGGGCCGGGCGTGGGCCGAGGAACTCTCCCGCACCGCGCTCGACGGAGCCTGGCCCGGCTTCCGCCCCGACCGTCGCGGCCGGAAGCCGATGGTGAACGGCGACCACGGACTCGACGTGAGCATCTCGCACAGCGGATCCCTGATGCTCGTGGCGGTCGCACTCGGGGCGCCGGTCGGGGTCGACCTCGAGGTCGTCCCGTTCGACGCGTTCACCCGCCCGCAGCTCGTACGCCGCATGTGCTCGTCCGCTGAACTCGACGTCTTCACGAGCGTGCCCGACGGCCCGGTCCGGCGGCGGGCGCTCGCCCGCGCGTGGACCGTGAAGGAGGCGACGCTGAAGGCCCGTGGCGTCGGGCTGGCCGAGGACCCGCGAACGGTCGAGGTCGATGCGGAGTCGATCCTCGCCGAGGTCGTCGCGAGCCCCGTCGGCGTGGCAGCGGAGCCCGAAGCGTCGATCGTGCGCCTGCTCTCAACGGGCGCCGAGCTGCGGCATCCGCTCGACTGGGCCGGCCTCGACTGGGCCGACCTCGACGGGGTCGGCCTCGACTGGGCCCGAACAGCCCAACTGGCGAGCGCGCGGGCTACAGGCGTTCGCGCCATCGTCGGCCGGGGAGACGACGAAGGCCCCCGCTCTCGCGGAGGCCTTCATCTCGTGTGTCGGGGTGACAGGATTTGAACCTGCGACCTCGTCGTCCCGAACGACGCGCGCTACCAAGCTGCGCCACACCCCGGTGCTCTTGCGAGTCACAGCCCTTGCGGGCCTCCACAAGAATAGCCGATAAACCGAGGCGTGCTGACCACTCGAGCGATCAGTTCGAGGCGACGAGGGTGATGAGCGTCGCCTCGGGAGGGCAGGCGAAGCGCACCGGTGCGAAGATCGACGTGCCGAGGCCCGCGGAGACGTTGAGGAACGCCGACCGGAGGCCGTGGCGCCAGACGCTCAGGCCCTTGACCTGCTCGCGCGGGATGTCGCAGTTCGTGACGAGCGCCCCGAACCCGGGCACGCACACCTGGCCGCCGTGCGTGTGACCCGCGAGCATGAGCTGGGCGCCGTGGTTCACGAACGAGTTGAGCACGCGCTGGTACGGCGCATGCGCCACGCCCACGGTCACCGTCGGTCGAGCGGCCGCGCCGGATGCCGCATCGGGCCAGCTCTCGTCGCCGAGCGGGTCGTCGGCGCGCAGGTCGTCGATCGCGCTCGCGATGAGGTCGAGCCGGTCGAACCCCTTGTGCGGGTCGTCGACGCCGAAGAACTCGAAGTGGGTGCCGTTCAGGTCGAGCGAGGTGGCGGTGTTGTCGAGGTCCTGCCAGCCGAGCTCGGCGAAGTACGCGTGCAGTTCGTCGATGTCGAGTCGGGCGCTGCGTCGCACGTGGCCCGACGGCCCGGCGAAGTAGAGGAACGGGTTCTTCGCCACCGGGCCGAAGTAGTCGTTCGAGCCGTTGACGAAGACGCCGGGCACCCCGCGGAACGGTTCGAACGCCGCCCGGATGCCCTCGATGCCGCGTTCGTGGCCGAGGTTGTCACCCGTGTCGACGATCAGGTCGGGTTCGAGGGCGGCGAGCGAGCGCACCCATGCCTGCTTCTCGCGCTGCCAGGGCGCCATGTGCAGGTCGGAGAGGTGCAGCACCTTGATCGGCTTCGAGCCGGCGGGCAGCACGGGCACCTCGACGCGGCGCAGCGTCCACCGCGTGCGCTCGACGAACACGCCCCAGGCCAGCGTTGCGGCACCGGCCGCGCCGATCGCGAGTGCGATCGACGCGGCCGGTGCGAGCTTCGAAGGGCTCAATCGTCGTTGCCCGTTCCGGGTGAGCCGGTTCCACCGGTGCCGCCGAGTCTTCCGATGCCGATCGTGATGGTGTCGCCCGGCTTGGCGGCGCCGTCGGATCCGGGAGCCTGCGAGATCACGGTGCCGACCTTGCTCGGGTCGGTCGTGGCCTCGTCTTGGCGTTTCACCTTGAACCCGGCCTGCTTCAGCGCGTTCTCGGCCTGGTCGGCCTGCGTGCCGACCACGTTGGGAACGGCCTTCAGCGCGCCATTGCTCGTGTAGACGGTGATCGTGGTTCCGCGCCCGGCCTGGCCGGCCGGGTTGGAGCCCGTCACGGTGCCCGCTGGGAGTGCCGAATCCTGGGGTCCGCCGTCCGCGAAGACGAATCCGGCGGCCTCGATCGCCTGCTTGGCTGCGTCGAGCGTGAGCCCCGCCACCTGGGGGATGTCCACGAGAACCTCCTTGAACAGGCTCGTGGGGGCTTCGGGGAAGTCGTCGCCGCCGTACTTCTCATCGGCGACGGCCATGATGTCCGGCCACATGCGGTGTCGGGCGGTCGCCGCGGCTCCACTGTCGAACGAGAGCTGGCGCAGGTTCGCCTTGCCGGTGACGTTGCCGACCCAGACCGCGGTGGCGGCCTTGTTGCTCGCGCCGATCATCCAGGTGTCCTTGGCGTCGTCGGTGGTACCCGTCTTGCCGATGTGGTCGATGCCGGTGCCGGGGTCGGAGGCCGCGGTCGTACCGCCGTTGAAGGTCTGCTCCATGGCGTAGTCCATGGCGTGCGCGACCTCAGGCGTGACCGACTGCGTGCACGTCGACGCCGGAGGCGTCACCTCTTCGCCGTTCGCCTTGACGATGCGGTCGATCGCGATGGGCGAGCAGGTGAGACCGTTGTTCGCGATGCCCGCGAAGGCCGTGGCCATCGAGAGCGGCGACACCTCTTCGGTGCCGAGCACGGCGCTCGGGCCGAAGACCTCGTCGGGGTTCACCTTGCGGGTGCCGTCGGCGTTGTAGACGGGGCCATTGTCGTCGTACTCGAACTTCTGGCCGAGATCGAGGCCGTCGGCGCGGCGCACGCCGAACGCCTGCGCCGTGTCGCGGATCTTGCAGAGGTCCAATTGCTGGGCCATCGCCATGAAGGAGGTGTTCACCGAGTACTTCGTGGCGTCGACGGCGTTGTTCGCTCCCGTGCCGTCGTCGTTGCGCGGGTTGAAGCTGCCGGTCCAGCCGCCGTAGCAGGCGGCGGGGAACGACGTGAACGTGCGACGTGCGCCGTTGAAGCTCTCGCGTAGCGAGTGCCCCTCGTTCAGCCACTCCGCGAGCGTGAACACCTTGAACGTCGATCCGGGCTGCAGGCCGCTGGATCCGCCGTAGTTGAAGTCGGTGTTGTAGTTCACGGCCGTGTACTTGCCGTCTGAGGCTGCGAGCTCGGGGTCGTTCGTGAACTGCTTGTTCTGCGCCATCGCGAGGACGCGACCCGTGCCGGGCTGCACTGTCACCGCCGCGGAACCGACGTCGAAACGGGGATCGGTACTCGGTACGTTCTGCGCGAGCGTCGCCTCGGTCGCGGCCTGCACGTCGAGGTCGAGGGTCGTGTAGATCTGGAGGCCGCCGGTCTGGAGCATCTTCGTGCCCTCGTTGACGTCGGGGGTGTTGGCGTCATCGAACTGGTTCTTGATGATCCACGTGACGTAGTCGCAGAAGTAGGCGCTACCACCAGCCGTCTGACAACCGGTGCTCGGTTCCTGGATGACGGGCTGAACCGGAGTCGCCACGGCGGCGTCGTGCTCCTCCTGCGTGATCTTCCGCTCCTTGAGCATCTGACCGAGGATGTAGTCGCGTCGCTCCTTGTTCGCTGCGTAGGGCACGGGCTGCCCGTCGACGACCGTTGCCGCTCCGTTCGCCTCGTCGTCCGGGTAATCGAGGCGGAACTTCTCAGGGTTGTTGACGATCGCGATGAGGCTCGCCGCCTGAGGCAGAGTGAGGTCGGCCGCATGGATCCCGCCGTAGTAGTACTGGGCCGCGGACTCGATACCGTAGACCCGGCCGCCGAAGCCGGCGATGTTGAGGTAGCCCTTCAGGATCTCGTCCTTCGGGTACTCCTTCTCGAGAGTGATCGCGTAGCGCATCTCCTTGAGCTTGCGCTCGGGCGTGGTCGCGGTGGCCTCGTCGTACGCGGCCTCACGCTCCTCCTCGGTCTGCGCGGCGCTGATGCCGTTGTTGATGAGCACGTTCTTGACGTACTGCTGCGTGATCGATGAGCCGCCCTGCGTCGCGCCGCCGATGACGTACTCGTTCAGCGCGGCACGGAGCGTGCCCTGAACGTCGATGCCCCCGTGCTCGTAGAAGCGCGGGTCCTCACCGGCAACCGCGGCGTCCTTGACGTACTGGCTGATCTGGTCGAAGGCGACTTCTTCGCGGTCCTCGTCGAAGAAGCTGGCGAGCTTGTAGGGCGAGCCGTCGGCCTGGGTTACGTAGATGTCGGTCTTCTCCGACAAGTCGCCGATCTTCAAGATGCCCGGCAAGTTCTCGAACATCGTGATGCTGTTGCTGGCGGCCAGTCCGGTCACGGCGAGCGCGGGGGTCACCGCAGCGGTGACAAGAATGCCGGCGAGCGCGCTCATGCCGACGAATGCGAGGAGTCCCGTTCCGAGATCGCTCATCGTACGTTTTTGGGCAGACATATAGTGGAGCGTAACGGAGAAGACTGGCAATCAACGGCACGGAAGCTGGGCGAACGCCTGCTCCGTTCCTCGGCGGTGCGCGCAGCTCCGCGGTGCCGGTCGAGTCCGATCCGAAGCCGCATGTCGACGAAAGACGAGGGTCCCATGGTCACCTGGGAGTACATCACCACACCGCTGTTGATCCACAACACCGCCGCGATCCTCAACAACTGGGGGTCAGAGGGCTGGGAGCTCGTCCAGATCGTGCAGGGACCGGAGGGCGGGCTCGTCGCATACCTGAAGCGCCCGGTCGGCGGGTCGGAGTCGGCAGCGGCCTCCGCGGGCGCCGCTGCCTCGGCGCAGGCGGCGAAGGCGTTCGAGGGCCAGGCCTGATGGCCGGCTTCGAGGCGCGCCTGGCCGAGCTCGGCATCGTGCTCCCGGATGTCGCGCCGCCCGTCGCGGCGTACGTCCCTGCCGTGGTCACGGGCCCGTACGTGCACACGTCGGGTCAGCTGCCGTTCACGGCCGGCGCGCTGCCGGCGACCGGCAAGGTGGGCGACGGCCACGGACTCGTGCCCGCCGACGACGCCAAGGCGTACGCGCGCACGAGCATCCTCAATGCGCTCGCGGCGGTCCGCGCCGAGATCGGGTCGCTCGACCGCGTCACGCGCATCGTGAAGGTCGTCGGCTTCGTCGCGTCCGACCCGTCGTTCACGGGTCAGCCCGGCGTCATCAACGGCGCGTCCGAGCTCCTCGGCGAGGTCTTCGGCGAGACCGGGCGCCACGCGCGTTCGGCCGTCGGCGTCGCGGTGCTGCCCCTCGACTCGCCCGTCGAGGTCGAGCTCGTCGTCGAGTTCGAGTAGGCCCCGTGCGAGGCTCCCTCGGTCCCATCGGGGCGGGGGAGCGTTGTCGGATGCCGCGCCTAGACTTGTCCGGACATGACGCTGATCCTCGACCCCGACGACCCGGCCGGCTGGCGCGAGGCGCCCGCCGCTGACGGTGCACCCGCCGCGAACGGCTCGCCCGCGGCATCCGGCAACCGCTTCACCGACGGCCTGAACCCCGAGCAGCGCGAGGCGGTCGAGTACCGCGGCCAGGCGCTGCTGATCGTGGCGGGCGCGGGCTCCGGCAAGACCCGGGTGCTGACGCACCGCATCGCGGGCCTCATCGACACCCGCGAGGCGTGGCCGAGCCAGATCCTCGCGATCACGTTCACGAACAAGGCCGCGGCCGAGATGCGCGAGCGCGTCGAGGCGCTCCTCGGCGAGGGCGCATCCGGCATGTGGATCTCGACGTTCCACTCCGCGTGCGTGCGCATCCTGCGGCGCGAGGCCGAGGCGATCGGCCTGTCTTCGACCTTCACGATCTACGACTCGGCCGACACTCGCACGGTGCTGAAGCGCATCATCAAAGAACTCGACGCCGACACCATGGGCTTCACGCCGGCCGGCGCGCAGTCGAAGATCTCCAAGCTCAAGAACGAGCTCTCCGACGTCGAGTCGTACGCGCGCAACGCGAACATGAACGACCCCCAAGAGGTCATGTTCCTCGAGATCTTCCGGCAGTACACACGACGCCTGCGGGCGGCGAGCGCCCTCGACTTCGACGACCTCATCGCCGAGACGGTCTACCTGTTCCGGGCGTTCCCGAAGGTCGCGTCCCTCTACCAGCGGCGGTTCCGCCACATCCTGGTCGACGAGTATCAAGACACGAACCATGCGCAGTACTCGCTGATCCGCGAGTTCACGCAGCCGATCCCGGCTGAGCGCGCCGCCGAGATGGCCGACCACGGCTTCAACGTGGGCGCCGTGGCCGATGCCACCGGCGGCATCCCGGGTGCGAGCCTCACCGTCGTCGGCGACTCCGACCAGTCGATCTACGCGTTCCGCGGCGCTGACATCCGCAACATCTCGGAGTTCGAGCGCGACTTCCCCGGTGCCAAGGTGGTGCTGCTCGAGCAGAACTACCGCTCGACGCAGAATATCCTCTCGGCGGCGAACGCGGTCATCTCGAACAACTTCGACCGCAAAGACAAGAAGCTCTGGACCGCGGTCGGCGACGGCGAGAAGATCACCGGCTACACGGGCTACACCGCGCACGACGAGGCGCAGTTCGTCGCCGACGAGATCGAGGCGCTGCACCGCGCCGGCGTCGCCTACCGCGACATCGCCGTGTTCTACCGCACCAACGCGCAGACGCGAGCGCTCGAGGAGATCTTCGTGCGCTCGGCACTGCCCTACCGGGTGGTCGGCGGCACGAAGTTCTACGAGCGCGCCGAGATCAAGGACGCGATGGCGTACCTCATCTCGGTCGCCAACCCGCTCGACGAGCTCGCACTGCGCCGCATCCTGAACACGCCGAAGCGCGGCATCGGGCCGGCGACCGAGACGGCGCTGGCGAGTTTCGCCGAGGCGAACCAGGTCACGTTCCGCGAGGCCATGCGCTCGGCCGACGCGCTCGGACTCGGGCCGAAGGTCACGGGCGCCATCACGACGCTCGCGAGCGTGCTCGACGAGGCGGCGGCCATGCTCGCGCCGTCGGCGGCCGGCCTCGCGGCGGGCACCAACGAGGGCGCGTCCAAGGTGTGCGACGTGCTGGTGTTCCTGCTCGAGCGCTCCGGGCTCATCGAGACGCTGCGGCGCAGCCGCGACCCGCAAGACGAGACGCGCGCAGAGAACGTCGACGAGCTCGTCGCGCAGACGCGCGACTTCGATCGCGACAACCCGCTCGCCACGGTCGTCGACTTCCTGACGCAGGTGTCGCTCGTCGCCGCGGCCGACGACCTCGACGACGCCTCCGGCACCGTCTCGCTGATGACCCTGCACACCGCGAAGGGCCTCGAGTACCACGCGGTGTTCCTCACGGGGCTCGAAGAGGGTCTCCTGCCGCACCAGATGTCGGCCTCCGAACCCGGAGGCCCCGCCGAGGAGCGTCGGCTCTTCTACGTCGGCATCACGCGTGCGCGCCAGCGCCTCTACATCTCGCTCGCGATGAGCCGCGCCCAGTTCGGCGAGGTCGCCGTCGCGATGCCCTCGCGCTACCTGCAGGAGATCCCCGAGGGCCTCGTCGACTGGAAGCAGTCGCCCGGCATGGCCACCTCACGCGGCGGCACCCAGCCGCGTGCGCTCAACGCCCGTCGTCCGGGCGGCGCGTGGGGCACGCGCGACCGCGATCTCGAGAAGTTCAGCGTGACGGCCTCCGCCAAGCCCAAGGCCGAGTGGGCCAACCGGGTCACGGGCACCGTGCGCGACAACGGCGACCTGACCCTCGAGGCGGGCGACCGCATCCGGCACGTCGACTTCGGCGAGGGCCGGGTCAACCAGGTCACCGGCGAGGGCACGAAGCGCATCGCGCACGTCGCCTTCGACACCGCGGGTCCGAAGAAGCTGCTCATCAAGATCGCCCCCATCGAGAAACTCTGAGGCACCCGGCATGACCTGGCAGACCCGCTCGAGCCGCACGGTCTACGAGAACCCGTGGATCCGGGTGGTCGAAGACGAGGTCGTCCGTCCAGACGGCGAGCCCGGCATCTACGGCGTCGTCGAGATGCGGCATCCCGCGGTGTTCGTGGTGGCCGTCACGGCAGACGACGAGGTGCTGCTCGTGACGGTCGATCGTCATACGGTCGGCGAGTCCGTCGAGGTGCCCGCGGGCGGCAGCGACGGTGAAGACGCACTGCTCGCAGCTCGACGCGAGCTCCTCGAAGAGACGGGGTACGCGGCATCCGAGTGGCGCGAGATCGGGCGCATGAGCGCGCTCAACGGCATCGCCCGAGCGCCCGAGACCGTGTTCCTGGCGACCGGGCTCGAGATCGAGACCTCCCCCGAGCGCCATCAGCACGAGGAGGGCATCAGCCAGGTTCGCGCCGTGCCATGGGTCGAGGTCTGGCGGCTCGTGCGCGACGGCGTCATCACCGATGGCGAGACGGTCGCCGCGCTCGGCTTCGCGGCCGTGCACCTGGGTCGCGTGTCGTGAATCGCTCGACCTCGGTCGGCGGGTGGTGGCGGCAGTTCCGCACGCTCGACGTCGAGGTCGCGGTGCGCGCGGCGATCGGCGCGGCGGTTCCCCTCACGATCCTCGTCGCGACGGGGCGCACCGAGTGGGCCGCGTACGCCGCCTTCGGGGCGATGACCGCGATCTTCGGTCGCAGCGAGCCCTACCGCACGCGCGTCCGCACCGTCACGACCGCCGCCGTCGTGCAGATCACGGCGACCGGACTCGGCATCCTGCTCTCGGTCGTGCACGCCCCGCTCGCCGTCGAGGCGGCGGCGCTCGTCCTGCTCATCGCGGCCGTCATCGTCGCCTACAACCTGCTCGGCGTCACCCCGTCCGGGCCGCTGTTCGCCGTCTTCGGCCTGCTCGTGTGCACGGCGCAGCCGATCGACGACGGCACCGGATGGCAGCGCTGGGGCGTCGCCTGGGCGGCCGCTGCCTTCGCGTGGCTGCTCGCGATGTCGGGCTGGATCCTCCGCCGCGCAGCACCCGGGGCCACGAAGGCCGTCTTCCGAGACCTGCCGCGTCGCACGCCCGTGCGCACCAGAGGATGGAGCGACCCGCGCCTCTGGCTGAACGTCGTGCAGAACGTCGCGGCCGCGCTCCTCGCCGGAGCCGCAGCGCTCGCGCTCGGCATCGGGCACCCCTACTGGGCCGTCGTCAGCGCCGTCGCCGTGATCCCGCCCGCGCGGGCGGCGCACACCGCGCAACGAGCCGTGCACCGGGTGGCGGGCACGCTGGTCGGCGTGGTGGTCACCGCGCTCGTGCTCTGGCCCGACCCCCCGGCCTGGGTGCTCATCGTCGTCATCGCGGTGTGCCAGTTCGGCGCCGAGCTGCTCGTCGGTCGGCACTACGGCGCCGCGCTCGTCTTCGTCACGCCGCTCGCGCTCACCGTCGTGCACCTCGCCTCGCCCGTGCCGCTGTTCGGCCTGCTCGTCGATCGCGTGCTCGAAACCGTGCTCGGCGCGGCCTTCGGCATCCTCGCGGTGCTCGCCGCGCGCCGGTTCGTCGAGGTCAGGCCCATGCCGCCGCCCACGAGTGCGATGCCGAGCGTCGGGCCACCGGCATCCGACCCTCGCTGATCGCACCGCACCGCATGCGCTGACGGCCGTTCGGCGGTGCGTTCCGTGGCCGCGACATCGGCGGGTTCGGAGGCGCCATGCGAGCGGAGTACCATAGACCCGGCCCCAGCGGATATCTCGAGATCGAGACATTCCAGTCGGGCATACACCCACCAGCCACTGTGCGCGGTCGCGCGTGCGGACCGATTGGAAGTAGAGCGTGGATCTTTACGAGTACCAGGCCAGAGACCTGTTCGAACAGTACGGGGTCCCGGTGCTTCCGGGCATCGTCGCCGACACCGCCGAGGAAGTGCGCGCCGCAGCCGAGAAGCTCGGCGGCGTGGTCGTCGTCAAGGCGCAGGTGAAGACCGGCGGGCGCGGCAAGGCAGGCGGCGTCAAGGTCGCCAAGACCCCCGACGAGGCGTTCGAGGCGGCGCAGTCCATCCTCGGCCTCGACATCAAGGGCCACGTCGTCAAGCGCGTCATGGTCGCCGGCGGCGCACGCATCGCGCAGGAGTTCTACTTCTCGGTGCTGCTCGACCGGGCCAACCGCTCCTACCTCTCGCTCACGAGCGTCGAGGGCGGCATGGAGATCGAGCAGCTCGCGGTCGAGAAGCCCGAGGCCCTCGCCCGCATCGAGGTCGACCCCATCGCCGGCATCGACGCCGCCAAGGCCCGCGAGATCGCGGTCGCCGCGAACTTCCCGGCCGAGCTGGTCGACAAGGTCGCCGACGTCTTCGTCAAGCTCTACGAGGTCTACAAGGGCGAAGACGCGACGCTCGTCGAAGTGAACCCGCTGATCCTCGACGAGGACGGCAACGTCATCGCCCTCGACGGCAAGGTCACGCTCGACGAGAACGCCGAGTTCCGTCACGCGAACCACGCGCTCCTCGAAGACAAGGACGCCGCAGACCCGCTCGAGGCCGCGGCCAAGGCGCTCGACCTCAACTACGTCAAGCTCGACGGCGAGGTCGGCATCATCGGCAACGGCGCCGGACTGGTCATGTCCACGCTCGACGTCGTCGCGTACGCCGGTGAGAACCACGGCGGCGTGAAGCCCGCCAACTTCCTCGACATCGGCGGCGGAGCCTCGGCGGAGGTCATGGCCAACGGCCTCGGCATCATCCTCGGCGACCCGCAGGTCAAGAGCGTGTTCGTCAACGTCTTCGGCGGCATCACCGCCTGCGACCAGGTCGCCAAGGGCATCGTCGGCGCGCTCGCCGAGCTCGGCTCGACCGCGAACAAGCCGCTCGTCGTGCGCCTCGACGGCAACAACGTCGTCGAGGGCCGTCGCATCCTCGAGGAGGCCGCGCACCCGCTCGTGACCCTCGCCGAGAACATGGACCAGGGCGCCGACAAGGCCGCCGAGCTGGCGAACGCCGCGTAGAAGAAGGACTGCAGAGCAATGACGATCTTCCTCAACAAGGACTCCAAGGTCATCGTCCAGGGCATCACCGGCGGCGAGGGCTCAAAGCACACCGCGCGCATGCTCGCGGCGGGCACCCAGGTGGTCGGCGGCGTGAACGCGCGCAAGGCCGGCACGAAGGTGCTGCACACGGATGCCGCAGGCAACCCGGTCGAGCTGCCCGTGTTCGCGTCGGTGGCCGAGGCCATCGCGGCGACCGGCGCAGACGTCTCGATCGCGTTCGTGCCGCCGGCGTTCACGAAGGACGCCGTGGTCGAGGCTATCGACGCCGCGATCCCGCTCCTCGTGATCATCACCGAGGGCGTGCCCGTGCAGGACTCCGCCGAGTTCTGGGCGTACGCCAAGGAGAAGGGCGACGCGACGCGCATCATCGGCCCGAACTGCCCCGGCATCATCAGCCCCGGTGAGGCCCTCGTCGGCATCACCCCGGCGAACATCACGGGCAAGGGACCGATCGGCCTCGTCTCGAAGTCGGGCACCCTGACCTACCAGATGATGTACGAGCTGCGCGACCTCGGCTTCTCGACCGCCATCGGCATCGGCGGCGACCCGATCATCGGCACGACGCACATCGACGCCCTCGCGGCGTTCGAGGCCGACCCCGAGACCAAGGCGATCGTGATGATCGGCGAGATCGGCGGCGACGCCGAGGAGCGTGCGGCCGACTTCATCAAGGCCAACGTCACGAAGCCGGTCGTCGGCTACGTCGCGGGCTTCACGGCCCCCGAGGGCAAGACCATGGGTCACGCCGGTGCGATCGTGTCCGGCTCGGCCGGCACCGCGCAGGCGAAGAAGGAGGCCCTCGAGGCCGCCGGCGTCAAGGTCGGCAAGACGCCGTCCGAGACCGCGCAGCTGCTGCGCGAGGTCTACGCCGCCCTCTGATCCCCGGATGCCGCGGCAGACGCCTGATCGTCGACTCGCTGCATCTCCCGAGAACGCCCGTTCCGCCCGTTCCGTGCCTCGCACGGCGGCCGGGGCGGGCGTTTTCGCGTTCGCGTGCTCCGGACTGCTGCGCTGGCGCACCCGCGCCGATATGGTGTGGGTCAGGTGGAGTCCGAGGGGGACGGCATGGCGGAGACGCGCGACCAGGAACTGCTTGCACGCATCGAGGCGCTCGAAGCCGAGAACGCACGGTTGCGCGTCGAGGCGGAGGCGCCGCCGGGCATCGTCGCACCCGTGAAGGTGCGTCGTTCGGGCCGGGGCCGCGTCGCCATCGCGACCGTGCTCGTGATCGTCGGCGTGCTCCTGGCCCCGATCGCGGTCCTCGGCGGCTGGGCCAAGACCCAACTCGTCGACACCGACACCTTCGTCGCGACGTTCGCGCCGCTCGCCGACGACCCCGAGGTGCAGGCCTTCATCGCCGACGAGGCGACCACGGCGATCCTCGACTCGGTCGACATCGAGGGGTACACGACCGCGGTGTTCGACGCGATCAAGGACCTCGGCCTGCCTCCGCGGGCCGAAGAGGCGCTCGGCCTGCTGGAGGGCCCTGCGACGCAGGGCATCCAGTCCCTGGTCGGCCAGCTCGTCAACCGGTTCGTGACCTCGGACGCGTTCGGCGACATCTTCGAGCAGGCGCTGCGCGTCACGCACACGCAGACGATCGCCGCGTTGCAGGGTGATCCCGACGCTGTGCTGGACATCGGTGCCTCTGGCGAGCTCGGCATCCAACTGGGGCCGATCGTCGCGGAGGTCAAGCAGCGACTCATCGACGCGGGCGTCGGGTTCGCGTCGGCGATCCCCGAGGTCGACCGCACGATCGTCGTGGCCCAGTCCGACGCCCTCCCGACGGTGAGGATCGTCTATGCGCTCGCGGTCTCGGCCGGCACCTGGCTTCCGTGGGTCGCCCTCGCGTTCCTCATCGCCGGCATTCTGGTCGCTCCGCGCCGGCGCACGGCGATCATCTGGACCTCGTCCGCGCTCGCGGTGTCGATGCTCATCCTCGGCAGCGGGTTCGGCATCGCGCGACTGTACTTCCTCGGCACGATCGCACCGGGCATCATGCCGGCGGCCGCGGCAGAGGTGATCTACGACAAGATCGTCGACCGGATGGTCGCGACGACCGTGGCGCTGGCGATCTTCGCCGTCGCCGTCGCGGTGATCGCCTGGCTCAGCGGCCCGTGGGCCCTGCCGCGAAAGCTGCGGGGCTTCACCGATGCCGGATTCGGCGCGGTTCGCGGTGCGGCCGCCGAACGCGGTCTCACCACGGGTGCCTTCGGTGCCTGGCTCGGGCGGCAGCGCGTGCTGGTCTTCTCGCTCATCGCGCTCGTCGCCGTCGCCGTCATCCTGTTCTCGCGGCCGATCTCGACGTCCTTGGTGGTCTGGACGATCGTCATCGCCCTGCTCCTCGTCGCGCTCGTCGAACTGCTGCAACGGCCGGCCGATGAGGTGGCGGCCGCGGATGCCGCAGCGGCCGTCGCATCGGAGCAGGCCGAGGCCGAGGCCGCCGAGGCGCTCGCGGCCGAAGACGGGCAGGCCGACACCGCCGTGCTCGTCGAGACATCCGGCGCCGTGATCGCGGACGGCGATGAAGACGCGAAGACGACCGACGTTCTCGATCTCGGCGGCGAGGCAGACCCGAGGGCGACGGGTCCGAAGAAGCGCGGGCGACCTGCGGACTGACCGCCGCTCTCCGGGCTAGGCTCCCGGAGGAATGAGACGCACGACGATCGCCCTGCTCGCCTCCTTGGAGGCGTTCGTCGCGGCGCTCATCGGCTTCGCGCTCGCCATCGTGCCGCTCATGCTGCTGTGGGCCGTGCACTTCGGGCTCGCGGTCGACGCCATGGTCTTCGTGCATGCGGGGGCGGGCGTGTGGCTGCTCGGACACGGCGTGAACCTCATCGCGCAGGTCGACCCGGTGACCGCATCGCGTACGGGGCTCGTCGGCGCCGAGGAGCCGTTCACGATCGCGATCGCCCTGCTCGGCATCGCGCTGCTGACCTGCGCCGCGGGCGTGCGCATCGGTCGTCGTTCGGCGGCGGCCGACCACGCGCTCACCGGCGCCCTCGCGGCCATGGCCGTGTTCGCGCTCGCGGGCTGGGGGGCCTGGGCACTGGTCGATTCGACGGCGCTGCGCACCGACCCGTGGTGGTCGATCGGCCTGCCCGCGTTCGTGGTCGGTCTGGGTGCGCTCATCGGTGCGGTGGGGGAGTCGGTGCGCAATCCGTCGACGGATGTCGCGCGCGCCGGGTTCGTGCGCCGCACGGTCGCCGGCCTGCCACCCGTGCTCACCGAACTGGTCGCCCTCTCGGTCCGCGTCGGCGCGGGGGCGGCGTTCGGGGTGCTCGCGGTGGCCGGCGTGCTCGTCGCGGCCGCGATCCTGCTCGACTACGCCACGATCGCCGGGCTGTACCAGGCCCTCGACCCGGGTGTCGACGGCGGCATCGCCCTGACGATGGCCGAACTGGCACTGCTGCCGAACGTCGTCGTGTGGGCGGCGGCGTGGCTGCTCGGGCCCGGGTTCGCCCTCGGAACGGGTTCGATCGTGTCGTCGGGCGCGACCGTGCTCGGCCCGGTGCCCGGCATCCCGCTGCTCGGCGCCCTGCCCGACGCCTCGCCCGCGCTCGGCGGGCTGTGGCTGGTCGTGCCCGTGCTGCTCGGCTTCGTGGGCGCGTGGATCGTCGCGACGGCGCGAGGGCGTGCGGCCTCTGGCACGGGTGGCACGGAGTGGTGGCGCCCGCTCGCGGTCGCGACCGGCTCGGCCGTCGTGGCCGGACTGGTGCTCGGATTGCTCGCGCGGTGGTCCTCGGGAGCCGTGGGCCCCGGGCGCCTCGCCGAGATCGGCCCCGACGGCGTCGCGGTCGGGCTCGTCGCGGCGACCACCGTCGGCATCGGCGCACTCGTCGGCGGCTACGCGGCCCTGCTGCGCCGACGCGAGGAGGTCGAGTCGTCGCTCGCGCTGCGCGACCGGCGCGCCGATCGTGAGCTGCGGGTCGACGAGCCGCGCGAGTCGGCCGCCCGCCGACCGGAGCCGGCCGACCGGACCGCCCCGGTGGCACCCGACCCGCTGACGAGTCGGCCCGAGCCCGCGCCGCGAGAGCCGGCGACGCAAGAGACCGCACCGCAAGCGCCGGCGAGGATCCAGCCTGAGCCCGGCGATCCCGGCAGGCCCGGCGATCCCGCACCGGTCGATCCCGACGCGCCGTGGTGGCGCCGAGGGCCGGCTCCGACCCGTGACCCAGACGGCGACGTCGGCGACGGCGATGCCCAGGACACCGAGGCCTTCGACACGACCCGGTAGGCTCGGATGGTGCTGAAGCTCGTGGTGCTCATCTCTGGCACCGGATCCAACCTGCGTTCCCTCCTCGAAGCCTCGCGAGACGCCGAGTTCCCCGCTCGGGTCGTCGCGATCGGCGCCGACCGCGACGCCGACGGGCTGGCCCTCGGCGAGGAGTTCGGCATTCCGACCTTCACGGTGCCGTTCACGGCCTTCCCCGACCGCGATGCGTGGGGCGCCGAGTTGATCGACCAGGTGCGGCTCTGGGAGCCCGACCTGGTGATCCTGTCGGGGCTCATGCGGCTGGTTCCGCCCGCCGTGGTCGACGCCTTCTCACCGGCCCTCATCAACACGCATCCGGCCTACCTGCCCGAGTTCCCGGGGGCGCACGGCGTGCGCGACGCCCTCGCGGCCGGGGTCGATCAGACGGGCGCGAGCCTCATTGTGGTCGACAACTCGGTCGACGGCGGTCCGATCATCGCGCAGGAGCGCATCCCGGTGCTGCCGGGCGACACCGAGTCGAGCCTGCACGACCGCATCAAGCCCGTCGAACGCCGCCTGATGATCCAGGCCGTGCTCGACATCGCCAACTCCCATCTCGACCTGAAGGAACTCGCCCGATGAGCGGACACACGATCGACCCGAGCCTCTACCGACCGCGCGACGTCGTGCCCGTGCGCCGGGCGCTCATCGCGGTCAGCGACAAGCGCGGCCTCGTCGATCTGGCGACGAAGCTCATCGCCGCGGGCGTCGAGCTCGTCTCGACGGGCGGCACCGGCAAGGCCATCGCCGACGCGGGCCTGCCGGTCACGCAGGTGGCCGAGGTCACGGGCTACCCCGAGCACCTCGACGGACGCGTCCGCACGCTGCACCCCGCGGTGCACTCGGGCCTGCTCGCCGACCTGCGGCTCGAGCACCACGAGACGCAGCTCGCGGAGCTCGACATCAAGCCCTACGAGCTCGTCGTCGTGAACCTGTACCCGTTCGCCGAGACGGTCGCCTCGGGCGCGGGCGAGGCCGAGGTCGTCGAGCAGATCGACATCGGCGGCCCGGCCATGGTGCGCGCATCGGCGAAGAACCACGCGAACGTGGCCGTCGTGGTCTCGCCCGACCGCTACGACGAGATCGCGGCGTCGGTTGCGGCCGGCGGCACCACCCTCGCCCAGCGCGCGGTGCTCGCCCGCGAGGCGTTCCGGCACACGGCGTCGTACGACGTGGCCGTCGCCTCGTGGATCGGCTCGGTCGTCGCACCCGACCAGCCCGCAGAGGAGTCCCCGTTCCCGGCCTGGGTCGGCGGCACCTGGTCGAAGGTCGCCGACCTCCGCTACGGCGAGAACTCGCACCAGAAGGGCGCGCTCTACGCCGCGAACGGCGGGCGCCCCGGCATCGCGCAGGCCGTGCAGCTGCACGGAAAAGAGATGTCGTACAACAACTACGTCGACGCCGACGCCGCCGTTCGCGCCGCGTTCGACTTCGACGAACCCGCGGTCGCGATCATCAAGCACGCGAACCCGTGCGGCATCGCGGTCGCGTCGCCCGGCGCAGCAGACCCCATCGCCGACGCGCACGCCCGTGCGCACGAGTGCGACCCGGTCTCGGCGTTCGGCGGCGTCATCGCGGCCAACCGCATCGTCACGCTCGCGATGGCCGAGACCGTCTCGGGCATCTTCACCGAGGTGCTCATCGCGCCCGCATTCGAGGCCGAGGCGCTCGAGCTGCTGACCAAGAAGAAGAACATCCGCCTGCTCACGCTGCCAGAGGGCTTCGAGGCGACCTCGGTCGAGTTGAAGCAGGTCTCCGGCGGGCTGTTGCTGCAGCAGGCCGACCGCCACTTCGCTCCGGCCTCCGAATGGACCCTCGCGGCGGGCGAGCCGGCCGACGAGGCCACGCTCGCCGACCTCGAGTTCGCGTGGCGCGCCTGCCGTGCGGTCAAGTCCAACGCGATCCTGCTCGCCTCGGGCGGGGCGTCGGTGGGCGTCGGCATGGGCCAGGTCAACCGCGTCGACTCGTGCAAGCTCGCGATCGAGCGCGCGGGCGAGCGTGCCTCGGGTTCGGTCGCGGCCTCCGACGCGTTCTTCCCGTTCGCCGACGGCCTGCAGATCCTGCTCGACGGCGGCGTGCGCGCGGTCGTGCAGCCCGGCGGGTCGGTGCGCGACGACGAGGTCGTCGAGGCGGCCCGCGCGGCCGGCGTCACGATGTACTTCACGGGCGAGCGCCACTTCTTCCACTGATCGGCGACGGATGCCGCGGGCGGCCGCCCGCGGCATCCGCGACCCGTCGACGCGGCATCCGTCAACCCGTCGACGCATCCCACGAGCGCAGTATTCTTGTGGTGAAGGCGCTCATGAGGCGCCGGAACCGTTCCGCCCACGAGGCGGATGAACAAGGAGAACGATCGATGACGATCACCCACGCCCCTGCCGACCCCCTCGCAGCCCGGGCGACCATGACAGCCCTCCCGCTCGAAGCCCCCGATCACGAGCGCGTGCTCATCTCGCACGGACGCCGATCCGGGCTCACGATCATCGTGGCGGTGCACTCGACCCGACTGGGCCAGGCCCTCGGCGGCGCGCGCGTCTGGCGGTACGCGAGCTGGACCGACGGCCTCGCCGACGCGCTGCGCCTCTCGCAGGCGATGACCATGAAGAACGCCGCGGCCGGACTCGCGCGCGGCGGCGGCAAGGCCGTCGTCGTGATCCCCGACGGCGCACCCCTCGACGGTCGGGCCGTCCACGACGCCATGCTCGACCTGGGCGATGCCGTCGAGTCGCTCGGCGGCGCCTACATGACCGCCGAAGACGTCGGCACGAGCGCCGAGCGCATGGCCGTCGTCGCCGAGCGCACGGCGCACGTCTGCGGGCTCCCGGCCGAGCAGGGCGGCGTGGGCGAACCGGCCGACGCGACCGCCGCCGGCGTGCACGCGTCGATCCTCGCCACGCTCGAGCACGTCTTCGGCTCGCGCGACCTGGCCGGCCGACACCTCGTGATCTCGGGTCTCGGGCAGGTCGGCGGACGCCTCGCGAGGTCGCTCGCGGCCGGCGGCGCCGAGCTCACGGTGACGGATGTCGCGACCGGCAAGCGGGCCCTCGCCGACGAGCTCGACGCGGCCTGGGTCGACCCGGCCGACGCGCATCTCGTCGAGGCCGACGTGTTCGTGCCGTGCGGGCTCGGCGGCGCGCTGACACCCGAGGTGGTGCGCGACCTGCGGGTCAGGGCCGTCGTCGGTGCGGCGAACAACCAGCTCGCCTCGCGCGAGGTGGCGGGCCTCCTCACCGAACGCGGCATCGTCTGGGCGCCCGATTTCGTCGTGAACGCGGGCGGCGTCATCTACCTCGATGTCGCGAGCGGTGACGACGCCGACGCCGACGCACTCGACGCCCGCATCGCGGCGATCGGCGACACCGTGGCATCCGTGCTCCGATCGGCCGACGAGCACGGCACCACGACGCTCGCGGCGGCCGACCGCCTCGCCCACGCCAGGCTCGACGCCGCGAACTGACTGCGCGGCGGGGGCCGCTAGGCTCAACCCCATGACGTCCCCCGCCGCCACGCCCGCCGCCCCTGCCCGGTTCACGCCGGAGCCGACGCTCGGACGCCGGGTTCTGGCCGTCTTCCTCGCCTCGGCGGCGGTCGCCGGGCTCGCGGGCCTCGTCGCCATCGTCGCGTTCTTCATCGGCAACGGGCAGTCGCCGCAGGCGTTCGCGCAGGTCTCGGGGCACTTCGCCCTGGTCGCGTTCATCACCTGGGCGCTGCTCTCGGTGGGCAACGCCGCCGGCGCGACGCGGGCCTGGTTCCTGACGCTCATCGTGGGCTTCACATCGGCCTGCCTGGCGGCGCTCGTCGGCACGACCGTCACGGCGACGTCGATCGGCATCCCGTTCTCGGGCCCGCTCTTCCTCTTCGTCGTCGGTTCGCTCGTGAGCCTGAACCTGCTCTTCATCGTCGCGGTGGTCGTGGGCGAGATGCTGCTCGCGCCGCGCGTGCTGAACGGCATCCTCTCGTACGCCCCGAAGCGGGCGGCGCGGCGCATCGCGCTCGTGCGCATCCCGGCGACCAACCTCGACGAGGGACTGCTCACGCACCTCGACCGTCGTCCCGTCGACCACGCGCTCGCCGACGAGCAGTGGGACAACTACTGCGCCGCGCTCGTGGCGGAGGGCTGGGAGACCGTCGAGGTCGATGCCGCGCCCGACCTGGCCGACTCGGTGTTCGTCGAGGACGCGGTGGTCATGTTCGGCGACCTCGCCGTGATCGCGCACCCCGGCGCCGAGTCGCGTCGCCCCGAGACCGAGGCGGTCGAGCGCGCGGTGCGCAACATCCCCGGCATCACGGTCGCGACCATCCTCGCGCCCGGAACGCTCGACGGCGGCGACGTGCTCAAGGTCGGCTCGACCGTCTACGTCGGCGCGAGCTCGCGCACGAACGCCGAGGGCATCCGCCAGTTGCGTGCGCTGCTCGCGCCGCACCGCTACGAGGTCGTCGCCGTGCCGTTGACCAAGGCGCTGCACCTGAAGAGCGCCGTGACGGCGCTGCCAGACGGCACCGTGATCGGCGACCCCGATCTCGTCGACGTGCCGAGCCTGTTCCCGCGATTCCTGCCGGTGCGCGAGCCCGAGGGCGTCGCGGTCGTCGCGTTGAGCGACGAGTCGCTGCTCATGTCGTCGGCGGCCCCCGAGACCGCGGCGATGCTCTCGAACCTCGGCTATCGGGTCGTGACGGTTGACATCAGCGAGTTCGAGAAGCTCGAAGGCTGCGTCACGTGCCTGTCGGTGCGGGTGCGCTGACCCGCTTCACGACCCCGTCGTGCAGTTCGAGCACGCGGTCGGCTCGGCGCACGAGCGCCGGATCGTGCGTCGTGACCACCGCGGCCACACCTCGGGCGTGCACGAGCTCGCCGATGAGGTCCATCACCGTCGCCGCGGTGCTGCTGTCGAGCTGCCCCGTCGGCTCATCGGCCAGCAGCAGGCTCGGTCGCGCCGCGAGCGCGCGGGCGATGCCCACGCGTCGCTGCTGACCGCCTGAGAGCTCGTACGGTCGCTGCGATCCGTGCGCGCCCAACCCGACCGCCTCGAGCGCCTCGGCGACGCGCGCACCGCGCTCGACCGGCGGCATGCGGAGCAGGCGCAACGGCACCTCGACGTTCTCGGACGCCGAGAGCACCGGGATGAGGCCGAACGACTGGAACACGTAGCCGAGTCGCTCGCGGCGGATCGCCGCCAGTGCGTCGTCGTCGAGCGTCGAGAGGTCGGAATCGCCGAGCAGGACCCGGCCCGAGGTGGGGCGGTCGAGGCCGCCGAGCAGGTTCAGCAGGGTCGTCTTGCCGGCTCCCGACGGCCCGGTGACGACGAGGAGTTCACCGGGGCGGACCTCGAGCGAGACGTCGATCACGGCATGGACGACGCCCGCATGCGTCTCGAAGTCGCGGCCGACGTGCTCGGCCTTCAGCGTGGTCATCGCGTCTCCTCCCCGTCGGGTGCGGCGTGCCGCGGGGCATGCCGTGGTGCGTCCGGTGCGGTGGCGGCAGCGTCGCCCGCCGCGGCCCGGCGCCCGGTGGCATCGGGGCGATCGGCGGGTGCGGCGGCGGGGTTCGACTCGGTGGCGACGTCGGATCGACGGTCGGCCGCGGCATCCGCCCCGCTGGTGCCGCTGCCGGGCCAGACGCCGACGTGGTCGGGCTCGAGCGCGAGACGCACCCGGTCGCGCAGGTCGAGGCGCTGCACGAATTCGTGCGGCAGCTGCAGGCGCCCGACGCGGTCGAGCACCGCGAACTCCTCGGCGATGTGCTCCTCGGTGCCGTGCTCGTCGACGCGCGTCGAGCGCAGCACCTCGGTGGAGGTGCGACCGTCGCGGATCTGCACGGTGCGCCGCACGTGGTCCGACACGGTGGGGTCGTGCGTGACGATGAGCGTGGTCACGCCCAGCTCCTCGTTGACGCTGCGCATGGCATCGAGCACGGCGGCCGACGTGGCCTCGTCGAGTTCGCCCGTCGGTTCGTCGGCGAGCAGCACGAGCGGGTCGTTCGCGAGCGCGACGGCGATGGCGACGCGCTGCTGCTGACCGCCCGAGAGCTCGGCGGGTCGGCGGTCGTGCACCTCGCCGACCTGGAGCAGCTCGAGCAGTTCGCCCACGCGTGCGCTCCGGGCCGCGCCGCGCGAGGTGCCGGCGACGTTCATCGCGAGAGCGATGTTCTCGGCCGCGGTGAGGTAGGGGAGGAGGTTTCGCGAGGTCTGCTGCCAGACGAAGCCGACGGTGCGCCTGCGGTACTGCACCCGCTCGCGCGAGCGCATGGCGAGCAGGTCGTGGCCGGCCACGCTCGCACTGCCCGCGGTCGCCGTGTCGAGCCCCGAGAGGATCGTGAGCAGGGTCGACTTGCCGGAGCCGGAGGCGCCGATCACGGCCACCATCTCGCCGGGTTCGACGCGCAGGTTCAACCCCTGCAACGCCTGCACCTCGACCCCGTCGGCCGTGAAGATGCGCACCAGGTCGGTGCACAGGATGTGCGGGCCGGTCAGCGTGTCTGCCACGTGATCATCCTTCCTCCTCCTTGCGCATCGCGCGCGCCACGTCGATGCGCGACCCGAACGAGGCGGCGAGCGCCGACGCGACGATCGTCACGATGACGGATGTCGCGAGCACCCCCGCGATGAGCCACGGGTCGTAGGCGACCGCGGGTTGGGCGTCGCCGCCGGTGAACGAGCTCAGGTCGATTCCGCCGAGCACCACGAACGGCAGCACGGCCCCGAGCGCGGCGCCGACCACGAGCGACACGGCCGTGACCGGTGCGATCTCCCAGGCGACGAGCGCGCGCTCGCCGCGGCGGTCGAGGCCGAGGGTCGCGAGCAGGGGCAGCAGGCGATCGCGGGCGGGTCGTCCGACGATCAGCGTCAGGACGATCGCGAGCGCGGTGAGCAGGCTCACCAGCACGATCGCGGCGAAGAGCGCGGCGACGAGCCCCTGCACGGTCGGCCGGGAGCCGAGGTCCTCGGCCA
The DNA here is from genome assembly GCF_001660485.1 of Agromyces aureus. Taxonomy (GTDB): domain Bacteria; phylum Actinomycetota; class Actinomycetes; order Actinomycetales; family Microbacteriaceae; genus Agromyces; species Agromyces aureus. Next base: position 1,381,753 of record NZ_CP013979.1, read on the forward strand.
CGCGATCGGGCGTCTCCACGGTGCTGTCGGGCGAGATGTGCTCGAGGTCGGCGACGACGGCCTCCGCGTCGACGCCGGGGTCGAATCGCACGAGCACCGTGCGGGGCACGAGCGTGTCGGTGTACGGGCGGGCGTTCGCGACATCGATGAGCATCCAGTTCGCACGGGGCGAGTACGCGGTGGTGCCCTCGACCACGCCCTCGACCGAGAACGGGTCCCCGTCGATCTCGACCTCGGTGGCCTCGGCGGTGACCGAGTCCACGACCCCGGAGACGAGCACGGGCACGCCGTCGGCTGACGGCGGGTCGGCGAGCGAGTCCGGCAGGGGCGTCGCGTCGGGCCGTCCGTGCTGCACGACCTGCATCTCGGCGACGTCGATCACGATGAGCGTCGTGGTGCGCTGCCGGCCGTCGATCGTGATCGACGCGTTGCGGGTCGAGTAGACCGGGGCGATCGCCTCGACGCCGGGCACCGCCCGCATCTCGTCGAGCTGCGCCCGCGTGAGCGGTCGACCGGCGACCGAGGCATCGGCTCCGACGCGGTGGGATGCCGCGGCCTCGACGCCCGAGCGGATCGTGCCGAGCAGCACCGACGAGAACACGGCGACCGCGACGCCGACCACGACCGCGAGCACGGGCACGAGCCCGGCCGACGGGTCGCGGAGCGCCCGAGCCGATCCGAGGAACCCGACGAGCCCGGGCTTGGCGGCCATCGAGCGCACGATGCGCGCGAGCGGCAACGGGTAGATCCGGAGCACGACGAGGCAGGCCACGAGCGAGAGCAGCAGCGGAACGGCGGCGAGCAGCGGGTCGACGCCGACCGAGGCCGCCGACGAGGCGAGGCCGCGTCGGAACAGCAGTACCACTGAGGCCGCGGCGAGCAGCACGAGCACCAGCTCGCCGATCCAGCGCAGTCGCCCGCCGCCCGCTGCGCCGAGGTCGGCGCGGACCCGCCTGAGCGGGCTCAGCGAAGGGGCCGAGGCGATGAGGAGCGCCGCCGGCGTGACGGCGAACACCGCGGCGACGACCCACCCGGCGGCTCCGCCGTCGGCGTCGAACGCCAGGGTTCCGAGGATGCCGCCGAGGATCGCGGCGGGCAGGCCGATGAGCCCGCCCTCGATGGCGAGGATGCCGCGGAGCTGCCCGTTCGAGGCGCCGCGGGCGGCCACGAGTTCGAGGCCCTCGCGCCGACGCTCGAAGACGACGCGTGCACCGAGCACGAGCACGGCGACCATCACGCCGATCGGCCCGGACGCGACGGTGGCGAGCAGGGCATCGCTCGCGGCGGCCGCGGCGGCCGCGAGCGCGAGCTCGTCGCGCAGGCTGCTCGCGAAGCCGAGGCCGGCCACCGTGTAGTACTCGTCGACCCAGCCGCCGTCGCCGACCGCGTGGAGGTCGCTCGAGAAGCGCCCGAGCATGGGCGCGAGTTCGGCCGAGGCATCCGCCGTGATGCTCGCGGTGTCGATCGGGATCCAGACCTCGAGCGTGAGCGGCACGCTCACCCGCGCGAAGTCCGACCACGACGCCGGGTCGAGGAACGCGACGGCGGTGATCTCGGGCGGCGCGAGACCGTTGTCGACGACCGACGGCTCGAGGGCTGGCACGATGTGGGTCCAGACTCCGTCGGTGGCGTCGACGGGGGAGACCGTGCCGGAGAGCACCACGGGTTGCGAGGTGCCGTCGATGTCGATGAAGCGCTGCTCGCCGAGCGCCCATTCCATGCGCTCGGCGACGGCATCGGTGAGCACGAGCTCGATGGGCGTGCTCGATGGGACCGGCGCCTCGATGGGGGCCGGCCAGGCACCGGAGGTCAGTTCGACGTGCTCGCGGAGCCGGGGATCGAACCCGGGCATGACGCGGTACGACGGCGCGCTCGGGCCGGCGCCGGGGACCTGCGCGCGCACCGGGGCGACCGTGAGCATCGCGAGGGGCGGTTCGGTGATCGCGGCGAGTCGCGGGGGCATCTCGTCGACGATCGCCGCGAGGTGATCCTCCTGCGCGCCCCAGACCGCCTCGACGTCGGGGGCGAGGGTGGTGCCGTTCGCCGACGGGCCGACGCTTGGCCGCTCCCGCGCCGAGGCGGTGAGGTCGAGCTCGGCCGCCGGGAGGTCGGCGAGCTGCTCGTGGAGGGCCTCGGTGTGCAGCGCGGTCGCGGCGCGCGGCACCGCGGTGGCCAGCAGCGCACCGACGAGCACGAGCAGGGCGAGCGCGATCGACGCCCCCGGCGAGGTCGTCAGGTGTCGGCGCAGCAGTCCGGCGGTCGAGAGCCGCGAACGGCGCGAGCCCCTCATCGCTCCTCCTCGCGGATGCCGGGCGTCGCCGCCAGTCGTCGCACGGATGCCGCGGCGAGCCGGCCGATCAGGGCCGTCGCCGCGACGAACGCGACGAGTCCGAGCGCCCACGGCACCACGTCGAGCGTCAGGTCGACGCCCAGCGAGGCCGGCGCTCCGGCGACCGCGGCGCGCGCGAGCTCCCTGGCGGTCACGGCCGCGGTGAGCGCGCCGACGGCCGCCCCGACGACGACGGCCGTGCCGAGCGCCGCCGCGAGCTCGGCCGACCGTGCCCTCGCCTGGAGCGTCGCGGGCATGCCGAGCGCGCGCAGCACGACGACCTCGCCGAAGCGCGCGCGGGAGAGCGCGGCGGTGAGGGCGGCCACCGCGACCGCCGCGAAGAGCAGCGCGCCCCCGGCCCCCGCCCAGAGTGCGGCGACGGCCGGTCCGATGAGCGGCGCGGACGACGCGTCGGCCAGCGTCGTCGTGGTGAGCGCCGTGCTCCGCTCCTCGCGGATGCCGTCGGCGACGGCCGACGGCTCGGAGGTGGAGATCCACCGGTCGGTGTACGCCGGCACGCCCGCTCCCGCGACGAACGCGGCCTGGGAGAGGCCCGCGAGGTCGACGAGCAGGCCGGAGCCGCCCGCGCCCGGCACGGCGGGGGCGATGCCCGCGACGACGGCCGTGACATCCGCACCGCCCGTGAGCAGCCGGAAGGTGAACGCATCGCCGGGCCGGACGTCGATGCGCGCGGCGAGGGGCGCCCCGAGCACCGCGGGCACGGGTTCGACCTCGGCCGCACCGGCGACGGGCGTGCGCGCGGTCGGCGTCTTCGCGCTCACCCGCACGACCGTATCGGCAGCTAGGTCGGATGCCGCGGGCGCGCCGTCGATCCGGACGTCGCCGAAGCGCACCTCGACCGTGCCGAGCCCCTGCGATCCGTCGAGGGTCGCGTCGAAGCCGAGCAGCCGCAGCCCGCCGAGTTCGGGCAGTGCGACCCGACCGGCGCCGCCGCCCGCTGCAACGTCGAACGAGCCCGCCGGCAGCCGGGCGGCGTCGCCGTCGGGTCCGAGCACCCATGCCGCGACCGCGACGGAACCGGGAACGCCGGGCGCCGTGACCTGCACATCGACGTCGAGCGTCGAGGCGCCCGACGGGAGTTCGGGTGCCTGAACAGACTGGAGCGCGGAGGGATCGAGGGTGGAACCTCCGTCGGCCGCGGCCGACGAACCCGCGCCCGCGCCTGCGTCGGCCGAGGCATCGGCAGCGGGCAGCGCGATGAGCGTCGCGGGTTCGGAGCCGATGCGCGCCTCGCCGCGGAACACGGGCAGGCTCGAATCGACGCCCGGCGCCCCCGCGAACGGGTCGACGAGCGCGAGCGGATCGGCGTCATGCACGAGCGACCGGCCCGCGTACGCGACCCGCACGTCGTCGCCGACCGCCATCGCCGAGGCCGCCCGGTCGAAGCTCTGCCAGCTGCCGGCGAACGCCGCGGCGAGGGTCAGGCCGCCGATCGCGAGCACCGTCACGAGCGATGCGGAGGCGTAGAGTCCGGCGCGCCGTGCGAGCTGGCGCATCGGCAGCGCGGGCACGAGCCCGGGGCGTGCGACGGCGAGCCGCTCGAGCACGCGCGCGACCGGACGCGCGAGGGCGTTGCCGACGAGGGCGAGCGCCACGAGCACGAGCACGGGCGCGAGCACGGCGACCGGATCGACCTCGAGCACGCCCGACGCGTTCGCCACGAGGGGGGATCCGTAGAGCCGGAACTGCCACAGCGTCACGGCCGCGGCGACCACGACGAGCAGTACGCCGCCGGCGACGGCCGCCCGCGGCATCCGCCCCACCTCGTCGCCCGAGCCGCGCAGCAGCGGACGCGTGGCCTCCCACCAGGCGCGACCGGCCACGAGGGCGACGGCACCGAGGGTCGCGACGCCCGCAACGAGCGCCGCGATCGCCCAGGACCGGCCCTCGTCGGGGCGCAGGGCGCGGAGCACGGCCTCGGCGACGGCGGCACCGGCGAGCGCGGTCGGCAGGGCGATGGTCGCGACCTCGCCCGCGGTGATGGACGCGAGCCGAACGGCCGAGGCCCCTCGTGCGCGGAGCAGCTGGGTCTCGCCGCGGCGACCGGCCGCGAGGAGCGCCGCGAGCCGGTCGACGGCGGCGAACCCGGCGAACCCGAGCAGCAGCACGGGCAGCGGTGCGACGGCTCGCACGGTCGTGAGGCCGGCGAGCAGGCGATCGAGCGTGCCGACGAGTCCGCCGGAGGTGCCGAGCCCATCGGTGCCGATGCCGTCGGCGGCGCGAAGGGCGGGTTCCACGTTCGGGAGCACGGCACGCAGGTCGGCCGCAGTCTCGGGGGTCGACGAGGCGGGCGTCGTGATCGCCGTCCAACGCACGACGACCGCCGCAGGCAGGTCGGCGAGCGCGCCCTCGTCGGCGACCACGAACGGGCCGACCGCGCCCTCGACCGCGCCGGCCGAGACGACCGGGTCGTCGAACCAGACCGGGGCGGCGGCGTCATCGGGCGTCCACGTGCCGACGACGACCAGCGGCGGGGTTGCCGGCGAGCCGACCCCGCCGAGCTCGACGACGTCGCCGAGCTCGAGCCCCTGCGCCTCGGCGGCGGCGGCCTGCACCGTGGTCGGAATGCCGCCGGATGCCGCGCGCGCGGCGATCGCGGCCGCGTCGGGGTCGTCGGGCCAGACGCCGCTCGCGAGCGTGGACCGGTCGGCGAGCCCGTCGTCGGCGAGGATCACCGCGTCGAAGGCGCCGTCGCCGCCGCGCGCGTCGACGGGGGACGCCTGCACCGATCTCGACCACTCGGCGCCGCGGGGCACGAGCAGGCGATCGAGCACGGATGCCGCGGCATCCGCCTGTTCGACGGGATCGCCCGAGATGCGGATCTGCCACCGCGCGGCCCCGTCGGTGCCGGTGGCCGCTGCGAGCCCGTTCCGAAGGCCGCTGAGCGAGGCGCTCGCGAGGGAGTCGACGATCGCGGTGCCGAGGAACGCGAGCACGAGGACGACCGCCGCGAGGGCCGCGAACACGCCACCGTGGGCGCGGGCGCGCGCCGCAGCGGTCGATGTCGCTCCCACGCGACCTCCTCGTGATGGTTCGGGTCTCGTCGCGGAGCGGGTCGGGGGCGGGGTTCAGGGCGCCGCACGTGCGCGTGACGAGTCCGCACAGCCTACTCGCGAGAGTGGTGTTGCATGCGACCCGTCGGACGTCGTATTCTGGAGGGCTGGCTGCGGTCGCGCGGCCCGCTGGTGAGAAGACGACGATGACGCAGGAGGACACCATGCAGACAGACAGCTACGCCCGCCCGTACGTGGCCGGTAGCGCTCTGCGTCCGGCCTCCCGGGTCACGGGCATCACAGGGTAGTTCGCACCCGGCCCCGCAGGCTCCGCCTGCCTGATCAGCGGTAGCCCCGCACCTGCGTCGCATGCGACGCCCTTCGCGCCACGACCTCGAGGTCTGCCGCGCTGCCGACCGCTCACGCGCGCGGTCGTCTCGACACCACTCTCGAAAGGGACACGGCCTTGCCCGCCACCCAGCTCCGCCCAGAATCCACGCCCGTCGGCTCCGACCTCAACGCGGTGCGCGCGCTCTGGCGCCTCCGCGTCTTCATCGGGCGCGCCGCGCCCGCCTTCGTCCTCAGCGCCGTCTTCGCTTCGGCCGGCCAGCTCATCGGCCTCTCGATCCCGCAGGTGCTCGAGTCGATGGTCGACGGCCCGCTCTCCGACGGCGACGCGAGCGCGGTCGTGCCGTTCGCGCTGCTCATCCTCGGCCTCGGCACGCTCGAGGCCGTGTTCTACGCGCTCCGGCGCTGGGTCGTCGTCGGCCCGGGCACGCGCGTCGAGTCGCGCATGCGCAACGCGCTGTACGCCAAGCTGCAGGACCTGCCCGTGAGCTTCCACGACAAGTGGCCCAGCGGGCAGTTGCTCTCGCGAGCCGTGAGCGACCTCGGCCTCATCCGGCGCTGGCTCTCGTTCGGGCTCGTGTTCACGTTCGTGAACCTGCTCACGATCGTCGTCGGCACCGGCATCCTCATCTCGATGAACTGGATGCTCGGGCTCGTGTTCCTCGTGTGCGCGATGCCGCTCTGGATCGTCGGCTTCCGGTTCGAGGGTCGCTACTCCGCGCTCTCCCGCCGGAGCCAGGACCAGTCCGGCGACCTCGCGACCGCGGTCGAGGAATCGGTGCACGGCATCCGCGTCCTGAAGGCCTTCGGTCGCGGCAAGCACGCGCTCTCGAGCTTCCGCGAGCAGGCCGAGTCGCTGCGCAGCACCGAGATCGAGAAGGCGCGCCTCGACGCGAACATCTGGGCGTGGCTGCTGCTCGTCCCGGCGGTCTCGATCGCGCTGTGCCTCGGGTTCGGCATCTGGCTGACCGCGAACGACCAGATGACCGTCGGCGCGCTCGTGGCGTTCTTCGCGACCGCGACGATGCTCGCGTGGCCGATCGAGTCGATCGGGTTCCTGCTGGCCTTCGCGCTCGACGCGCGCACCGCGACCGACCGGTTCTTCGAGGTGATCGACAGCGAGAACACCGTGACCGACCCCGAATCGCCGCGCGTGCTCGACCGCCCGACCGGGGCGCTGAGCTTCACCGACGTGCGCTTCCGGTACCAGGACTCGCCCGAGCGCTTCGGCGACCTGCTGCAGGGGGTCGACCTCGACATCCGGCCTGGCGAGACCATGGCGCTCGTGGGCCTGACCGGCTCGGGCAAGACCACGATGACGGCGCTCACCACGCGCCTCTACGACGTCACGGGCGGCTCCATCACGCTCGACGGCGTCGACGTGCGCGGCCTCTCCCGTGAGGAGCTGCGCCGCCACATCGCGATGGCCTTCGAGGACGCGACGCTCTTCAGCGACTCCGTGCGCGCCAACGTGCTGCTCGGGCGTCCGGAGCTCGAGGGCGAGGCGGCCGAGCAGGTGCTCCACGAGGCGCTGCGCATCGCGCAGGCGGGCTTCGCGTACGACCTGCCCGAGGGGGTCGACACCAAGGTCGGCGAAGAGGGCATGAGCCTGTCGGGCGGCCAGCGCCAGCGTCTCGCGCTCGCACGCGCCGTCGCCGCCAAGCCCGCGGTGCTCGTGCTCGACGACCCGCTGTCGGCGCTCGACGTCGCGACCGAGGCGCGCGTCGAAGCCGAGCTCCGATCGGTGCTCGCCTCGACCACGGCGCTCATCGTCGCGCATCGACCCTCGACGGTCACGATGGCCGACCGGGTCGCCCTGCTCGAGGACGGCCGCGTCACCGCGGTCGGCACGCACTCCGAGCTCCTCCGCGAGAGCGAGCACTACCGCTTCGTCATCTCGAGCCTCGAGGACGACGCCGTGAACCAGCCCGGATTCGGCGACGCCGTCGCATCCGACACCGAGGCGGCCGGACGCGACGCCGCCGAACGGGAACGCAGACTGCAGAACACCATGACCGGACCGATCAGCACGGGAGGCGCATCATGAGCGTGAGCGGCGTCCAGGGCGAAGAACGCCTCGACTACACACGCGCCGAATCGCGCGAGATCCGGCGACGCTCGGTGCGCCTGCTCGGGTCGCTGCTGCGGCCGCAGCGCTCGCGGCTGTGGCTCACCGCGCTCGCCGTGGTGCTCTCGTCGGCCGCGCAGGCCGCCGGGCCCGCGATCATCGCGTACGGCATCGATAGCGGCATTCCCGCGCTGGTCGAGCAGGACTGGTTCCCGGCCGGGCTCGCGGTGCTCGCATACCTCGCGACCGGGGTCGTCGGTGCGTTCCTGATCGCGGTGTACATCCGCCTGTCGGCGCGCGTCAGCCAGGCGGTGCTCATCGACCTGCGCACGCGGGTGTTCCTGCACACGCAGCGCCTGAGCCTCGAATTCCACGAGTCGTACACGTCGGGCCGCATCATCTCGCGGCAGACGAGCGACCTCGACGCGATCCGCGAACTCCTCGACGAGGGGCTCGTGGTGCTCGTGCGCTCGTTCACCTACATGGCGTTCACGGCCCTGGCGCTCGTGCTGCTCGACCCGACATCGGGGCTCGTGCTGCTCGGCGCGCTGATCCCGATGACGCTCGTGACGCGCTGGTTCCAGGTGCGCTCGCAGGCGCTGTTCCGGCGTTCGCGCGTCGCCTCGGCGAGCCTCATCGTGAAGTTCGTCGAGACGATGACCGGCATCCGAGCCGTGCAGGCGTTCCGCACCGAGCGCCGCAACGCGGACGAGTTCGGCGATCTCGTCGAGGACTACCGCGACGTGAACGCGAAGGTCCTCGGCCTGTTCACGGTGTTCAACCCGGCGCTCGCGTTCATCGGCGCTGTCTCGGTTGCGGCCACGATCGTGCTCGGCGGGTTCCGGGTGGTCGAGGGCTCGCTCGCGATCGGCGCGCTGCTGGCCGCCGTGCTCTACGTGAAGCGCTTCTTCGACCCGATGGAAGACGTGGCGGTGTTCTACAACGGCTACCAGTCGGCGTCGAGCGCGCTCGAGAAGATCTCGGGCGTGCTCGAGGAGGAGCCCAGCGTGCCCGACCCCGCGCACCCGGTCGACCTCTGGAACGCGAACGGCCACGTGCGGTTCGAGAACGTGGAGTTCGCGTACACGCGCGACCGCGTCATCCTGCCCCGGTTCGACCTCGACCTGCCCGCGGGGCAGACGATCGCGCTCGTCGGCTCGACCGGCGCGGGCAAGACGACGCTCGCGAAGCTCATCGCCCGGTTCTACGACCCGAGCGACGGCGTGATCGAGCTCGACGGCATCGACCTGCGATCGCTGCACCCGAAGGACCTGCGCCGCGCGATCGTCATGGTCACGCAGGAGGCGTACCTGTTCTCGGGCTCGGTGGCCGACAACATCGCGCTCGGCAAGCCCGACGCGACGTTCGGCGAGATCGTGTCCGCCGCCCGTGCCGTCGGTGCGCACGAGTTCATCGAGGGACTGCCGAACGGGTACGACACGGACGTGAACAAGCGAGGCGGGCGCGTGAGCGCGGGGCAGCGGCAGCTCATCTCGTTCGCGCGCGCGTTCCTCGCGAACCCGGCCGTGCTGATCCTCGACGAGGCGACCAGTTCGCTCGACATCCCGAGCGAGCGGCTCGTCCAGGAGGGCCTGCAGTCGCTGCTCGCCGACCGAACCGCGATCATCATCGCGCACCGGCTGTCGACCGTCGCGATCGCCGACCGCGTGCTCGTCATGGAGCACGGCCGCATCGTCGAGGACGGCTCGCCCGCCGACCTCATCGGCGGTGAGGGCCGGTTCGCGGCGCTGCACGCGGCCTGGCGCGACTCGCTGGTCTGAGCAGGCTCGGGCGGCACCCGGCCGGGCCCGCCGGCTCGCACGAACGGCCGCCCGCGGCATCCGTCATCACCATCGGGTGAGCGGATGCCGCGGGCGGCCGTCGTCGCGTTCGGCGGCGTCAGTGCGCGACGCCCTGCTCGTCGCGCACGAGCACGTGGATCGGGGTCGGTTCGATGCCGTTGAACCGCGTCGCGGTCGCCGAGGTGTAGGCGCCCATCATGGGGCTCACGAGCAGGTCGCCGGCGACGAGCCTCGGCAGACGCAGCGATCGCGCGATGACGTCGACGCTGTCGCACGTCGGCCCGGCCAGGGTCACCGGCGCGTACGCGAGTTCGCGCACGCGTCGGACGGCCCGCTCGGCATCCTCGTCGGCGGGCGGGCGGTGGGCGAGCTCCGAGGCCGCGAACACGAGCGCGTGCACGCCCTCGGCCGGGATGTTCGAGTACGCGCCGTACACCCCGTCATCGAGGTGCACCCATCGGCCGTCGGGCCGGGTCGCGCTGCCGACCACCCGGGTGACGAGCGTCATGGCGGGCGCCGCGACGAAGCGACCAGGCTCGACGAGCACGCGGTAGCGCGCCGGCACGGCCGAGAGGGCGTCTCGGATGCCGTGCGCGATGACCGCGAGCGCGGGCACGGGCTCGTCGTACGCGACGGGGAACCCGCCGCCGAGGTCGAGCGTGTCGAACTCGACGCCGAGCCGGCCCTCGAGGTCGCGCATGAGCTGCAGCGTGCGGGTGATGGCGCGACGCCACGGCTCGGCGCTCGTCGTCTGGCTGCCGACGTGGAACGTGAAGCCCGCGACCTGGCGGCCTGCCCGCAGGCAGTGCTCGACGAGCTCGCGCGCGGCCTCGGGAGCGACGCCGAACTTCGCGGAGAGGTCGGCCGCGGCATCCGGATTCGGAAAGGAGAGGCGCACGAGCACGCGAGCGTCGGGCGGAAGGCCCGCGAACTTGTCGACCTCGCCGGCGTCGTCGACGACGAACGTGCGGACCCCGCGGAGATAGGCGCCCGTGAGCTCGGCGACCGACTTGACCGGGTGCGTGTGCACGCATCGCGAGAGGTCGACGCCCTCGCCCTCGAGCAGGTCGAGCTCGCCGCGCGAGGCGACGTCGAAGCTCGCGCCGAACGCGTCGACGGCGCGGATGAGCGCCGGGTGGGGGAGTGCCTTCAGGGCGACGTGGATCTCGACCCCCGGCAGCTGCCGGCGCAGCTCGAGCAGCTGCGAGGCGACCCGGTCGGCGTCGAGCACGAGCAGCGGCGTGCCGTGCCGCTCGGCGAGGCCCACCAGGTCGCTGCGCCGCGCCTCCTCGGCCAGTCGTCGTCGCACGAGCTCGCGGTGGGGCGGCAGCTCCGGCAGGCCCTGAGCGCCCGACCCTTCCGAACCCCGGTCGACTGGCGCGGCCTCGTCGCGGCGTCGCTCGGCCCGGCTCCGGTGACGGCGGGACCCGGGGTGGTGCCGGTCGGCATGGCGTCCGTGCTCGGTGGTGGTGACGGTCATCGCGGGGCTCCAGAGATCAGCGGCCGGTGGACCGGCCGGTCGACGGGTGCGGGGGCGTTCGCGGCCTCGTGCGTCAGTGCAGGTGCGGCGGCGTCCGGCAGGATCACCCTGCGCCCGAGCTCGAACGACACGATCGCGATCGCGTAGAACACGGCGTCGGCGGCGAGCTTGCCGACGAGCCAGGCCCATGGGTTCGCTCCGAGGGCGGCGCTCGCGGCCCAGAGCAGCGCCGGACGCACGAGCACGGAGTCCACGAGCTCGGCCGGCCCGAACTCCACGGCGACGCTTCGGATGGTCAACCAGGCGGTCACGAGCGCCGCGCGACCTCGTCCGCGCCCGGCGCGCACCCGCCGCACGCGCACCGACGCGGCATGATCGCGCGCGGCGCGCACCACGACGAGCGCGTAGTAGCCGACGGATTCGGCGAGGCTCCCCGCGATGGCGGCGATCGCGAGCGACCCGCTCGCCTCGTAGGCGACCCAGGCGCCGAGCAGCGCGGCGATCGTGCCGCACACCTCCAGCGGGAGGTAGCGCCGCAGCCAGACGCGGGCTCGGCCGCGGTTCGAGGACATGCCCGTAGCCTCCGGGAGCGGCGGGGGAGCCGCATCGGTGCCTCCACGCACTCGGGGTCTGGGCTGGCACTGAGCGCGGCTCGGCGCGGATACCCCCAGTTTGGGGGTACGGGGTGCGGCAGTGCGGGCGGTATGGTCGCACCAGCGGACGAGCCACCGCTTCTCCTGCGTGCCTGAGGACCGGAGGGACCCCGATGAACGATGCCCGCCCGTTGCGCGTCGCCATCGCCGACGACGCCCTGCTGCTGCGCGAGGGCATCGCGAAGGTCCTCGAGGGCGGCGGCATCGAGGTCGTCGCCTCGGTCGGCACGGGCGAGGAGCTCGTCGAGGTCGTGCGCGGCGGCGGCATCGACGCGGCGGTGCTCGACATCCGGATGCCTCCCACCCATCGCGACGAGGGGGTACGCGCCCTCGAGGCGATCCGTGCGAGCGGGTCGACGATCGGCGTGCTGCTGCTGTCGATGTACGCGACCCCCGAGTACGCGCTGCGGGTCATGCAGGCCGGCAGCGGCACGGGCTACCTGCTCAAGGAGCGCGTCTCCGAACCCGAGACCCTCGTGCGTGCGGTCGAGACCGTGGCCTCCGGCGGGTCCGTCGTCGACCCCGAGGTCGTCGAGCAGCTCGTCAAGCGCACGCGCGCCGACGACCCGATCTCCAGGCTCACCGAACGCGAGCGCTCCGTGCTGGAGCTCATGGCCCAGGGCTACTCGAACGGCGGCATCGCGCAGACCCTGTTCCTCGGCCTGAAGACCGTCGAGACGCACGTGCGCAGCATCCTGCAGAAGCTCGACCTCGAGGAGTCGCCCGAGCACCACCGGCGCGTGCTCGCCGTGCTCACCCTCCTCGGCGAACGGTGATGGCCCCCGGCCGCAAGGGCCGGATCATCAGACGCACGATCACCATCTCGCTCGCCGTGGCGCTGAGCCTCGCGATGGAGATCAGCGGATTCCTGGCCACCCCGGTCGGCGAGCGCCCCGAGGTCTCGTACACGACCCTCCACGCCATCGTGCCGCTGGTGTTCGCCGCGTGCGCGGGCGTCGCCTGGCACATCGGACCGGCCCGAACGCCCGCCCGGCTCATGATCGCGTTCGTCGTGCTGTGGATCCCGCAGTCGGTCTATCACGTGATCGGCGGCTGGCAGTGGGTGTGGCCCGTGGTGCGGGGCGTCGACCTCGCCTGGGCGGTCGTGGCGGGCATCCTCGTGCTCGTGTACCCGAAGGGGCGGCTCAGCGGTCGCTTCGACCTCTGGATCGCGGGCATCGCGGTCGTGTCGTTCGTCGTGAACCTGCTCGTCGTCGTGCTGTTCGCCGGACCCGACGTGAATCCGTGCGGCTGCGCGCCCAACGGGTACCAGCTCGCCGAGGCGCCGGTGCTCTTCGCGATCACCGACGTCGCGTACCGCATCATCGGCGTCGGGCTCGCGCTCGTCATCGCCGGCCGCCTGCTCGTGCGATGGGTGCGAGCCAGCGTGCCGGCGCGCACGGTCGCGTTCCTCATGCCGGTCGCGCTCTTCGCCTGGGCGACGACGCTGACCGCCCAGGCCGTGACCTACGCCGTGTCGTCGAACACCGACATGGTGCTCGGCACGTTCTCGCTGATCGCGATCGCGTCGATCCCGGTGAGCTTCGATGCGGGCGTCTCGCACGCCCGCAACATGCGCGCCCGCGTCGCCGACCTCATGCGCATCACGCGCGAGGGCGCCGACCGCGGGCTCTGGGCCGAGTCCCTCGCCCGCACGCTGCGCGACGCCTCGGTGCGCGTCTTCTGGTGGGACGAGACCAGGGGGCGGTACGCGGATGCCGCGGGCGACCCGATCTCCGACGAGGACCTCGCTTCCCGGGCGCGCCACAGCATCCTCCCCGTGGCCTCGCCGCTCGGGGCCCCGATCGCGCTGATCCGGCACGACCGCGTGCTCACCGACAACATGCGACTGCTCGACGGCGTCTCGAGCGCGCTGCGGCTCTCGGTCGACAACGGCCGACTCCGATCCGAGATCGAGCGAACGCTCGAGCAGGTGCGCCAGTCCCGTCAGCGCATCGTCGAGGCCGGCGTCGAGGCGCGACGCCGCATCGAACGCGACCTCCACGACGGCGCGCAGCAGCACCTCGTGTCGCTCGGCATGCAGCTGCGCCTGTCGGCGAACGCGGCGAAGGCCGCGGGCGACCTCGAACTCGCCACCGATCTCGAGCGCACGATCGTCATGCTCAACCAGGCGCTGCGCGAACTGCGCGAGCTCGCGCACGGCATCCACCCGAGTCTGCTGAGCTCCGGCGGGCTCGCACTCGCCGTACCCGAGCTCGCCGGACGCTGCCCGGTGCCGGTCGAGGTCGAGGTCCAGGGCGAGGGGCGCCTGCCGGAGCTCATCGAGTCCACCGCGTACTTCGTGATCGCCGAGTCGCTCGCGAACATCGCGAAGCACTCCCGGGCGACGCGCGCGTGGGTGCGCGCGCACGTGCTCGACGGCGACCTCGTGCTCGAGGTGCGCGACAACGGCGTCGGCGGCGCCTCGATCGACGCGGGCACGGGCATGCTCGGCATCGGCGACCGCATCGACGCCGTCGACGGCACGCTGGCGATCGAGAGTCCGGCGGGCGCCGGCACGACGCTCACCGTGCGGATCCCGCTCGGCGAGGCGAAGTGGGCGGCCGCGGAGTGGGGGCTCTGAGCGATCGGCACCGCCGGTCGGGGTGCGCGGGCCGGGGCCCACCGCTCGGTGCGGATGCGCCGTCCGCGCGACTCAGGCGCGCCAGCGCGCCGTGCGCAGGTCGATGCGGTAGCCGTCCTCGTCGGAGGCGGGCAGCAACGGGGTGCCCTCGGCCTCGTAGTGCGGCCGTGCGGCTTCGGCGTGCCCGGCCGGAGGGCGGCCGCCCGCCCGCACGACGCGCCACCACGCGGCATCCGACCCGTACCTGGCCATGACCCCGCCCACGGCGCGCGCCCCGCGTGATCCGAGCAGCGCGGCGACATCGCCGTACGTCGCGACCTGGCCGGCGGGGATGTCGGCGACCACGACGAGCACGGCCTCGACGAAGCCGACGGGGTGCTGCGGCATCCGATCGCCCTCGCCCATCGGCAGTCGGCTCGGAATCCGGGTTTCGAGCGTGGGTCGGCGCTGCGCGCTCAGAGCGCGAGCGCGCCGATCACGTCGCCGTACGCGGTCTCGCCCACATCGGCGAACCCGATGCGGTGGAAGAACGCCTCCGGCCCGTTCTCACCGGGCTCCCAGAGCACGGTGATGCGGTCGAAGCCGCGGCGCTTCGCCTCTTCGGCGAGCGACTCGGCGAGGAACCGGCCGACGCCCTTGCCCTGCACGTCGGCGTCGACGTTGATGCGCCAGATGCACGCGCGGAACTCCTCATGGGCGTTCTCGGGGTCGAAGTTGCCGTGGATGAAGCCGACGACGCGGTCCTCGATCGTCACCACCCGCTGCCACGACGTGGCCGGGTTCACGACCGTCGCCTCGGCGGAGTACGTGACGGGTGCGATGAACTGCTCCTGGCCGGGCTTCAGCGAGAGCGTGTTCGCCGCAACGATGTTCGACGCGGACAGTTCTTCGAGTCTCAGCTCAGCCATGCTGCCAAGGCTAACCCGAGCGGGCCGCACGGGGAAAGCGCGACGTCATCGCCTGCAGCGAACGAGTCGTGAACGGGGGCCGGATGTCTCGATGTCAAGACATTCCGATCGACACGGTAAACTGCTCGACGGCGTTCGCGCGCCCTCTCGAGGCTTCCTCGATTCTTCCCGAACGACCGCAAGGAGAACACGCACGTGTCAAAGATCAAGGTTGAAGGCACCGTCGTCGAACTCGACGGCGACGAGATGACCCGCATCATCTGGCAGGCCATCAAGGACCAGCTCATCCACCCGTACCTCGACGTGAACCTCGAGTACTACGACCTCTCGATCCAGAAGCGCGACGAGACCGACGACCAGATCACGGTCGACGCGGCCCACGCGATCCAGAAGCACGGCGTCGGCGTCAAGTGCGCGACGATCACGCCCGACGAGGCGCGCGTTGAGGAGTTCGGCCTGAAGAAGATGTGGCGTTCGCCGAACGGCACGATCCGCAACATCCTCGGCGGCGTGATCTTCCGCGAGCCGATCATCATCTCGAACATCCCGCGCCTGGTGCCGGGCTGGAACAAGCCGATCATCGTCGGCCGCCACGCGTTCGGCGACCAGTACCGCGCCACCGACTTCCGCTTCGAGGGCGAGGGCACGCTCACGATGACCTTCACCCCGAAGGACGGCTCCGAGCCGCAGCAGTTCGAGGTCTTCCAGTCGCCCGGTTCGGGCGTCGCCATGGGCATGTACAACCTCGACGAGTCGATCCGCGACTTCGCGCGAGCCTCGCTCAACTACGGTCTCTCGCGCAACTACCCGGTGTACCTCTCCACCAAGAACACCATCCTCAAGGCCTACGACGGCCGCTTCAAGGACCTCTTCCAGGAGGTCTTCGAGGCCGAGTTCAAGGAGGCGTTCGACGCCGCCGGCCTCACCTACGAGCACCGCCTCATCGACGACATGGTCGCGGCATCGCTCAAGTGGGAGGGCGGCTACGTCTGGGCGTGCAAGAACTACGACGGCGACGTGCAGTCCGACACCGTCGCGCAGGGCTTCGGCTCGCTCGGCCTGATGACCTCGGTCCTGGCCACGCCCGACGGCCGGGTCGTCGAGGCCGAGGCGGCGCACGGCACCGTCACGCGCCACTACCGCCAGCACCAGCAGGGCAAGCCCACGTCGACCAACCCGATCGCCTCGATCTACGCCTGGACGCGCGGCCTCGCGCACCGCGGCAAGCTCGACGGCAACCAGGAGCTCATCGACTTCTCGCTCACCCTCGAAGACGTCGTCATCAAGACGGTCGAGTCGGGCGCCATGACGAAGGACCTCGCAGCCCTCGTCGGCCCCGAGCAGGCCTACCAGACGACCGAGGAGTTCCTGCAGACCCTCTCCGACAACCTGAAGGCGCGCATCGCGGCCTAGTCGACGGTTTCGGAACGGAGGGGCGGATGCTGCGGCATCCGCCCCTCCGTCATTCCGCGATGGCAAGCGCACCTGCCTTGATCACGAGTCGGTAACAGTGCGGAAAAGCTTGGGCGAACACTTGCGCGGTGTTTGTTCGTAAGGTTTACTAACAAACATGTCAACGGAGGCGCAGCGAGGTCAGGTCCTCGAAAGCCAGACCCTCACCGGGGTCGGCGCAGACGTGCTCACCGCGCCGTTCGACCACGCGCCGATCTTCACCAGGTCCAGGGCCCTCCGCCCCACCGGCAAGGTGCTGCCCGAGCACGCCCGCAGCCACAACCGGGCCCTCGTGCTGCAGACGCTCTACACCGCGGGCCCGCAGAGCCGAGCCGACGTCGCCCGCGAGACCGGCCTGACCAGGGTCACCGTCTCCGACCTCGTCGCCGAGCTCATCGCCGAGGGCCTCGTCATCGAACTCGGCCAGCGCGAGGACTCCCGCCCCGGCAAGCCCGCGATCCTCATCGACGTCGACCGAGCCGCGTTCCAGATCGTCGGCGTCGACCTCTCCGACCACGCGCGATTCCTCGGCGCGATCGTCGACCTCGACGGCGGCATCGTCGCGCGGGCCGAGGAATCGCGCGACGGAGCCACCGGCGAGGCCGCCGCCGTGCTCGTCGATGCACTCGTCGCCCGCCTCGTGGCCACCGCGACCGCCCCCGTGCTCGGCATCGGCGTCGGCTCGCCCGGTGTCGTCGACCCCCAGGGCGTCATCCGCTCGGCCCCCAACCTCGGCTGGCGGGGCCTCGACCTGCAGGCTCGCCTGCACACCGCATCCGGGCTGCCCGTGCACGTCGGCAACGACGCGAACGTCGCCGTGCTCGCCGAGCACGGCTCCTCGACCGCCGACGACCTCCTGCTCGTCAAGATCGGACACGGTGTCGGCGCCGGCCTCATCATCGGCGGACGCCCCGTCATCGGCGGCGGCTTCGCGGCCGGCGAGATCGGCCACGTCACCGTCGGCACCGACGGCGGTCCCCGCTGCGCGTGCGGCAAGCACGGCTGCCTCGAGACCTGGCTCGCCGTGCCCCGGCTCACCGCGCAGCTCGACGCCATCGAACCCGGCGAGCACGCGGCATCCGAGCGCGATGCGATCCTCACCGAGGCCGGCCGCAGGCTCGGCATCGTGCTCGCGCCCGTCGTGGGTGCGCTCAACCTGTCGGAGGTCGCCCTCAGCGGCCCCGACCAACTGCTCGACGGCCCCCTCGCGTTGGCGGCCGTTGAAACGCTCCGGACGCGGACGATGGCGGAACACAACCGTGATCTGAGGCTCCGGATGACCGAGCAGGCGCAGGACATCGTCCTCCGCGGCGCGGCCGTCATGGTCCTCTCCGGACAACTCGGGGTCTCCTAGAGACCCTACGCACCAAGGGTGCGGCGAACCCCCGCCGCGACCCACCCCCCATGAAAGGAAACGCAAATGAGGAAACTCGGCATCGTGGCCCTCGGCGCCGCTGCTGCGCTGACCCTCGCCGGTTGCAGCACCGGTGGCGGCGAGTCGTCGGCTGACGGCGGCGAGATCACCGTCTGGGTCGTCGGCACCGACACGCCCAAGGACGCGCGCGCCTACCTCAAGGACACGTTCGAGTCGGAGAACGACGGTTGGACCCTCACGGTCGAGGAGAAGACCTGGGCCGACGTCAGCGACACCTACGCGGCAGCGCTCCAGTCGAACGACTCGCCCGACGTGGTCGAGGTCGGCAACACCCAGACCGCGAGCTTCGCGGACCAGGGCCTGTTCCTCCCGCTCGACGACTTCGCCACCGATGACTACCTCCCGGGTCTCGTCGAATCGGCGACGTACGACGGCGACCTCTACGCAGCCCCGTACTACGCCGGCGGCCGCATCGTCTTCTACAGCCAGCAGATCCTCGGCGACACGGCGATCCCCACCACGCTCGACGAGTACGTGGAGACCGGCAAGGCGCGCAAGACCGACACCGTCTCGGGCATCTGGGCTCCGGGCCGTGACTGGTACAACGCCCTTCCCTACGTCTGGTCGCACGGCGGATTCATCGCCGAGCAGGATGGCGACACCTGGAAGGCCGGCTTCTCCAGCGAAGGCGGCATCGAGGGCCTGACGCAGCTGCAGGACGTCTACCTCAACGCGTCCAACGCGGCCAAGGACGGCGACGAGACCGACCCGCAGGTTCCCTTCTGCGCCGGTGAGGACGTCTTCCTCTCGGCTCCGGCTTGGGTGCAGTGGTCGATCAACGCTCCGGCCGACGCCGACGCGCCCGGCTGCCCCGACACCTACGGTGCAGACCTCAAGGCCTTCGCCCTCCCGGGTGAGACGGCCGGCGAGACCGCCCCGATCTTCGCCGGTGGCTCGAACATCGCCGTCGCGACGAAGAGCGCCAACCCCGAGCAGGCCCGCGCCGCGCTCGACATCATGGCGAGCGCCGGCTACCAGGACCTCCTGGCCGCCGGTGGCCTGACCCCGGGCCTCACGGCTTCGGCGGCGCAGCTCCCCGACACCGAGATCGCCAAGGCCCAGGCCGTCGCGCTCGAGAACTCGAAGGTCACCCCGACCACCCCGAAGTGGGCCGAGGTCGAGGCTGCGCAGATCATCCAGGAGGCGCTCGTGAAGATCGCCCAGGGTGGCGACGTCGCGACCATCGCGGCCGACCTCGACGCGCAGATCGAGGACATCCTCAACAGCTGACCTGTTGAGCACGACGCGGGGGGCGGAGACCCACACAGCTCCGCCCCCCGTTCCCCTGCCGGGAATGCTCCCGTGCCCGTACCATCAGTCCCACCCCGCGATCCCCTCGCGACCACCCCGAGGAGCAGCCGATGAGCGCAACCCTCACGGAACACGACGCAGCGCCGCGCACGCCCGGTACCCGCCCCCCGAAACCCTCGACGCCGGCCGGCCGCGGTCCCAGGAAGCGCAAGTTCCCCCTCGCCCCCTGGATGCTGCTCGCCCCGAGCATCGTGCTGCTCGGCATCATGGTCGTCTACCCGACGATCGTGATGTTCATCACGTCGTTCACCGACCTCGAGATCAAGAACAAGATGCTCGACACCCCGGCGAACTTCGTCGGGTTCGACAACTACGTCGAGGTCTTCACCGCCTCGGACTTCCCGGCCGTCCTCGCCCGGAGCCTCGGTCTCATGCTCGTCCTGACGGTGATCATCGTCGCGGGTGGAATGCTGATCGCACTGCTCATGCTGCGGCTGACGAAGGGATGGCGACTCCTCGTCTCCGTCGGACTCCTGCTCGCCTGGGCGATGCCGCCGCTGTCCGCGACGGTCGTCTGGGGCTGGATCTTCGACACCGACTACGGGCTCGTCAACTGGGCCCTGAACACCCTCACCGACTCGCAGGACTTCCGCGGCCACAGCTGGCTCGCCAATCCCTGGTCGTTCATGATGGTCCTCGTCATCATCATCGTCTGGCAGAGCCTCCCGTTCGCCGCGTTCACGTTCTACGCCGGACTCGGCCAGGTGCCCGACGAGGTGCTCGAGGCCTCCCAGCTCGACGGTGCGAACGCCGTCCAGCGCTTCCGTCTCATCGTGCTGCCCTACATGCGCAACGTGCTCACGGCCGTGATCGTGCTCGAGACCATCTGGAACCTGCGCATCTTCACCCAGGTGTACGCGCTGCAGCAGCAGGGCGGCCTCGTCTCCGAGACCAACGTGCTCGGCACCTATCTCTTCAGGCAGGGCCTGGGCGAGTTCGGCGTGACCGCCGCCATCGGCGTGTTCATGGTCCTCCTGCTCATGGGCATCTCCTACTACAACGTCCGATCCAGCCTGAAGGAGGAGGAGGCGTGACCACGCAGATCTCTCCCGCCGTCCAACTCGCCGAGACACCCGGACGCATGACGCCCGGCCCCCAGAAGCCCCGACGGACGTTCCGCGGCAGCGCACCGCGCGCCGTGGTCAACACGGTCGCGATCCTCGTCTTCCTGTGCTCGGTCTTCCCGGTCTACTGGATGGTGAACATGTCGTTCACCCCGTCGAACCAGATCATCAGCCGCAGCCCGAGCTTCTTCCCGCTCGAGTTCACCTTCAAGAACTACATCACCGCCTGGACCCGCGAGGCGGCCCCGGGGCAGACGGACTTCCCGCACGCGCTCGCGTCGAGCCTGATCGTCGCACTCTCGGTCGTCGTGGTCTGCGGCATCTTCGCCTTCCTCGCCTCGATCGCCCTCGCCCGGTTCGCGTTCCGCGGCCGATACGTCTTCATCGTGAGCGTGCTCGTCGTGCAGATGGTGCCCGGTGAGGCCATGATGTACACGATCTACAACATGGTCGACGACTGGCGCCTCATGAACACGCTGATCGGCCTGTTCATCGTGCACCTCGCCTCGGTCGTGCCCTTCACGATCTGGACCCTGCGCGGCTTCGTCGCCGGCGTCCCGGCCGACCTCGAGGAGGCGGCCCAGATCGACGGCTGCACCAAGGCGCAGGCCTTCTGGAAGGTGACCTTCCCGCTGCTCGCGCCCGGCCTGGTCTCGACGGGCATCTTCGCCTTCATCCAGAGCTGGAACGAGTTCCTCATGGCGCTCCTCTTCCTCAAGGGCTACAACCTCACGCTGCCGCCGTGGCTGAACTCCTTCCAGTCGGCCACCGAGGCGACGAACTGGGGTGCGGTCATGGCCGGGTCCACGCTCATCGCGCTGCCCGTGGTGATCTTCTTCCTCTTCGTGCAGGGCCGAATGACCGGTGGCCTGGTGAGCGGAGCCGTCAAGGGATGAGCGCACCGCACTCCACCGACCAGGTCGCCGACCTGCGCCGGGACATCCACACGACCCTGCTCCCGGGATTCGCCGGGACGAGCGCTCCCGACTGGCTGCTCGCCCGTCTTCGAGACGGACTCGGCGGCGTCTGCATCTTCGGCCCGAACATCGTCGATGCCGAGCAGCTCCTGGCGCTCAACACGAGCCTCCGTGACGAGAACCCGCTCGCGGTCGTCGCGATCGACGAGGAGGGCGGCGACGTCACGCGGCTCTTCTACGATCGCGGTGCGCCCTACCCGGGCAACGCCGTCCTCGGCCGCCTCGACGAGACCGAGCTCACCGAGCGGGTCGCCCGCGAGGTGGGCGAGGCGCTCGCGGCCACCGGCTGCACGGTCACCTTCGCACCCGACATCGATGTGAACTCCAACCCCGACAACCCCGTGATCGGGGTTCGGAGCTTCGGCGCCGATCCCGAGCTCGTCGCGCGGCACACGTCCGCTTGGGTGCGCGGGGTGCAGTCGACCGGCGTCGCGGCCAGCGCGAAGCACTTCCCGGGTCACGGCGACACCGCGACCGACTCGCACCTGGCGCTGCCCATCGTCGACGTCGCGCTCGAGACGCTGCGCGAGCGCGAGCTCGTGCCGTTCCGCGCCGCGATCGCCTCCGGCACGCGCACCATCATGACCAGCCACATCCTGCTCCCGCAGCTCGATGCGGAGAACCCGGCCACCCTCTCTTCCCGCATTCTGCAAGGCCTGCTCCGCGGGGAGCTGGGGTACGAGGGCGTCATCGTCAGCGACGCCCTCGACATGAAGGGGGCGAGCGGCGTGCACGGCATCCCTGGGGCTGCAGTGCTCGCCCTCGCCGCCGGTTGCGACCTGCTCTGCATCGGATCCGAGAACACCGACGCGCAGCTCGACGAGATCGTCGAGGCCGTCGAGGCCGCCGTCGCCGATGGGCGGATTCCGGCCGAGCGCATCCGCGAGGCCGCAGCCCGGGTCCGCGAGCTGAGCGCCGAGGCGCCCGCGATCGCATCCGCGGTCTCGGCACTCGAGCCGGTCCACGACCACGCCGAGATCGCCGAGTTCGCGGCTTCCTTCGAGGTGTCGGATGCCGCGCGCACGCGCCTCGCGTCGGCGTCGGGCATCGGCACGGTCGTCCGGGTCGACACGGTCGCGAACATCGCGGTCGGCGTCGCGCCGTGGGGTCCCTTCGCGACCTCGCTCGTCGAAGGCGTCCCGGCATGGTTCCAGGATGCCGCGGTCGTCCCGATCTCCGCGGGCGCTCCGCTCGTCGAGGTCGCCGACCTTGCGGGGCCGGTGCTCGTCGTCGGCAAGGACCTGCACCGGCATCCGTTCGCCATCGATGCGATCGACCGTCTGCGCGCGGTGCGCGCCGACGTCGTGACCGTCGACATGGGGTGGCCGTCGAACGACCGCGCCTACGCGGACGTGTCGACGTTCGGCGCTTCGCGGCTCATCGGCGCCGCGCTGCTCGCGTTCGTGGGGTCGACGCTCTCGGGCACGACGGTCGGGGCGGCATGAAGCTCGGCATCGACATCGGAGGCACGAAGACCGCGGCCGTCGCGATCGGCGCCGACGGCGAGCTGAGCGACCTCGTCTCGCTGCCCACCGGGTTCGGCGCGCCCGAGGTCGTCTCGACGGCCCTGCAGGTCGTGTCGCGCATGAGCGAACTCGCCGGCGTGCACGTGTCGTCGTTCTCCTCGATCGGCATCGGCATCCCCGGCGCCGTGGACAGCTCGACCGGGCGGGTCGAGCACGCCGTGAACCTCGGACTCGAGGGACTCGACCTCGGTCCGCGCCTGTCCGACGAGCTCGGCGTGATCGTGCGCATCGAGAACGACGTGAAGGCGGCCGCACTCGGGGCGCACCACCTGCTGGGCGTCGCCGACGGCATCACCGCGCACTCGATGGCGTACCTGAACCTCGGCACGGGCCTCGCCGCGGGCATCGTGCTCGACGGCGAACTCCTGCGCGGCGGACACGGCGTCGCCGGCGAGATCGGCCACATCCCGGTCGACCCGGCCGGCGTCGTCTGCGGGTGCGGTCAGCGGGGTTGCCTCGAGACGCTCGCGTCGGGTTCGGCGATCGCCCGCATGTGGCCGACCGAGCACCCGCTGCCGGCCCGCGAGCTCTTCGACCTCGCCGCGGCCGGCGACGCGCGCGCCCTCGAGGTCCGCGAACACTTCCTCCGCGGGGCGGCTTCGGCCGTCCGGCTGCTCGCCCTGACGACGGATGTCGATGACATCGTGATCGGCGGGGGGCTCGCCGCGCTCGGTGAGCCGCTGCTCCTCGGCATCCGCCGTATCCTGAACGAGTGGGCAGGGAAGTCGCCCTTCCTCGCCTCGACCGATCTCGCTGAGCGGGTGCAGGTCATCCCGTTCGGATTCCCGGCCGCCGCCGTCGGCGCCGCCCTCGTTGGAGAACCCTCATGGCAGAACTCGTAGTCGTCGAAGACGAGCGTGCGGCCGGCGAACTCGTCGCCGGCTCGATCGTCTCGCTCATCCGCCGCAAGCCCGACGCGGTGCTGGGGCTCGCGACGGGATCGACCCCGCTCGCGACCTATCGCGCGTTGGCCGCTCGCATCTCCGACGAGTCCATCGACGTGCGCGGCGTGCGCGGGTTCGCGCTCGATGAGTACGTCGGCCTGCCGGCCGGCCACCCCGAGAGCTACCGCTCGGTCATCACGCGCGAGGTCGTCGAGCCGCTCGGGCTCACGCCCGAGCTCGTGCGAGTGCCGAACGGCGACCCCGAGCAGATCCAGCACGCCGGCGTCGACTACGAGGCGGCGATCCTCGCCGCGGGCGGCATCGACATCCAGATCCTCGGCATCGGGCGTACCGGGCACATCGGCTTCAACGAGCCCGGCTCGTCGCTCGCATCGCTCACGCGCGTGAAGACGCTGACCGCGCCGACCCGCGCCGACAACGCGCGGTTCTTCGATTCGCCCGACGACGTGCCGATGCACTGCATCACCCAGGGCATCGGCACGATCCTGCGGGCGCGCCACCTCGTCCTCCTGGCGTTCGGGGAGGCCAAGGCCGACGCGATCGCGGCCGCGGTCGAGGGCCCGGTCACCGCGAGTCAGCCCGGATCGGCCGTGCAGCTGCATCCGCACACGACCGTGATCGTCGACGAGGCCGCGGCCGCCCGTCTCGAGAACCTCGACTACTACCGCCACGCGTGGAGCAACAAGCCCGAGTGGCAGGGCATCTGAGCCCGATCGACTCGAGGCCGCGTCGATCGCCGGTCGAGCCCGCGCCGCTGCGCAGCCTCGACCGGCGTTCGCGTCAGCGGGGGAGCAGTTCCGGGAGCGTCTCGAGGTAGGACTCGGCGTCGAACCCGTCGATGAGCGCACGCTGGAGCAGGAAGCCCGGGCCGAACCCGAGCACGACCGGCGCCGCTCGCCTCGCCCAGTCGGCGGCGTCGCCCTCGACGCGGTCGGGGTTCGACGACGCCCACGCCAGCAGGCCGGTCTCGAGGATGCCGCGGAGCTTGGCGAAGACGTCCTGCACCATCGATCGGATCTCGGGGTCGATCGCCGCGTCGCCCCACAGTTGCACGATCACCTCGGAGAAGGGCTCGCGGCTCATGCCGCCGAGGAGCGAGACCATGAGCTCGCCGGGCGACGGCACCGCACCGTCGCGGCCGAGCGCCTCGAGCTCTGCCGATCTCGAGCCGAGCACCCGCTCGGCGACCGCGGCGAACAGTTCCTTCTTGCCCGCGAAGTGCCCGTAGATCGCGCCGGCCGAGAGCCCTGAGGCCTCGATGACGTCGGCCATCGAGGTGCGCTGGATGCCGCGCTCGGCGAAGCTCCTCAGCGCGGCCTCGATGATCTCGTCGCGGCGGGCCGCGCGGTACTCGTCGGTGACCTTCGGCATCGCTGCTCCCTCCCTGACCGGTGCCCGGTCGCGCAAACCGAACGGGCGTTCTTGACAAGCATACGAGCCCGGCGCACAATAAAGAACGAACATTCGTTTTTATTGGAGGAACCATGTCGCATCCGGATGCCACGACGGCGCACACGCCGCTGGCACGCGTGGCCGGGCTCGCACTCGCACTCGTCGCGCTCGTCGGCGTGCTCGTACTCGCGTTCTCGTGGCCGACCGTCACGATGGACCCCAAGGACCTGCCGGTCGCGATCGCCGGTCCCGACGCCGCGGTCGCGGCGGCATCCGAGGCCATCGACGAGAAGGCCGAGGGCGCCGTCGCGCTCGAGACCGTCGACGACCGTGCCGCCGCCGTGCGGGCCATCGAGCAGCGCGACGTCTACGGCGCCGTGATCCTCGGCGAGAAGCCGGAGGTGCTCGTGGCCTCGGGCGCCGGCGTCGCGGTCGCCCAGATGTTGACCGGGGTCGCGGCGAGCCTCCAGGAGGGGGTGAACGCCCAGGCGCAGGCGGCGGCTGCGGCTGCCGGCGCACCCGCGCCGGACACGATCGTGGTCGCGGTCACCGACATCGTTCCGCTCGCCGAGACCGATGCGCGCGGCACGGGCATCGCCACGGCCATGTTCCCGCTCGTGCTGGGCGGCATGATCGGCGGCATCGCCGTCTCCCTCGTCGTCATCGGGGCGCTCCGCCGCGTCTTCGCGGTCGTCGTCTACGGCGCTGCCGGCGGGCTCCTGCTCGCCTGGATCCTCGGCGGCTGGTTCGGCTCGCTGCAGGGCGACTACTGGGCCAACGCGGCCGCCATCGGATTGACGCTCATCGCGATCGCCGCCCCCATCACCGGCCTCGTCGCGCTCATCGGCCGGGCCGGCATCGCCTTCGGTCCCGTCGTGATGCTGCTCTTCGCGAACCCGCTCTCGGCCGCGACCGTGCCGAAGGAGTTCCTGCTCGCACCGTGGGGCGAGGTCGGCCAGTGGTTCCCTCCGGGCGCGGCGGCGACCCTGCTCCGCGACCTCTCGTACTTCCCTGAGGCCGATGCCACGTTCCCGTGGCTCGTGCTCGGCTCATGGGCGGTCGGTGGCCTGCTGCTCTCGATCCTCGGGCACTTCCGCACCGCGGGTGGCGCCGAGTCCGACGCCGAGGCGGCCGTGGCGGTCTGAACGCTCGGCACGACATGGTGAAGGCCCCGAGATCCGGTCAGCGGATGTCGGGGCCTCCGTTCGATCGGTGGCGGTCGCCGTTCAGTCGGCCAGCTGGCTGCGCCCGTGGAGGATGCCGCTCACGGCGGCGACCACGGCGAACACGATCGCCACGATCGGCTGCCCGAGCATCCACCAGGCGATCGCCACGGTCGTGAAGATGACGATCTCGACCAGGGCGCGGCCGAACACGTCGATGCGGAACACCGACTTGGGCGACAGGAACAGCGCCCAGGCGAGCACCGCGAGCAGGGGTGCGCCGAGACCGACGAGCACGCCCGGCCAGGGCAGGGGGAACGAGAGGAAGCCCCAGATGCCGAGGCTCACGAACGCGAACAGCTCCAGCAGGAAGCGGAGGATGTCGTTCGGGCCGACCTTGGGCTGGGACTGGGGGAGTGCACTGCTCACGGGAGACCAGCCTACTTCGCCGCGCGCGGTGCAACCGCCTCGAACGGTGTCGTCGCCCGTGCCGGCCGGCCGCGGCATTCGCTCGCCGACCTGCGCCGGGGCGGGGCGGGCGGCGCGACCGGCGACCGGCGACGCGCTCAGCGGAAGATGATCGTGCGCGCGCCGTCGAGGAGCACCCGACGCTCGGCGAACCACTTCACGGCCTGGCTCAGCGTGCGGCTCTCTTCGTCCTGACCGATCGCGACGAGTTCGGACACCGACCGCGAGTGATCGACGCGCACGACGTTCTGCTCGATGATCGGCCCCTCGTCGAGGTCGCTCGTGACGAAGTGCGCGGTCGCGCCGATGAGCTTCACGCCGCGCGAGTGCGCCTGGCGGTACGGATTCGCGCCCTTGAACCCGGGCAGGAACGAGTGGTGGATGTTGATGCAGCGACCCGCGAGCGCCGCGCAGAGCTCGGGGGAGAGGATCTGCATGTAGCGCGCGAGCACGACGAGTTCGATGTCATGCGCGTCGACCGCCTCGAGCACTCGCGCCTCGAACGCCGCCTTCGCCGCCGGATCGGTCACGGCGGAGGCCTCGAACGGCACGCCGTAGAAGTCGACCAGGTCGCGCAGGGTGCCGTGGTTCGAGAGCACCAGCGGGATCTCGATCGGCAGCTGCCCGGCGCGCTGGCGGAAGAGCAGGTCGTTGACGCAGTGGCCGGCGGTCGACGCGAGCACGAGGGTACGCAGCGGGCGGCCGACCTCGTCGAGTTCCCAGGTCATCGCCCAGCGGGCCGTGATCGGCTCGAGCGCGGTCTCGAACTCGGCGCGCTGCGCGGGCGACTCGATCTGCACGCGCATGAAGAAGCTGCCGGTCTCGGTGCTCGCGAACTGCTGGCTCTCGGTGATGTTGCCCCGAGCCGCGACGATCGCCCCGCTGATCGCGTGCACGATGCCGGGCGAGTCGACGCAGCTGAGGGTCAGGACCCAGTGGTTCAGGTGTTCGGTCGAGGCATCCGAGGTCATCCGCCCAGCGTACCGGGGCGGCGCAGCGCGCCAGCGTCAGTCGATCCGGCTGATGCCGGCCGCCGGACCCGTGCGGTCGTCGACGACGTAGCGCACCGTGACGTCGACGAACTCCGAGATCAGCGAGAGCAGGAATCCGGATGCCGCGGCGCGGCCGTCGCCGTCGAGCCTGACCTCGCTCGTGAACCAGCCACCGAGACTCACCTCGACGACGGCGTTCGCCGCTCCCGAGTACTCGCCCTGCCAGCCGAAGCGTCCACGGGTGAGGGTGAGCTGCGGGCTCGAGAGCTCCACCTCCACCAGGGTCGGGTCGGACCGGTTGCCCGCGAGGTCGGTCTGCACGACCGCGAGCGTCGTGACGCCTGCATCCAGCGCGTCGGCGGTGAGCGACCACGCGCCGTCCGCTGATGCGGTCGCGGTCCAGGTGCGGTCGGCGGTGGAGACGACCACGGTCGCGCCCGGCTCGGCGGAGCCGGAGAGGATCGGGTCGACCCGGCCGTCGGCGGTGTCGGCGGGCGCGACGGACGGGGGGAGGGCGATCGCGTCGACGGGGTCCACCGGGTCGACCGGGTCGACGGGATCCACGGGATCGACCGGGTCGGGCGTCGGCTCGGTGACCGGCGGCGGCGAGGCGGGCGGAGCGACGGGGGCCGCGACGGCCGGGGGAGCGGGGGCGACCTCGGGTGCCGTCGTCGGCCGAGGCGCGGGCTCGGGCGGCGCTTCGGACGGCGACGGCGGCACCGGTGACTCGGTGGCGGGAGCTGCGACCGCGGGTGCCGCCTCGGGCTCTGCCGGCTCGGCGGCGGCTGCGGCGGCCGGGGGCGCGGGCTGGTCGGGGCTGGAACCGAAGTTCGGGGCGATCACGACGGCTGCGGCGACTGCGGCCGCGGCGAGCGCGAGCACGCCGATGCCGGTGCCGATCGCGACGCCGCTCACGCCGGCGGCGGCCGCGCCGGCGCCGGCCGCGGTCGCGGCCGAGCCGCCGACGGCTCCGCCCGCACCCGCACCGGACGCACCGCCTGCCCCGGCCGCGCCGCTGCCGGACGCAGTGCCGCCGCCGGCCGCAGTGCCGCTGCCGGCCGCGGCCGCGCCGCCGGCGCCGAGCGCGAAGTCGGCCACCGGCACGCCCTGCGAGAGCCACGCGGAGTACGCCGTGGCACCACCGACGCCCGCGACGAGCGGGAGCAGCACGAGTGCGAGCCTCGACCCCACCTCGCGCGCCTCCGCGGCGATGATCGTGCACTTGGCGCATTCGTCGAGGTGGGCTTCGAGTCTGGCGGTGTCACGGTTGCCGAGCTTGCCGCGCGCGTAGGTGCCGAGTCGTTCGATGCTCCAGCCGCACTCGGGCTCGGTCTTCGCGTCGCGCAGGTGGGCGCGGATCCAGGCCTGCCGGAGGCCCTCGCGTGCCCGGTAGGCGAGCGCGGCGGTGCTGTTCGCGCTCATGCCGACGAGCGGGGCGACCTGCTGGGGGGTCATGCCCTCGACCTCGCAGTACCAGAGCACCTCCTGCCAGCGCGTGGGCAACGAGCGGAACGCGCGTGCGGTGGTCGAACGGTCGAGCGCGTCGAGGGTTGCCGACTCGCTGGTCGCAGGATCCTCGAAGGACTCCAGCGTCTCGAGGTTGGTCTCCTGGCGTGCACGGCCCCAGCTGGAGGCGGTGTTCCGGATCGTCGTGAACAGGTAGGGCCGGAACGCGCCCTGCGGCCCGCCGCCCGCGAGGAGCATGTCGTAGATGCGGGTGAACGACTCCGAGACGAGGTCGTCGGGGTCGAGCGAGCTGTACGAGCGCGCGACGGTTCGGCCCGCGGCCGCATGGCGGTTCCAGAGTTCGCCGTAGGCGGTGCGGTCGCCCTTGCGCACGCGTTCGATGAGGGCGGCGTCGGCGGACGGATCTGCGCGCAGGCGTGCCATGTCGCCTCCTTCGGGTGCGGGCGGTGTGCGAGTTCGGGTGCGGTGTCGGGCGTACTGCGGTGTGCGGTGTTCGTCTGAGAGACGGGCGGATCGGCCGATCATGACGCCGATTCAGCATTGGTAGGGCTATTTCACCAGATTTCTTCAGGAACCGCGTCATGAATCCGATGCTGCAGCGTCTCAGAGGTGAGGGCATCCGAAAGGCGCCCTTGCGGACGATCGGCACGTGGACCCCAACCTCGTGCCGATCGGACGCCAGGATCGGCACGTCGTGGGGGCGATGATCCGATCGCCTGAGCGGGTCCGGAGGTGAAGGGGAACACACCTGCGGACCCGCTCTCGAAGCGGGCGGCCCGACCTGTGCGGGCCTCGGGCTCGGCCGAGCGGATGTCGCAGCCGCCGACTCCTCGGCCGCACGGTCGTCTCAGGCGAGTCGGCGCCCGGCGCCCCAGACCTGCTCGACCTCGAGGTCGTCGGAGAGCAGTACGGCATCCGCCGCGTAGCCGACCTCGAGGCGCCCGAGGTCGTGCGCGCGCCCGATGGCGGCGGCCGGAACCTCGGTGAGCGCGGCGACCGCGGTCTCGAGCGGGATGCCGCTCTGCGTGACGGCCCGCTGCAGTGCGACGTCGAGCGTGAGTGTGGAGCCCGCGATCGACCCGCCGTCGACGAGACGGGCGACGCCGTCGACCACGTCGACCTCGAGCGAGCCGAGGAGGTAGCGGCCGTCGGCGGAACCGGCCGCGGCCATCGCGTCGGTGATGAGCGCGACGCGACCGGGTGCGCCGGCGAAGGCCAGTCGCACGACGTCGGGGTGCACGTGCACGCCGTCGTTGATGACCTCGAGCGTGACGTGCGGTGCGTGCATCGCCGCGACGACGGGCCCCGGCATCCGATGGTGGATGGGGGGCATCGCGTTGAACGCGTGCGTGAGGAGCGACGCGCCGGCGTCGAACGCCGCGAGCGCGGTGTCGAAGTCGGCACTCGTGTGGCCGACCGCGACGCGCAC
This sequence comes from Agromyces aureus, assembly GCF_001660485.1. Taxonomy (GTDB): domain Bacteria; phylum Actinomycetota; class Actinomycetes; order Actinomycetales; family Microbacteriaceae; genus Agromyces; species Agromyces aureus. Next base: position 1,412,520 of record NZ_CP013979.1, read on the forward strand.
GTCGGCGGCGACGAATCGGGCGATCGCGTCGGCGGCGCCCTCGTGCTCGGGGGCGATCGTGATCTGCCGGAGCGTGCCGTCGGCGGCCTCGAGCAGCCGTTCGACGGAGGCCGCGTCGGCCGCCCGCAGCAGCGCCGGGTCGTGCGCCCCGCGGAATCCGTGGTCGAGGAACGGCCCTTCGAGGTGCGAGCCGAGCAGTCGCGGGTCGCGGGCGGCCACCTCGGCGATCGTGCGCACGTGCGCGACGAGGTCGTCGATCGAGGCCGTCACGAGCGACAGCACGGTGCGCGTGGTGCCGTGCGCGTTGTGCACCGCGAGGATGCGCTCGATGGCCTCGACGCCCTCATCGGCGGCAGCCCCGCCGGCCCCGTGGCAGTGCAGGTCGATGAACCCCGGCGCGAGCAGCCGCCCCGCGGCATCCGTCACCTGGAACTCGGAGGTGTCGGCACCCGGACCCTCGGCACCCGAACCCTCGGCCCAGTCGTCGCCCGTGCCGACGGCGGCGATGCGATCGCCCTCGAACCGAACCCACGCGTCGTCGACGATGCCCGTGGAACGCACGAGGCGCGCGGAATGGATGACGGTCGTGCCGGTGCTCACGAGGCAACGATAACGTCGTAGCCGTGCTCGCTGAGGCGCTGGCGCTGTTCGGGCGTCGCACCCTCGTCGGTGATGACGGTCGTGAAGAGGCGGCGCGGGCCGATCGCGGCGAACGCGCGCTTGTCGATCTTCGAGGCGTCGGCGACGATGACCGCGTGCGCGGCCCGCGAGGCCATCAGGGTGTTGACCGCCGCCTCGCGTTCGTCGTGCGACGTCGGTCCGACGATCGGATCGATGCCGTTCACGCCAATGAACGCGAGGTCGAGCGTGACGTTGCCGAGCACGGCGTCGACGTACGAACCGACGAGCTCGTAGGAGCGCGAGTGCACGACGCCGCCCGTGACGACGGTCTTGATCTGCGGCCGCATCGAGAGCTGCATGGCGATGTTCAGGGCGTTCGTGACGACCGTGAGGCCCGGGTCGGGCGCCGGCTCCATGATGTCGGCGCGCGCCATCAGGGCGTCGGCGATCGCGGTCGAGGTCGTGCCGCCGCAGAGCCCGATCACCGCGCCGCGCGGCACGAGTGCGCTCGCGGCCCGCGCGATCGCGGCCTTCGCATCGGGATTCTGCTGGTTCTTGTACCGGATCGGCAGGTCGTAAGCGACGGAGTGGGCGACCGCCCCGCCCCGGGTGCGCGTGAGGAGCTGCTGCTGGGCGAGCGCGTCGAGATCCCGGCGAGCCGTGGCCGGTGACACGCCAAGGCGTTCGACGATCTGCTCGACCTCGACCTGGCTGCTCTCGGCGAGCAGGTCGAGCACGGCGCTGAGACGCTCGGCACGGTTCATCCGTTGGGGTCCTTTCCGGCGGATCCGAAGAGCTCGAGGAGACGTGCGGCCTCGCTTGCGACCGCAGTGCGCCCGGCGGCGAGGTACTTCCGCGAGTCTACGGCCGCGGGGTTCGCGGCGAGGTAGGCGCGGATCGCGTCGGTGAAGCGCGCGTTCAGGTGCGTCGAGACGTTGACCTTCACGAGCCCGGCGCGGATGCCGGCGACGAGCAGGTCGTCGGCCACGCCCGACGAGCCGTGCAGCACGAGCGGCACGGGCACGGCGTCGCGCAGGCGACCGATGAGCCCGAGGTCGATCGAGGCGACGCGTTCGGTCATCGCGTGCGACGAGCCGACGGCGACCGCGAGGGCGCCGACCCCGGTCTCGTCGACGAATCGCGCGGCCTCGTCGGGATCGGTGCGCACGCCCGGGGCGTGCGCGCCGTCCTTGCCGCCGATCTCGCCGAGCTCGGCCTCGACGAGCACGCCGGCCGCCGCGGCGTGCGCCACGACGCGGCGCGTGGTCGCGACGTTCTGATCGAAGGCGAGCGTCGCGCCGTCGTACATGACCGATCCGAATCCCAGGTCGATCGCACGGATCGCGAGGTCGGCGTCTTCGGCATGGTCGAGGTGCACGGCGACCTGCGCGCTCGACGCCTCGGCCACGGCCAGGGTCGCCGAGGCGATCGGGGTCAGCCCGCCGTGGAACTTCACGCAGTTCTCGGACAGTTGCAGCACCACCGGGAGCCCGGTCTGCTCGGCCGCGGCGACGAGCGCCTCGGCCGTCTCGAGATGCAGCACGTTGAAGGCGCCGAGGCCGCGTCGGGCGGCGACCGCCTCGTCGAGCAGGCGTCGGGTGGGGGCGAGCGTCATGCGGGATCCTCGGCGGTATGGGGGTCGGCGGCGTGCTGCGGGCGGTCTTGGTGCGGGGTTCGCTCGGCGGGCTCGGGCTGCTCGGCGTGCTCGGTGGGCTCGGGCTGCGCATCGAGGACCGCGGGCGGCGGATCGACGACGACCTCGAGCATCAGGGCCTCGTGCTCGGGCGACAGCGATCCCGCGAGCGGCGCGAGCACCGCCGACGCCGACCACGCGACCGCCGTCCGCATGAGCCGGCGGCGCGCGTCGGCGGCGCGAGGCGCGTCGGCGTCGAACGCGATCGGCTCGGTCAGGGCCGCGGCGATCGCGGCGACGGCGGCGTCACCGGCCCCGGTCGCGTTGCCGCGCAGGACGCGCGTCAGCCGGGCGCGAACGGGTCGACCCGATTCGGCGCGACTGAACAGCAGGAGCCCCTCGCCGCCGAGCGAGACCACGACGAGCGTCGCGCCGAACTCGAGCAGCAGGCGCGCACCGGCCTCGGGGTCGGCGAGGCCGGTCGCGGCCGCGAGCTCCTCGCCGTTCGGCTTCAGCGCGTAGGCCCCGGCCCGCGCGGCCTCGAGCAGGCCCGGACCGCTGGTGTCGACGATCACGCGCGCGCCGGCGGCCCCCATGGCGGTCACGAGGCGCCCGAGCCGCTCGGGCGTGTAGCCGGGCGGCAGGCTGCCGGAGATCACGACGACCGCCGGCGCATCGGCGTCGGCCGAATCGAGACGAGGAGCGGATGCCGCGGGCCGGCGCTTCCCGAAGGCGGCGGCGGACGCCGCATCGTCGAGTGCGGCGGCCTCGTCGGACGACAGCGGGGAACCGTGCTCGTTGAGCACGGCGGTGCCGGCGGCATCCGTTTCGACGATCGCGATGCTTCGGCGCGTCGGGCCCGCGACCGGCACGAGTGCGTGCGGCACGCCGCCGGCGACGAGGTCGGCGGCGAACTCGTGTCCGGTCGCGCCGCCCGCGGTCGTCACCGCGAGCACGTCGACGCCCTGCTCGTGCAGCACGCGGGCGACGTTGACGCCCTTGCCGCCGGCCCGTGAAGCGCCGGTCGGCACACGATGCGTTTCGCCGGGCACCAGCCGGTCGACCCGCCAGGTCAGGTCGAGCGCGGGGTTCGGCGTGACGGTGACGATCACGAGCCTCCTCCGTCGGCGATCCGTGCGGTGAACCCGTCGGCGAGGTCGCGGGCCGCGAGCGCCGTGCCGAGCAGGCCGGCGTCGTCGCCGAGGCGCGCGCGGACGAGCTCGGGTCGGCGATGGAAGCTGAGCCGCGCGTCGAGGCGTTCGCGCAGCGGACCGAACAGGGCGGATCCCGCCTGCGAGAGCCCGCCGCCGATGACGACGGCCTGCGGCGCGATGGTCGCCGTCAGGCGCGCGATGGAGTCGGCGAGGGCGTCGAGCGCGTCGTTCCAGACGGCGGCGGCGACCGCGTCCCCGGCGGCAGCTGCCGCCAGCACCTCGCGAGCGCCGTCGACCGCGATCCCGGATGTCGCGGTGTACCGCCTGGCGATCGCGCCGGCCGAGGCGATGGTCTCGAGGCATCCGATCGCACCGCAGGCGCACCGATCGCCGTGCGGGTCGGCGAGCGAGTGCCCGATCTCGCCCGCGAACCCGCCGCCGACGAGCGGCCGGCCCCCGAGCAGGATGGAGCCGGCGATGCCCGTGCCGATGGCCAGCACGACCACGTCGTCGTACCCGCGCGCGGCACCGAGGCGGCGTTCGGCGTCGCCGGCCGCCCGCACGTCGTGGCCGAACGCGACCGGAAGCCCGAGCGCGCGCTCGCCGAGGGCGCGGATCGGCGCGTCGCGCCATCCGAAGTTCGAGGCGAAGACGCCGATGCCGTCGGCCTCGTCGACGATGCCCGGAACGCTGATGCCGACGGCGACCGGATCGAGCCCCGGTCGTTCGGCGAGGTGGGCCAGGGCGAGCTCGGCGAGCGAGCTCACGACCGAGGCCGCGGGATCGGCCGGATCGATGGGCGTCGTCGTGCGGCGGAGGCCGAGCACGCGCCCGGCGCGGTCGATCAGCGCCGACTTCGTGTCGGTGCCGCCCACGTCGAACGCGAGCACCGCGGCGCCCGGTCCGAGCGCGGGGGAGAGCTCGTCGGCGGCCATGATCAGGCGTCGAGGATGACGGAGCGCGTCAGGTTGCGGGGGGCGTCGGGGTCGAGCCCGCGGGCGCTTGCCCGTGCCAGCGCGACGCGCTGGGCGCGCACGAGGTCGGCCATCGGGTCGAGTGCGCCGGCCTCGAACCGTGCGCCGGTCGCACGCACGTCGTCGGCGAGCCCCGCGGGCGCCTCGCCGAACTGCCAGGTCACGCGGCCGGGGGCGGCGATCGCGATCGGCCCGTGGCGGTACTCCATCGACGGATACGACTCGGTCCACGACTGCGATGCCTCGCGCATCTTCAAGGCGGCCTCGTGCGCGAGACCGACCGACCACCCCTGGCCGAGGAACGAGTACTGCTCGGCGTCGACGAGTTCGGGGTCGAGCGTCTCGGCGACGGCCGCCGCGGCATCCGTGATCGCCCGATCGAGGTTCTCGCCCAGCGAGGCGCGGAAGAGCGCGAGCGCGGTGGTCGCGAACCGGGTCTGCACGACCGACCGCTCGTCGGCGAAGGGGAGCGTGATCGCCTCGTCCACGAGGCCGACGAGCGGGGAGGTCGGGTCGCCGATGACGCCGATCGTGCGCACCCGGCCGCGCAGGTGCTCGACGAGCTGGAGCACCTCGGTGGTCGTGCCCGACCGCGTGAGGGCGACGACGGCGTCGTAGCCCCGGTCGACGAAGGCCTCCGAGGCCGTGAACGCGTCGGTCTCGCCGTGGCCGCCGGACTCGCGGAGCCACGCGTACGACTGCGCCATGAACCAGGACGTGCCGCACCCGACGACGGCGATGCGGGCACCGCGTGCCGGGAGGGCGCGCTGCTCGTCCACGAGCGCCGCAGCTCGCGCCCAGGTCTGCGGCTGGGACTCGAGCTCGGCAGCCATGTGGGCGGCGGGTTGGTGGGTCGGCGTCGTGGTCACGTGAGTGCTCCTGATGAGGTGAGTCGAAGTCGGGTGATGATCGTGATGGATTCATGATTGCAGATGCGTGGTCATGCTGTCTAATGATCATGCGAACGCGCGTTTGTCGAGACCCGGCACGGGTTCTTTCTCGAGACCCGGCACGGGTTTCCGGGGTTACGACGTTCCAGAACGAATTCGGTAACGATCATCGACAAGGACTTGACGGCTTCCGGAACGGGTCGTAAGTTTTCGACATCGAGTGAACGAAACTGATCGTTAGTTCCGAGAAACGTTCAGGAAACAGCATTCTCTGCACTGTCCAGTGCTCGAAATGCTCGCTCCGAACACACGCACCGCGGCGTGAGGCTGATCGACGCCGGTGCACCACCCATCAGAGTGAGGAAAGCATCCATGAAGAAGTCACTGCGTCTCACCGCAGCGGTCGCGCTCGCGGCCACGGCATCGCTGACGCTCGCGTCGTGCGGGTTCGGCGGCAGCGGATCCGACGACAGCGCGTCGGGCAAGACCACGATCGACCTGCTCGTCCCCAGCTACTCCGACGCCACCCAGGGCCTCTGGGAAGACGTCATCACGGGCTTCGAAGCCGAGAACACCGACATCGACGTCAACCTCGAGGTTCAGTCCTGGGACAACCTCGAGTCCGTCATCGCCACGAAGATCCAGGGTGGAGAGGCGCCCGACATCTACAACGGCGGACCCTTCGCCGGCTTCGCGGCCGACGAGCTGCTCTACCCGGCCGAGGAGGTCGTCTCGGCCGACACCTTCTCCGACTTCCAGGACTCGTTCATCGCGAACGCCGAGGTCGACGGAACCGCATACGCCCTGCCGCTCATCGCATCGGCCCGCGCCCTCTTCGTGAACAACGCCCTGCTCGAGCAGGCCGGCGTCGCCGAGGCGCCCAAGACGTGGGACGAGCTGCTCGACACGGCGACGAAGATCTCCGCCCTCGGCGGCGGCGTCGCCGGCTACGGCATGCCCCTCGGTTCCGAGGAGGCCCAGGCCGAGGCGGCCGTGTGGCTGTGGGGCGGTGGCGGCACGTTCGGTGACGCGACCGAGATCACGGTCGACGACCCGGCGAACCTGCCGGGCGCCGAGCAGGTCAAGAAGATGATCGACGCGGGCGCCACGCAGGCCGACCCCGGATCGACGGACCGCTCGCCCCTCATGGACATCTTCGTGCAGGGCAAGATCGGCATGCAGGTCGGCCTCCCGCCGACCGTCGGCCAGATCGCCGACGGCAACCCCGACCTCGACTACTCGATCGTGCCGATCCCGACCCAGGACGGCAGCCCGATGACCGTCGGCGTCATGGACCAGCTCATGGCGTTCCAGAACGACGACGACAAGAAGGAAGCCATCACCAAGTTCCTCGACTACTACTACACGTCCGACGTGTACGTGCCGTGGGTGCAGGCCGAGGGCTTCCTCCCCGTCACCAAGTCGGGTGCCGAGGCGCTCTCCGGCGAGGAGGCGCTCGCGCCGTTCCTCGACGTGCTGCCCGACGCGAAGTTCTACCCGAGCACCAACCCCGCGTGGTCCGCGACGGATGGCGCGTTCAAGGCGCTCTTCGGCCAGCTCCAGACGAAGCCGGCCCAGGACGTCCTGACCGAGATCCAGGCGCAGGCCGACGCCGGCTGAGCCTGAACGAGCGAACCGACAGTTCTACCCGGAGGGATCGGTGACCACCGACTCATGAGCACCACGTCAGATGTGTCATCGACCCAGGCGGGGGCGGCCGAGAGCCGCCCCCGCGCCGGGGCGTCGCCGACGAGTCCGTCGAACGGCGGACGCCCGCCGAAGAAGCCGTCGCGCGTCCGCCACGTCCTCGCCGCGCTCCCGTGGATCGGGCCGGCCCTGATCCTGATCTTCGGCGTGGTGCTCTACCCCGCCGTGGTGATGTTCTACAACTCCACGCGCGACATCTCCCAATCGGGTGTCGACAAGGGATCGGTCGGCCTCGACAACTACATCGAGGTCTTCTCGTTCCCGTACTTCTGGCCGATCTTCGGCCGCACGATCGTCTGGGTGGTCGTGGTCGTCGCCCTGACCGTGCTGATCTCGCTCGGCCTCGCCCAGATCCTGAACAAGGCGTTCCCCGGCCGGCGCATCGTCCGCCTCGCGGTGATCATCCCGTGGGCGGCATCCGTGGTCATGACGACGATGGTCGTCTACTACGGTCTCGAGCCGTACTTCGGCATCATCAACAAATTCCTCGTCGACGTCGGCCTCGTCGACACGCCCGAAGGCTACGGCTGGACCCGCAACCCCGCGACGGCCTTCGCCTGGTCGATCGTCGTCGCCATCTTCGTCTCGTTGCCGTTCACGACGTACACGATCCTCGCGGGGCTCCAGACCGTGCCGGGCGAGGTGCTCGAGGCCGCCAAGATGGACGGCGCCGGACCCGTTCGCACCTACTGGGGCGTCGTGCTGCCGCAGCTGCGCAGCGCACTCGCGGTCGCCGTGCTCATCAACATCATCAACGTGTTCAACTCGTTGCCGATCCTGAAGGTGATGACCGGCTCGATCCCCGGCTACGACGCCGACACGATCATGACGATGATCTTCAAGTACATCCAGAACCAGCACAAGGTCGATGTCGCGAGCGCCCTCTCGGTCGTCGCGTTCGTCATCGTCATCGTGATCGTCGCCGTCTACGTGCGCGTGGTCAAGCCCATGAAGGAGGTCTGATCGTGGCCGTCACCGCACCCGCGTTCGAGACGATCGCCCCGCCCGCGGCATCCGCTCGCAAGCGCCGTTACACCGAGGACCAGGTGCCGATCGGCAAGGTGCTCCTGCGCATGCTCGCCGGCCTCATCGTGCTCGGCATCTTCGTGCTGCCGTACACGATCATGTTCTTCGGCTCCGTCAAGACGAAGTCGCAGATCCGGTCGGTGGACCCGACGTACTTCCCGGTCGAGTGGCACTGGGAGAACTACGTCAACATGTGGTCCACGCCCGAGACGCCCCTCGTGCAGAACCTCATCTCGACGATCGTCATCTCGGTGTTCGCGACCCTCCTCGTGCTCCTCGTCGCGATGCCGGCCGCGTACTACACCGCGCGGTTCCACTTCCCGGGGCGCATGGTGTTCCTCTTCCTCGTCATCGTGACGCAGATGCTCCAGCCCGCGGTGCTCACCTCGGGCCTCTTCCGGCAGTTCCTCGCGTTCGACCTCATCGACACCTGGGCGGCGATGATCCTTATCAACGCGGCGTTCAACCTCTCCTTCGCCGTGTGGATCATGCACTCGTTCTTCGCCGGCATCCCGAAGGAGGTCGACGAGGCCGCGCAGATCGACGGCGCGAACCGGTTGACCGTGCTGTTCAAGATCAGCCTCCCGCTCGTCTGGCCGGGCATCGTCACGGCCATCGTGTTCACGTTCGTCGCGTGCTGGAACGAGTTCGCGGCCTCCCTCGTCATCCTCTCGACGGCGGGCAACCAGCCCCTCTCCGTCGCGTTGACCAAGTTCGTGGGGCAGTACGAGACCTCGTGGCAGTACGTGTTCGGCGTCTCGATCGTCGCGATCGTGCCGGTGGTCATCCTGTTCATGCTCATCGAGAAGCGCCTCGTCGGCGGCCTCACGGCGGGCAGCGTGAAGTAGGTCCCCCTCAGGCGGCGCCGACGGAGTCACGTCCGTCGGCGCCGTGCCAGCTCACCCCGATGGAGGACTGGAGCGCGTGCTGGCCGGCACCGAGGAACATGCCGGCACCCAGAGACGCGTACCGCACGACGATCGGCGCGGTCCCCTCGGCCGCGTACATCTCGAGCTGATCGCGGAGATCGCCGAGGAACTCCGCCCCGAGCGCGGGTGCGGACCCGCCGAGCACGATCTCGACGGGATCGAGGAGCGCGCCCATCATGCGGAGGGCGCGCGAGAGCGCGACGGCGCCCGTGAGCAGGGTGCCGCTACCGGCGTGCGCGCGTGCGAGTCGTTCGGCCTCGTCGAGGGGCAGGCCGTCGTGATAGGCGTCGCCGAGCATCGCGACCATCGAGGACGTCGACTCGAGGCATCCGGTCAGGCCGCATCGGCATTTCTCGCGCAGCCCCTCGTAGATCACGCGGACGTGGCCGATCTCGCCGGCACGGCCCGTCGCGCCGCGCTGCACCGTGGTCATGGCCGTGGTCGCGGCGCCGATGCCCTCGCCGAGGTGGACGAACAGGCGGAGCGACACCGGCCGGAGCACCGCCTCGGCGATGGCGCCGGCGTCCACGTCGTTCACCACGAACGCCGGGACGTCGAGGACGTCCTCGACGATCGCGGCGAGGGCGACGTCACGCCAGCCGAGTTGGACGCTCTCGTGCACGATCCGGCCATCGGTCGTGCCCGGGACCTGGACGCCCGCCGCGAGGAGTCGGCCCTCGAACCCGGCGCGCGTTCGGGCGGCCAGCTCGCTGATCGAGCCGGCGATGTCCGCGGGGTCGTTGGGAACGGTCTCCTGGTGGATCGTCCTGCCCGATGCCGTGAGCACGCCGACCTTGGTCTCACGGGGGAACACCACGAACACGACGAGCAGGTTGTCGTCCTGCGCGACCTCGAGCCTGGTCGCCGGCTTGCCACCGGTGCTCGCCGCCGGCCGGCCGTCGACGACGAAGCCCGACTCGATCAGCTCGGCGACGAGCGATGACGCCGTCGCCGAGGTCAGCCCGGTCTCCCGCGCGATCATCGCGCGAGTCGCCGCGCCCTCTCCGCGGAGGACGAGTTGGAAGGCGCGTCGGAGGTTCGCACGACGGATCGTGTGCGCGTCGTGGTTGTCGGGCAGGTCGGACAGCACGGCGAGGCCGGTGCCTGAGGCGACAGATCGCATGGTCGAGTTTCCCATCTCCACGTCGATGGCTGCGGCAGCGATCGACTCTATTCTTCATTCAGTAAACATAGTAAGGTCGCGAACGAGCCCGGTGTCGGGCGGACTGGAGACTGACGATGAAGACATCCCTCCTACGCTGGTTCGGCCTGACGATCGCCGTCGTCATCGCCACCGGCCTCGCCGCCGCACCCGCGAGCGGGGCGGAATCCGAGGTCGAGAACGTCGCGCTCGCGTCCGCGGGCGCAGTGGCGACCGCATCCGGCTCGGAACTCGCGAAATGGGGCCCCGAGAAGGCCATCGACGGAGATCCCGACCAGCTCCCGAGCGGGGAGCACTCGCGCTGGTCCTCCAACTACAGCGACGCGGCGTGGCTGCAGGTGAAGCTCGCGGCACCGACGCGGCTCGATCACGTGACGCTGCGGTGGGAGGCGGCCTGCGCCGCCCAGTACAAGGTGCAGGTCTCCCTCGACGGCTCGACGTGGAACGACGCGAGCCCAGTGCTCGCCGGCACGTGCGGCGGGGTCGACCGCGTGTCGGTCGTCGCAGCGGGCGAGGTCGCCTACGTCCGCATGCAGGGCGTCAAGCGCACGCCGATCGGAGGGTCGTTCTACGGCATGTCCCTGTGGGAGCTCGAGGCCTGGACCGGACCCGAGCCCAAGGCCGTCGCGCCGCTCGGACTCGTCCCGATCCCCGCCACCCTGACCTCGCTCGAGGGCGACGGCTTCTCGCTGTCACCCGAATCCCGCGTCATCACCGACTCCGAGTTCGCCGCCGTCGCGGACCAGCTCGCCGAGCGGCTGCGCGCATCGACCGGGTACGACCTCCCGGTCGTCGAGAGCGGCGAGCCCACGGCATCCGACATCGTGCTCAGCTCCGACCCCGCGGTCGGCGACGGCGAGGCCGAGGCCTACGAGCTCAGTGCGAGCGACGCGGGCGCGAGCATCTCGGCCGCCGACCCGCACGGCGCCTTCAACGGGGTGCAGACGCTGCGGCAGCTCTTCCCGGCCGGCGCGGAGTCGCCGACCGCCGTGCAGGCCGACTGGACCACGCCGGCGCTCGAGATCGAGGACTCGCCCCGGTTCGGCTACCGCGGCATCATGGTCGACGTCGCGCGGTCGTTCCAGACCGTCGATGAGATCAAGCGGACCATCGACGCGATCGCCTCGTTCAAGATGAACCGGCTCCACCTTCACCTCGCCGACGACCAGGGCTGGCGCATCCAGATCACGAACGAAGGCCGAGCGGCCGGCGACACGATCGACTACTCGCTGCTGACCTCGGTCTCCGGCGCCACCGCGATGTCGCAGGGCGGCCTCGCCGGCGCCCCCGGCATCACCGGCTTCTACACGCAGGCCGACTACCAGGAGATCGTGGCGTACGCACAGGACCGCTTCGTGCAGGTCATCCCCGAGATCGACCTGCCCGGGCACACGAACGCGGCGCTCGCCGCGATCCCGCAGCTGAACACGCCCGGCTCCTCGCACCCGGCGACCCCGGCCCAGCCCACCGCACCCCACAACGGCACCGGCAACGTCGGGTACTCCTACCTGGATCCCGACAGCGAGGTCACGTTCACGTTCATCGAGCACGTGCTCGACCAGCTCTCGGCCATCACGCCCGGCGACATGATCCACATCGGCGGCGACGAGTCGCACGACATGGTGGCGCGGTACGGTGCGGCGAAGTTCGACGCCTTCGTGGCACGCGTGCTCGACATCGTGCACGACCTCGGCAAGAACGCCAACGGCTGGAACGAGATCGCCCGCACGACCTCGGCGATGCAGCCGGGCGACCACGTGCAGTACTGGGCGGGCTCGACCGCCGCCCTCCCCGCCGCGGCCGCGGCCGGTGCGAAGATCGTCGCCTCCCGAGGCTCGAGCTCGTACATCGACATGAAGTACAACTCGAAGACGCCGATCGGGCTCACCTGGGCATGCTCGGGCACCTGCGACATCACGCAGTACTACTCGTGGGACCCCGCGACGTTCATTCCCGGCGTGACCGAGGGCCAGATCGCCGGCCCCGAGGCGCCGATGTGGAGCGAGACGATCCGAGGTGCCGATCAGGCGCAGTTCATGATCTTCCCGCGGGCCATCGCCCACGCCGAGATGGGTTGGTCGCCGCAGGCGAAGCGCGACGCCGTCGACTTCGCGCTGCGCGTCGGTGCGATCGGCGCCCGCCTGACCGCCGCGGGAGTCAACTACTACGACACCCCGCAGGCCACGTGGTTCGCCCAGGGGGTGGGCGTGGATGCCACGGTCGACGCCGGGACGGCGGCCGAACTCGAGGTGGGCGCCCTGTACGCACCGGGCACCAAGGCCGATGCCACGGGCGCGACCGTCTCGGTCGACCGCACCAATGACGCCGACGGGATCAGCACGAGCGACCTCGACGCGTTCAGCGCGACGATCGAATGGGGCGACGGGGCGAGCACGCCCGCGACGTTCCGGCCCGACCGGGTGCGAGGCTCGTTGAATGCGGCCGGCGCCTACGCGATCACCGGCTCGCACACCTACGAGGAGTCGGGCGTCCACGCCGGGCGCGTCGTGGGCTCCGACGGTCGGGTCGTCGCGGAGTTCAGCGTGACGGCGGCGGGCGGCGGGCCCGAGGTCGAGGCTGCTGCCGGCAGCCGGTGCATGGGCTCCCGGGCGGTGCTCACGGTCACGGGCCTGAACCGAGCCGAGGAGCCGGTCGACATCACGTTCGCGAGCGAGTACGGCACCAAGACGTTCACCGCCGTGGCGCCGGGGGCGAAGGTGTACCACGCCTTCACGACGCGTCAGGCCGAACTCGGTGCCGGTGACGTCGACGTCGAGGCCATCGCAACCGACGGTGCGGGCATGCCGAGCACCACGTCGGCCGCGTATCAGGCGCGGTCCTGCGGCTGAGCCGAACGGGGGTCGGGCAGCGCCCCGCGACCGCGTGAAGCGGGCGCTACCCGACCCAGGGCACTCCGCCGACCTTGCGGTACGAGACACCGAGGGCGTCGAGGTGGGTGCCGAGAGCGGCGAGGCGGGCGTGGAAGTCCTCGACGTCGCGCGCTCCCCCCTCGACCACGGGCCGGTCCGAGGTCGGCGCGTCATCGGAAGGTGCCGGTGACCAGGCGATCTCGGCGATCGCCGCGATCCGCGGGAAGACCATGAACTCCAGGTCGGGCGAGGTGCTGATCGTCTCGGTCCAGACGGGGGCCTCGATGCCGAGGATGTCCGACTCGGCGAGCCCGGGCACGATCGAGGTGGGTTCCCAGCCGTAGGCCTCCTCGAGCGTCGTGGGCCCGTCGGCCCAGAGCTGCCCGAGCTTCGTGCCGAGCGGGCCATCGGGGTCGTCGGGGTACTTCATGTCGAGGTAGGCGACGTCGGCGGGGGAGAGGATGACGCTCCCGCCCTGCTCGACGAACGAGGTCGTGAGGGGCGCGGCGTCCTCGCGCGGCGCCACGAAGTCCCAGTACTGCCCGACGGTGCCCGCCGGCAGTTCGCGCGAGGCGCCCATCTCGTGCCAGCCGACGACCGTCTTGCCGGTCGCCGCGCCCGCGGCCGTGATGCGCCGCACGAGGTCGAGGTAGTCGGCCTCCGAGGTCGCGAGCGACTCGTCGCCGCCAACGTGCAGCCACGGGCCGGGCGTGAGGTCGGCGACCTCGCCGAGCACGTCGGCGAGGAACCGGTCGGTGACCTCGGCGCGTTCGGGGGTGGCGCAGAGCGACGAGAAGCCGACCTCGATGCCCTCGTACGGTCTGGGTGCGACACCGTCGCAGTTCAGCTCGGGGTAGGCGCTGAGCGCGGCGTTCGTGTGCCCGGGCAGGTCGATCTCGGGCACGACGGTCACGAACCGTTCGGCGGCGTACTCGACGATGCGCCGGTAGTCGTCCTTCGTGTAGAAGCCCCCGCCGTCGCCCCCGGTCGACGTCGAGGCGCCGATGCCGGTGAGCTCGGGCCACGAGTCGATCTGCAGCCGCCAGCCCTGGTCGTCGGTGAGGTGCAGGTGCAGCACGTTGAGCTTCAGCAGGGCGATGCGGTCGATGTGGTCGAGCACGTCCTCGACCGGGAAGAAGTGGCGCGCGACGTCGAGCATCGAGCCGCGGTAGGCGAACCGGGGCGCGTCGGCGACGGATGCCGCGGGCACGAGCCATCCGTCGGCGGGCGGCTTCGCGGCATCCGTGCGCTCGATCTCGGCGGGCAGCAGCTGGCGCAACGACTGGCTCGCGCGGAACAGCCCGGCGGGGGTGTCTGCCGCGAGGCGCACGCCGTCGGATCCGGATTCGAGCGTGTACCCCTCCGCCTCGCCGAGGGGCGCGTCGTCGGGCGCCTCGCCCGCGGCGATCACGAACGAGATGTCGGATGCCGCGGCATCCGCTCCACCCGAGCCCTCGACGACCGGCAGTTCGAAGCCCGTCGACACGCGTGCGAACGCGGCGAAGGTCCGGGCGACGGCCGCCGCACCCTCGCCCGTGGCGACGAATCGCGTGTCGGTGTCGAGCGCGAAGGGCGCCCGGTCGGGGTAGTCGGCGCTGATCGGCGCCGGCACGATGCCGGTCATGGGTTCTCCGTTCTGGGCCGGTGCGGTGCACGCGGTGAGGGTCGCCGCGGTCACGGCTGCGAGCACGAGTCCGACGAAGAGCACGGGCCGGCGTGCGATGGTGCGGGTGCGTCGTGGCATGCGTCCTCGGGGTGCTCGGGCACCGCGCGGGAATGCGAAGGATTCCTAACACAGCGGCGCGGCTCCCATCTTGGCATCCGAAGGGCCGCAGCGACAGGGCCGAGCCGGCTGACCCGGTGCCGACGACCGATCCCACGTCGATCCGGATCTCGCGCCCGCGGCATCCGTTGCTATGCTTGCGGGGTCGCGACTGGCGTTGAGATGGATTCCCATCGGGGAGCGACTGGCGAGTACCGACCGTACGCCTGGGCCGGTGCGGATGCCTCGTCGCGCGAGTCGCACGAGGTCGAACCCTCGTTCAATCCGTACCGTAAGAAGGAGCCAGTCTTGGCCGAGTCCGTTTTCAACGCCCCCCTCTCCGAGGTCGATCCCGAGATCGCCGAGGTGCTCGAACTCGAGCTCGGTCGCCAGCGCGACTACCTCGAGATGATCGCGAGCGAGAACTTCGTTCCCGTCTCGGTGCTGCAGTCGCAGGGGTCGGTGCTCACCAACAAGTACGCCGAGGGCTACCCCGGTCGCCGTTACTACGGCGGCTGCGAGTACGTCGACATCGCGGAGTCGCTCGCGATCGAGCGCGCGAAGAGCCTGTTCGGCGCCGAGTACGCCAACGTGCAGCCCCATTCCGGCGCGACCGCGAACGCGGCCGTGCTCTCGGCGATCGCGACGCCCGGCGACACGATCCTCGGCCTCGAGCTCGCGCACGGCGGCCACCTCACGCACGGCATGAAGCTCAACTTCTCGGGCAAGCTCTACAACGCCGTGTCGTACGGCGTCGACCCCGAGACCTTCCTCGTCGACATGAACGTCGTGCGCGACAAGGCCCTCGAGCACAAGCCGCAGGTCATCATCGCCGGCTGGTCGGCGTACCCCCGTCACCTCGACTTCGCCGCGTTCCGCGCGATCGCCGACGAGGTGGGCGCGAAGCTCTGGGTCGACATGGCGCACTTCGCGGGCCTCGTGGCCGCGGGCCTGCACCCGTCGCCCGTGCCCTACGCCGACGTCGTGTCGAGCACGGTGCACAAGACCATCGGCGGCCCCCGCTCGGGCTTCATCGTCTCGCGCGACACCGAGCTCGCGAAGAAGCTGAACTCCAACGTGTTCCCTGGCCAGCAGGGCGGCCCGCTCATGCACGTCATCGCGGCCAAGGCCACGGCGTTCAAGATCGCGGCCTCCGAGGAGTTCAAGGACCGCCAGGCGCGCACCATCCGCGGCGCGCAGATCCTCGCCGACCGCCTCACGGCCGACGACTCGCGTGCGGCCGGCGTCGACGTGCTCACGGGCGGCACCGATGTGCACCTCGTGCTCGCCGACCTCCGCAACTCGAAGATCGACGGCCAGCAGGCCGAAGACCTCCTGCACGAGGCGCTCATCACCGTGAACCGCAACTCGGTGCCGTTCGACCCGCGCCCGCCGATGGTCACCTCCGGCCTGCGCATCGGCACCCCGGCGCTCGCGACCCGCGGCTTCGGCGACGTCGAGTTCACCGAGGTCGCCGACATCATCGCGCTCGCGCTCCAGGGCGAGGCGGATGTCGCGTCCTTGCGTTCGCGCGTCGAGGCCCTCACGGCGGCCTTCCCGCTCTACCCGGGCCTCGCCCAGTAGGCCGCCGATGACCGCCATCACGCTCGACGGCGTGGCCACGGCCACCGCCGTCAAGTCCGAGCTGGCGTCGCGCATCGCGGCGCTCCGCGCGAAGGGCGTCGTGCCCGGCCTCGGCACGCTGCTCGTCGGCGACGACCCGGGTTCGCGCTCGTACGTCGCGGGCAAGCACCGCGACTGCGCCGAGGTCGGCATCGAGTCGATCCGGGTCGACCTGCCGGCCACGGCGACCCCGGCCGACGTGCGCGCCGCGATCGCCGACCTGAACGCGGCATCCGAGGTCACCGGCTACATCGTGCAGCTGCCGCTGCCCGCGGGGCACGACGAGAACGCGATGCTCGAGCTCATCGACCCCGACAAGGACGCCGACGGCCTGCACCCGACCAACCTCGGGCGGCTCGTGCTCGGCGTCGCGGGCGAGCTCGCGTCGCCGCTGCCGTGCACCCCGGCGGGCATCGTCGAGATGCTGCAGCGCTACGACGTGCCGATCTCGGGCCGCCACGTCGCGGTCATCGGCCGCGGCATCACGGTCGGGCGCCCGCTCGGCCTGCTGCTGACCCGCAAGGGGCTCGACGCGACGGTCACGCTCACGCACTCGCGCACGGTCGACCTGGCCGCGGAGGTGCGCCGCGGCGACATCGTCGTGGCCGCCGTGGGCGTGCCGAACCTGATCAGGCCCGACTGGGTCAAGCCGGGTGCCGCGGTTCTCGACGTGGGCATCACGCGCGTCGAGGACCCGGCGACGGGCAAGGGCCGGCTCACGGGCGACGTCGACCCGGCGGTCGCCGCGGTCGCCGGCCACCTCTCGCCGAACCCCGGCGGCGTCGGGCCGATGACCCGCGCCATGCTGCTCGCGAACGTCGTCAAGGCGGCCGAGCTCCGGTAGGTCGAACCACCAGCACGAACGGATGCCGCGGGCCGACGCCCGCGGCATCCGTCGTCCTCTGCGCGGTCTGCGGCGGCGAGGGCCGGGCGCGCGCCGGCGCGGCACGACCTGAGGGTCGGCTGCGGCTCGGCTGCGGCTCGGCTGCACCCGGGTCGCCTGTCGGTCGCTCGTCGTTCACCGGCCGATCACCGGACGGCAAGGGCGCGGCAAGCGGCCGACCGTAGCGTCGCAGCATGCTCGAAGACGGGCGGCCGTCGGGTCGCGCCATGCACCCCGACCCGCGGGTGATCGCCGTGATCCCGGCGCGGGGCGGCTCGAAGGGCCTGCCCGGCAAGAACCTCGCCGAGGTCGGGGGAGTGCCCCTCGTCACGAGGGCGGTGCGCTCCGCCCTCGCGGCCCGCCGCATCGACGCCGTGCTCGTCTCGACCGACGACGACCGCATCGCCGAGGTCGCGCAGGCGGCCGGAGCGGGCGTGGTCCGCAGGCCGGCCGACCTCGCCGGCGACACCGCCAGCTCGGAGTCCGCACTGCTGCACGCGCTGCACAGCGTGGCCGCGCACACGGGCGCCCGCCCCGAGGTGCTCGTGTTCGTGCAGGCGACGTCGCCGTTCCTCGATCCCGCCGCGCTCGACCTCGCCGTCGAGCGCGTGCAGCGCGGCGACGAGGACGTCGTCTTCTCGGCCGTGGCGAGCCACGTGTTCCTCTGGCGCGAGACGGCCGACGGCGCCGTCGGCGTCAACCACGAGGCATCCGCCCGCCCTCGCCGCCAGGACCGCGAGCCCGAGTACGCCGAGACCGGCGCCTTCTACGTCATGCGCGCCGACGGCTTCGTGCAGTCCGGCCACCGATTCTTCGGCCGGGTCGGCATCGCCCCCGTCGATCCGGCGCACGCGATCGAGATCGACGACGCCGGCGACCTCGGGCGCGCACGCCTGCTCGCCCCGGCCGTCGACGCGCTCGCCGCGAACGGCGACCCCCGGCATCCGATCGTCGACGTCGACGCGGTCGTCACCGACTTCGACGGCGTGCACACCGACGACACCGCGTGGGTCGACACCCTCGGCCGGGAGTCGGTGCGCGTGAGCCGCAGCGACGGCGCCGGCGTCGCCCGGCTGCGGGCGGCGGGCGTGCCCGTGTTGATCCTCAGCGCCGAGGCGAACCCCGTCGTCGCCCGCCGGGCCGAGAAGCTCGGCGTCGAGTGCCTGCACGGCGTCGACGCGAAGGGCGAGGCGCTCGCCGAGTGGGCCGAGACCCGCGGCATCAGCCTCGATCGCATCGCCTACGTCGGCAACGACCGCAACGACCTGCCCGCGCTCGACCTCGTCGGCTGGCCCGTCGCCGTGCGCGACGCCGTGCCCGACGTGCTCGCCGCGGCGAGGCACGTGCTCGACCGCACGGGCGGCCACGGCGCCGTGCGGGAGCTCGCCGATCTCGTCATCGCCTCGCGCGACCACGCGGCGAGACACCTCGCCGCGCTCGAGCCGGACACCACCAACCACCACCACCACCACGCGCGCGCTTCGGCGCGCTGACCGCGAGGAGCAGCACATGTCGGTGCGCATCGGAAGATCCCTGATCGGCCCCGGAAACCCCGTCTACGTCATCGGCGAGATCGGGCTCAACCACAACGGCGACGTCGAGATCGCGAAGCGACTCATCGACGTGGCCGTCGAGGCCGGAGCGCAGGCGGTGAAGTTCCAGAAGCGCACGCCCGAGATCGCGACGCCCGAGCACATGCGCGATGTGCTCCGCGAGACGCCGTGGGGCACCATGACCTACCTCGAGTACCGCCACCGCGTCGAGTTCGGCGAGGCCGAGTACCTCGAGATCGCCTCGTACGCGATGCGCGCGGGCGTCGACTGGTTCGCCTCCCCGTGGGACGTGCCCTCGGTCGCGTTCCTCGAGGGGCTCGACGTCGTCGCGCACAAGGTCGCGTCGGCGTCGATCACCGACCTCGACCTGCTCGACGCGCTCGCGGCCACGGGCAAGCCGATCATCCTCTCGACGGGCATGTCGACCATCGACGAGATCGACCGCGCCGTCGACCGCCTCGACCGCGACCGTCTCGTCGTGATGCACGCCACGTCGAGCTACCCGATGCCAGAGCACGAGGCGAACCTGCGCATGATCCAGACCCTGGGATCGCGCTACCCCGGCGTTCCGATCGGGTACTCGGGCCACGAGCGCGGCCTGCAGATCTCGCTCGCCGCGGTCGCCCTCGGCGCCGTCGCCGTCGAACGCCACATCACGCTCGACCGGGCCATGTGGGGTTCCGACCAGGCCGCGTCGCTCGAGCCGCAGGGCTTCGAGCACCTCGTGCGCGACATCCGCATCATCGGCGACGCCATGGGCGACGGGGTGAAGCGGGTGTTCCCCGGCGAGGAGGCGCCGCGCGCGAAGCTCCGCCGCGTGCCCGCGTGATGTTCGACCGCTCGGTTCCCGGGCACGGCACGGGCACGGCATCGGGGGCGACGGATGCCGCGGGGCGGCGTCTGCTCGTCGTCGCCGACTCCGACTCGTACGTGAAGTGGGGTGCGGCGCTCGCGTCGACGCTTCCGCCGACGTGGCGGGTGCAGCTCGTGGTGCTCGCCTCGCCCGTGCAGCCGAGCCCGGCGCAGCTGCGGCACGCGCTCGCGGGCACGAGGTTCTCTCCGTCGCAGGCGGAGGTCGTGCACCTCGACGACCTCGACGGTCTGCTCGACGTGTTCGATCCGCACGCGGTGCTGCTGTCGCTGCGCGGACCGTTCGTGCGGGTCGTCGCGCCGTTGCTCGAAGGGCGGGCGAACCGTCCGGTGCTCGTGAGCGGGTTCCCTGGCCTCACGATCCCGGCCGTGCCGAAGGCCGTGATCTACCGCGAGCAGACCGACCTCGTGGTGCTGCACAGCCGCCGCGAGGTGCGCGAGTTCCGTGCGAACGCGGCCGAGCTGGGTCTCGGCACGACGTTCGCGCTCGCGACCCTGCCGTTCCTCGCGGGTGCTCCGGCCGACCCGGCGACGGACGCCGCGAAGGCCGGGGGCGAGGCGACTCCCACACTCGACGGGGGGCGGACCGCCGAGGCGGCGCACGCGACATCCGCCCCCCGTGTCGACGGGCCTGCACGGACCGACATCGTCTTCGCGACGCAGGCCAAGGTGCCCGCCTCGCGCGAGGACCGTGTGCACCTGCTCGGCGGCCTGGCCGAGCTTGCGCGGCGCCGACCCGGGCAGCGCGTCGTCGTGAAGGTGCGCGCCCGCCGCGGCGAGGCGCAGACCCACGACGAGAACTTCGACTACGCCGACCTCCTGCCCGAGGTCGACCCGCCGGCGAACCTCGTCGTCGAGGACGGCCCGATGGCGGAGAAGCTCGCCACCGCCGCCGCGCTCGTCACGGTGAGCTCGACGGCCGTGCTCGAGGCGGTCGCGCTCGACCTGCCGGCGCTCGTGATCGACGATTACGGGGTCACGCCCGCGATGATCAACGTCGTCTTCGAGGGGTCGGGGCTGATCGGGTCGACGGTCGACCTCGTCGAGGGCCGGTTCAAGGCAGCGGATGCCGCGTGGCTGGCCGACAACTACTTCCACGCCGAGGCGGCGGCCGACTGGGTTCGCCGGCTCGAGTCGTTCGTCGAGGCGCGCGAGCTCGTGCCGCTTCGGCCGTTGCCGCGGCGCCGGGATCTCTCGGGCGGCCTGCTGCGTTCGGCGTTCGAGCGGCGCCGCATGCTCGGCGACCATGATCGCAGCCTGCTCGGTTCGGTGGCGTGGGGGGTCGGCGTTCCAGTGCGAGGAGCGGTGCGCCGGGTGCGACGCCTGCGATCGCGCCGCGCGCGCGGCGGCGCACCGGTCGCGGCCGTGCAGCGCACGCCGGGGTGGACGGCCGTGGCCGCTGCCGGGACCTCAGCCGACGGAGGCCGCGTGCCGCTCGACATGGCCGAGGTATGACTCGGCATTGCGTCGGATTCCGGCCCGCTCGTCGTCGGTGAGCCCCCGACGCACCTTGGCCGGCACCCCCGCGACGAGTGAGCCGGGCGGCACGACGGTGCCCTCGAGCACCACGGCGCCGGCCGCGACGAGCGACCCGGCGCCGATCACGGCGCCGTTCAGCACGGTCGCGTTCATGCCGATGAGGCAGTCGTCCTCGACGGTGCAGCCGTGCAGCACCGCGCCGTGACCGACCGAGACGCCCGAGCCCAGCACGAGCGGGAAGCCCCGGTCGACGTGGCACGCCACCGTGTCCTGCAGGTTCGAGCGCTCGCCGACGGTGATCGGCTCGGCCTCGGCGCGGAGCACCGCGTTGTACCAGACGCTCGCGTTCGCGGCGAGGCGCACATCGCCGACGAGCACGGCGCCCGCGGCGACGAACGCCGTCGCGTCGAGGGTCGGCGCCGGGACTCCGGCGATGGCGAGGATGCGGGCGGAGGGGTCGGCGCTCATGGCGTCAGCCTAGCCGCGGCCCGCCTTCGGGTCACGGCCGCCCGTCGGCGCCCTGCGGCCCTCGCCGCTTCGCCGCGCGCGTGCGCACGAGCCGATTCGCGGCGCCGACGGCGAACACCGCGAGCCCGCCCAGCACGGCCGGGACCGGAAGGGTGACGACGAGCACGACGCATCCGAACGCCCCGGCGGCGCTCAGCCAGCGCGGAGCCCGATGCCCCTCCTTCGGCAAGGTCAGAGCCGCGATGTTGGCGACGAGGTAGTAGGCGAGCACGCCGAAGGAGCTGAAGCCGATCGCGCCCCGGAGATCGACGACGAGCACGAGCACGACGATCGCCGCGGCGACGACGAGCTCGGCGACCCACGGCACGTGCGTGCGGGGATGCACCGACGCGAGTCGTCCCGGAAGCTCGTGGTCGCGCGCCATCGCGAGCGACGTGCGCCCGATGCCCGCGAGGAGCGCGAGCAGTGCGCCGAGCGCGGCGACGGCCGCGGCGACCGCCACGACGGGCGCGAGCCACGCCCACCCGCTCGCGGCCGCGAGGTCGGCCAACGGCGCGTCATCGGATGCGGCCAGGGCGGCGGGGCCGAGCACGAGGAGCAGCAGCGCGGCGAGCACCGCATACAGCGCGACCACGATGCCGAGCGCCGTCGCGATCGCTCGCGGGATCGTGCGTGCGGGGTCGCGCACCTCCTCGCCGAGCGTCGCGATGCGCGCGTAGCCCGCGAACGCGAAGAAGAGCAGCCCGGCCGACTGCAGCACGCCGTACCAGCCGAGGTCGGGCGCGGAAGGTGCCCCGTGATCGGGCAGGCCCGCCCGTGCGAGTCCGACGGTCGAGCCGACGATGACGAGCCCGAGCACGAGCAGCACGACCGCCACGATGATCGCGGCCGTGCGAGCCGTGCGCGTGACCCCGAGCAGGTTGACGCCCGCGAGCACGAGCACGGCGAGCACGGCGACCGGCTTCTCCCACGCGGCGGGCACGAGGTAGGCGGCCGCGGTCAGTGCCATCGCGGCGCAGCTCGCCGTCTTGCCGACCACGAAGCCCCACCCGGCGAGAAATCCGGGCCACTCGCCGAGTCGTTCGCGTCCGTAGCGGTAGGCGCCGCCCGATTCCGGATACCGCGCGGCCAACCGGCCCGTCGAGCTCGCGTTCGCGAAGGCCACGAATGCCGCGGCGACGAGTCCGACGACGAGCCAGGCCCCGGCGGCGCGTGCGGCCGGCACCCACACCGCGAACACGCCGGCGCCGATCATCGACGCGAGGCCGATGGCGACCGCGTCGCGGAGTCCGAGGCGTCGGGCGAGAGCGGGGCGGTCGGTCACGGTCGGCACCCTACGGCATGCGGATGTCGCGGCGGTGGCGCGCGGCATCCGCTCGCGTTCGTAGGATCGACCCATGACCACCCCTTCGCACCCCGCCGTCGACCGCGTCGCCGAGACCCTCGCGGGCCACGGACTCTCACCCGAGATCGTCTGGTTCGACGACGCCGTCACGACGGCCCCGCTCGCCGCGGCGGCGCTCGGTGTCGAGGTCGGGCAGATCGCGAACTCGCTCGTGTTCACGCTCGACGGCGCACCGATCCTCGTGCTCACCTCCGGCGCGCACCGGGTCGACACCGAGTGGCTCGGCACGCAGCTCGGCGGCGTCATCGGGCGCGCGTCGAAGGAGGCGGTGAAGGAGGCCACGGGGCAGGTCATCGGCGGCGTCGCCCCGGTCGGGCACCCGGCGCCCGTGCGCACGCTCGTCGACGTCGACCTCGCCGGCTACGACGACGTCTGGGCGGCCGCCGGGCATGCCAAGACGGTGTTCCCGACCACGTTCGACGAGCTCGTGCGCATCACGGGCGGCACGCCCCACGCGGTCGTGCCTGCTGCCGGGGCGAACGCGTGACGGCGCCGTCCGCGACCTGGCCGCGACGGGTCGGCGGGCTCGAGCTCCGGCCGCCGACGCGCGACGACCTCGAGCAGGTGCTCGTCTGGCGCAACCGACCAGAGGTGACGCGCTGGCTGCTGCGCACCACGGTGGAGCCCGAGGCGTTCGTGAAGGCGTGGCTCGACGCCGTCGAGGATCCCGACCAGCACGCCGTCGTCGCCGTGCTCGACGGTCGCGTGGTCGCCACCGGATCGCTCGACGTGCACGACGGCATGGGGCAGTTCGACGGCGACGAGTGGCGTGGATCCGAGGGCCTGCTCGGGTATCTCGTGGACCCCGCCTGCGCCGGGCGGGGATTCGCGACGGACATCGCCCGCGCGCTGCTCGACCTCGCGTTCACCGAGCTGGAGCTGCATCGGGTGACCGCCGGCTGCTTCGCCGACAACCATGCCTCCTGGCGGGTCATGGAGAAGCTCGGCATGCGTCGCGAGCAGCACGGGGTGCGCGACTCGTGGCACGCCGAGCTCGGCTGGATCGACGGGTACACGTATGCGATCCTCGCCGAGGAGTGGGCGTCGTCCGTGGCGTGAGCGCCGCACCGAACCCGCGCGACCTCGCCGGCGCCGGGCTCAGGCGTCGCGGCGCGCGCCCTCGCTCGGGGTGACCACGAACGTCGTGGGCTCCCGATAGCCCTGTGCGGCGAACGCGGCCTTCGCCTCGCGCTCGATCACGGGCACGAGCGCGTCGATCACGAGCGCGATCGCCGAGCCGCCGAAGCCGCCGCCCGTCATGCGGGCGCCGATCGCGCCGTGGGCCTGCGCGGTCTCGACGGCGAGGTCGACCTCGGGCACGGTGATCTCGAAGTCGTCGCGCATCGAGACGTGCGAGGCGTCGAGCAGCGGGCCGATCGCGCCGGCGCCGTGCTCGCGGAGCGTGCGCACGGTGTCGAGCACGCGCTGGTTCTCGGTGACGATGTGCCGCACGCGGCGGAACGTCTCGTCGTCGAGCACGCTCGCGGCGCGGTCGAGGTCGTCGAGGCGAACGTCGCGCAGCGAGTCGACGCCGAGTGTTCGTGCGCCGGCCTCGCACGAGGCGCGTCGTGCGGCGTATCCGCCGGTGGCGTGCGCGTGCGACACGTTCGTGTCGATCACGAGGATCGAGAGGCCGTCGCCGACGAGCCCGAGCGGGATCACCTCGGCGTCGAGGCTGCGGCAGTCGAGGAACACGGCCGCGTCGGCGTGCGACAGCAGCGACGCCGACTGGTCGAGGATGCCCGTCGGGGCGCCGACCACGCGGTTCTCGGCGAGCTGGCCGACCTTCGCGAGCGTCGGACGGTCGAGGCCGAGGCCCCAGTGCTCGTCGAGGGCGAGGGCGACGGAGCTCTCGATCGCGGCCGACGACGAGAGGCCGGCACCGACGGGCACGGTGCTCGAGATGTGCAGGTCGACGCCGCCGACGTGCGCCAGGTCGGCCCCGAACTCGCCGAGCGCCCAGGCGACGCCCAGCGCGTAGGCCGCCCAGCCCTCGACGGCGTCGGGGGCGAGGTCGTCGAGGTGCAGTTCGACGACCTCGTCGGCGAACGTCGACGACACCCTGATGAGCCGGTCGGCGCGGATGCCGAGCGCGACGCTCGCGCGCTGGTCGATCGCGAACGGGAACACGAAGCCGTCGTTGTAGTCGGTGTGCTCGCCGATGAGGTTCACGCGTCCGGGGGCCGACCACACGCCGACGGGCTCGTGCCCGTAGCGTTCGATGAATCCGCGCGTCACGGTCTCGACGGGGGTCTCGGTCATGCGCGGGTTCCTTCGGTGTCTGATGCGGTCCCGGATGCCGCGGCATCCGTCGTCGTGGTGTGCGCGTTCGCCGTGGTCGGAGTCGCCCTGGTCGCCGTCTCGTCGCTCGCGGCGGCCGCGATCGCGGTTCGGAGCGCTTCGGCCGCGGTCTCGGGGGCGACGTCGCCGATCCAGGCGCCCTTGGCCGCCTCGGACCCGGCGAGGAACTTGAGCTTGTCGGCCGCACGGCGCGGGCTCGTGATCTGGAGCATGAGCCGCACGTCGTCGCGGTGCTCGTGCACGGGGGCCTGGTGCCAGGCCGCGATGTAGGGCGTGGGGGAGTCGTAGATCCGGTCGATGCCGCGCAGCAGCTGCAGGTAGAGGCCCGCCAGCTCATCGCGCTCGTCGAGGGTCGTCGCGGCGAAGTCGGGAACGTGGCGGTGGGGCAGCAGGTGCACCTCGATGGGCCAGCGCGCGGCGAACGGCACGAACGCGGTCCAGTGCTCGCCCGAGAGCAGCACGCGCGGGCCGTTGCGCTCGCGCTCGAGGACGTCGGCCATGAGCGTGGGGCCGTAGTCGTCGATCGCCGCGAGCAGGCGCTCGGTGCGCGGCGTGATGTAGGGGTAGGAGTAGATCTGGCCGTGCGGGTGCGGCAGCGTGACGCCGATCTCGCGGCCGCGGTTCTCGAACGGGAACACCTCCTGCACGCCGGGCAGCGCGGAGAGCGCTGCGGTGCGGTGCGCCCACGCCTCGATCACGGTGCGCGCCCGCGAACGCGAGAGGGAGCCGAACGAGCCCTCGTGCGCCGGGCTGAAGCACACGACCTCGCAGCGGCCGATCGAGGTCTTCGTACGCTCGAGGCCGACCCGGCGCAGGTCTGCGAGCGCTTCGGCGTCGGAGGTGCCGGGCTCGGCGAGGGCGGGCCCGAACGAGGGGGAGCGGTTCTCGAACACGGCGACGTCGTAGACGCTCGGGATCTCGGAGGGGTTGTCGGGCGTCTGCGGGGCGAGCGGGTCGAGGTGGGCCGGCGGCAGCATGACGCGGTTCTGGCGGGCCGCCGCGATCGAGACCCACTCGCCGGTGAGGGGATCTTGACGCATGTGCGCGTTCGCGGGGCGCGCGTCGAGCGTGCGCGCGTCGACCGACCGCTCGGCGTCGAGCGTCGTGTCGGCGTCGTCGAAGTAGATGAGGTCGCGGCCGTCGGCGAGCTTCGCGGGGCGCACGGCGATGGCGGGGTCGAAGACCGGTTCGGTGTCAAGCACGCGGCCACTGTACGCGATTTTCGTTTTGCAAACAACCAAGTTTCGTATTGCAAAACTCGCGGCGGTCGCCGAAGATACGAGCATGACGGATGCCCCACTCACCGCCCTCGAGCGCCGCGAGCGCGCCCTCGGGCTCGTTGCCGAACGCGGCTTCGTGCGCGTCGCCGAACTGAGCGACGTCTTCGGCGTCACCACGGTCACCGCCCGCGCCGACCTCGACGCGCTCGAGCGCGCGGGCTCCATCCGGCGCGTGCATGGGGGAGCCGTGCCCACGTCGTCGCTCATCGCGGTCGAGCGGCCCGATCGCGAGCCGAGCTTCGAAGAGGCGCTCGCGGCATCCGTCGAACCGAAGCGCCGCATCGGCGTGCATGCGGCCTCGCTCGTGCGCAACGGGCAGAGCATCATCCTCGACGTCGGCACGACCACGCTGCAGATCGCTCGGGCACTCCGCGCTCGCCACGACCTCGACGACCTCACCGTCTTCACCAACGGGCTGTCGATCGCGCTCGAACTCGAGGCGGAGATCCCGCGGTTCACCGTCATCGTCACGGGTGGCAGCCTGCGACCGAAGCAGCACTCCCTCGTGCATCCGCTCGCGGGAGCGATGCTCGCCGAGGTGCACGTCGACGTCGCGTTCATCGGGTGCAACGGGGTCGACCCCATGCACGGCGTCACGAACTCGAACCTCCCCGAAGCGTCGGTGAAGGCCCTCATGCTCCGGTCCGCCGCGCGGTCGGTCGTCGTCGCCGACGGCTCGAAGCTCGGCGAGGTCCACCTCGGCCGCATCGCCGCCGTCGACGCGTTCGACACCCTCATCACGGATGCCGCGGCACCCGCCCAGCTCATCGCCGAGCTGGGCGAGGCCGGCCTCGCGACGGCGATCGCAGGAGACCCGGAGCCGGGGGATGAACCCTAGAGTTGAGACATGACCCTTCCGACGGGCGAGCAGTTCGTGCTCGAGACCTCGACTGCGAGCGGCGACCTCCGCGCGACGATCACGGCCGTGGCCGCCGGCATCCGCACCCTCAGCATCAACGGCATCGACCTCGTCCCGCCGTACGGCGACGACGAGGTGACGCCCATGGGCGCCGGCATCGTGCTCGTGCCGTGGCCGAACCGCATCCGCGACGGCGTATGGCGCGACGACGACGGCCGTGAGCACCGCCTCGCGATCACCGAGCCCAAGTTCAACAACGCGATCCACGGGCTGCTGCGCTACGCCGAGTACCGCGTGGTCGACCAGCAGCGAGACTCGGTCACCCTCGCCGCGAACATCTACCCGCAGCTCGGCTACCCGTTCCTGCTCGAGACCGCGGTGCACTACGAACTCGTCGCCGACGGGCTGCGCGTGACGCACCACATCGAGAACCTCGGCGGCGAGGCTGCGCCGGTCGCGATCGGCACGCACCCCTACCTCAAGATCGGCGGCGTGCCCACGGGCGACCTCGTGCTGAAGCTCGACGCCGCGAGCCACATCGAGGTCGACGACCGCATGCTGCCCACGGGCGAGGTGCCCGTGGACGGCACCGAGTGGGACCTCCGCGAGGGGCGCCGCGTGGCAGATCTCTCGCTCGACGACGCCTTCGGCGAGGTCGTCGATCGCGACGGCGAGGTGGTGCACTCGCTCACTGCGCCCGACGGTCGCACCGTGTCGATCAGGGCCGACGACGAGTTCGCCTACGTGCAGGTCTACACGACCCACCGGTTCCCAGGCGAAGGCGGCCAGGTCGCCATCGCGATCGAGCCCATGACCGCGCCGGCCGAGGCGTTCAACTCGGGTCGCGGGCTCCGCCTGCTCGACCCGGGCGAGGCGTGGGAGCTCTCGTGGGGCATCCACTTCGAGGGGTTCACGGCCGAGTAGGGCGTCGGCTCAGCCGGTCGTGCAACTGCCGGAGTCGACCGCCCGGTCGAGCGACGAAGCGCTGCCCGCGAAGGCGTTCAGCGTCGACACCGGAATGGCAAACCCCACGTTCTCGACGGCTTCCGACTTGGCGAACACCACCCCCGCGACGGTGCCGTCGCCCGTGAGCACCGGGCCGCCCGAGTTGCCGTGGTCGACGTCGGCCGCGAGCGTCATGACATCGCGCGTGGAGGTGCCGTCGGCCTCGCGGAACGTCACCGGTCCGACCGACATGACCCGCCCCGGCCGCAGTTCGAGCGGACCGCCGAACGGGTAACCCGCCACCGCGACGTCCGTGCCGGCTGCGGCATCCGTCACCGGCAGTGCGGCCGCGTCGAGTCCGTCGACGGCGATGACCGCGAGGTCGAGGTCGGCGTCGAATGCGACGATCCGGCCAGATCGGGCGGTGAGCCCCGGCGTCTCGACGACGGGCTCGTCGACCCCCGCGACGACGTGCGCGTTCGTCACGATGCGGTCGGGGGCGATCACGAACCCGCTGCCCGACATCGACACGCCGCACTCGAAGGCCGTTCCGGTGACCCTGACGACGGATGCCGCGGCCTGCGCGATCTCGGGATCGTCGACGCCGCCCGACGGGAGGGTCGGCGGCACCGCCGGCACCTCGAGCACGTCGACGAGCCAGGGGAGCGCCTCGCCGACGGCCGCGGACCGCACCTCGGCGAGGAACCGCTGCGCCGGCGTCGGCGTCAGCGCCTCGATCGTGCCGAGCACGCGGGAACCGGCGATCGCGGGCGAGACGACCGGCACGCCCATCGCGGAGACGCCGGAGGCGACGAGCATCACGACGAACACCGTCACGAGCAGGTTGCCGACCGCGCCGAGCACGCGGTCGACGACGCCGAGCTTCACGGCCTCCGCGCCGCGGCCGAGGACCGCACCCAGAGCGCCGCCCGCGGTGCCGCCGATCGAGATCAGCACGAGCGCCGCACCGATGGCCGCCGGCGCTCGCCACTCGGGAGCCGAGACCAGGCCCATGACCCATGGCATCACGAAGGCCGCCGCGACCGCGCCGAGCAGCACGCCGATCAGGCCGGCGGCCGTGCGCAGCAGGCCCGTGCGGTAGCCGTTCGCGACGGCGCCGATGAACACGAGCACCAGCAGCACGTCGAGCAGCAGGCTCCAGCCCATGGTCCTCCGTTCGTCGAGCGCGTCGGATGCCGCAGGCAGGCCGTTCGCGTCGGCAGCGCCGTCGGTCGGCGCGAACCCAAGCCTGCGGCATCCGCCTTCGAGCATGCTGCGAGCCGCACTGCGAGCCGGGTTTCCGCGCCCGACGTTCACGGATTCCACCACGGATCGCGCCACCGTCGCCGCGGGCTCGTCGCCCGTGCACAATCGGCCGTCGCTCGTGCGGACCCGTCGGTTAGCCTCGGAAGGGCCGCGATCGTCGGCCGATCACACGATGAGGAGTGACATGCGCGTCGGGATGTTCCTGAACTATGCGGGCGGGTTCCGCGAGGCGGCCGACGAGGTCGCCGAACTCGAGCAGGCGGGCGTCGACCTCATCGCCGTGCCGGAGGCGTACTCGTTCGACGCCGTCAGCCAACTCGGATTCCTCGCGGCGCGCACGTCGAAGATCACGCTGGCCTCCGGCATCCTGCAGCTGTACACGCGCACCCCCACGCTCACGGCGATGACCGCCGCCGGACTCGACTACGTCTCCGGTGGCCGATTCGAGCTCGGCATCGGCGCCTCCGGGCCGCAGGTCATCGAGGGGTTCCACGGCGTGCGCTACGACGCCCCGCTCGGCCGTACGCGCGAGATCATCGAGATCTGCCGCATGACCTGGCGGCGCGAGCTGGTCGTGCACGCCGGGCGCAACTACGCGATCCCGCTGCCCGCCGGCGAGGGCACCGGGCTCGGCAAGCCGCTGAAGCTCATCAACCACCCCGTGCGCGAGCGCATCCCGATCACGGTCGCCTCGCTCGGCCAGAAGTCCGTCGAGCAGACCGCCGAGATCGCCGACGGATGGCTGCCGATGTTCTTCCACCCCGAGAAGGCGACGGGGGTCTGGGGCGACGCGCTGGCGGCCGGTACGGCGAAGCGATCGGGCGACCTCGCCCCGCTCGACGTGTTCGCCAGCCCCGCGCTCGCGATCACCGAGGATCCCGCGCTCACCGCACTCGCGCTCGCGGCCGCGAAACCGCAGCTCGCGCTCTACGTCGGCGGCATGGGCGCGCGCGGCAAGAACTTCTACAATCACCTCGTCGCGAGCTACGGCTTCGAAGCGGATGCCGCGCGCATCCAGGACCTCTACCTCGAGGGTCGCCGCGAGGAGGCCGTGGCGGCCGTGCCCGACGAGCTCGTGCGCGCGATCTCGCTCATCGGCTCGCCTTCGGAGGTGGCTGAGCGTGTCGCGGCGTTCCGGCAGGCGGGCGTCACCACGCTCGCGGTCACGCCGCTCGCTCGCAACTCCGCCGAGCGCATCGCGCTCATGTCGGGCTTCCGCTCGATCGTCGGCTGAATCCTGCGTGGATCGGCGTCGTTTCGGCGCCGATCCGGCGCGGTGTTCTGCATTCGCAGGCGTTCTTGGTCGTGGTCGCGCTCTCACGTGAACCGTTTCACGATGTGCGTCGGGACTTCTGTCGAACCGGCTCGAGAAGCCCCGGGAAAACACTGGTATTCGCGCGCGCAGGAGCGTACGGTGAGTCCCAATTCGCACGGAGTCGTGCGGACCAAGGGGACACTTGGGGAGGGGCCGTCGGGGCGGGAGTGCTACCTCCAACGAGGGCGAACTCCCGCCAGACGGTGTCCCGGGTCGCCAGTTCGAATCAGGTCGCGGATTCGCAGTGGGCCCCGTGGGGCTCGAACCCACGACCCGCGGATTAAAAGTCCGCTGCTCTGCCAACTGAGCTAGAGGCCCGCGTCACCACATTACCCGGTGCGCGCCCCCGGCTCGCGCTCGATCGCTTCCGCGGGAGGCCGCGACCCTCCCGACGTTTTCAGCTCGCGGGACTGCTCGATGCGCGAGCATGCCGCGTGTGTCGGCGGTGCTCGTTACGTTGCGAAGATGAAGACCTGCCCGGC
This sequence comes from Agromyces aureus, assembly GCF_001660485.1. Lineage (GTDB taxonomy): Bacteria > Actinomycetota > Actinomycetes > Actinomycetales > Microbacteriaceae > Agromyces > Agromyces aureus. Next base: position 1,443,977 of record NZ_CP013979.1, read on the forward strand.
ATGTCGTCAGGGGCTCGCTCCGACGGAGTTCAACCGGCGATCGGCCTCGCCCGACGGTCTCCAGGCGCTGTGCCGTGCCTGCAACGCGGCGCGGGCCCGACGCTATTACGCCGAGAACCTCGACAAGCACCGCGCCGCGGTCGCCGCGCAGGTCGCGAGAGCACGGGCGGCCAACATCGAGCGCATCGGCGAGTACCTGTTGTCGAATCCGTGCGTCGATTGCGGTGAGCGGGATCTCCGAGTCCTGGACTTCGATCATCGTGAGGGCTGCGACAAGACGGCCGAGGTGATGAAGTTGGCGAAGGCGGGCTACTCGGCGGCGCGTGTCCTGGCCGAGATCGCGAAGTGCGACGTGCGGTGCCGCAATTGCCATGCCAAGGTCACGTATGAGCGAATGGGCGCGAACTGGCGCACCGCACTCATGCAGCGGGTTGCGGGCGATCGCTGAGGCTCGAGGGCGGGCGGCTGGGCCGAGCGGGTACCCTTGACGGCAATGGCTTCCGACGATTCCTTCCACCGTCCGACCAAGTTCCCGCCGCACGTGTTCGACTCGTACCTGGGCGGCGAAGATCCCGCTCGGCTCAGCCGCATGGCCCACGACACGGCCGCGGCCCTCCTTGCGCGCGTGCGCGAAGACCCAGACCCGCAGGTCGTCGAGCGCCTCATCTCGTACACCGACGAGCACGGCATCGACGCGATCGCCGAGCTGTGGTCGCAGGCGTCGGCGAAGAGCCTCCCCGGTGCGCTCTGGCGCGTCTACCTGCTCCGCACGCTCATCCGCCAGGACCCCCAGGGCGTCAGCCTCGGCTACCAGCGCGGCGCCGAGGTGTCGCACACGATCGACCAGGTCGTCGCGGGTGCGCCGGTTCCTGCCGGCCCCGACGAGGTGCGCGAGCTCGCCGACCGGATCCTGCACGGGCTCTTCGTCGGCGATTTCGCCGTCGCGCTCGACCGGGCGGCCGCGTTCTGCCGTCTGGTCGGGGTCGGATACACGAGCCTCGCCGACGACGCGGACGCTGCCGACCATGTGCACCCCGACCGCCCGCGCGAGCTCACGCAGCGGGCCCTCCGGCTCACCCAGCTCGCCGACGAGTTCGCGGCCTGCGCCCGCCTGTGGCGGCGCGACGCGCTCGACTGAACGGACTCGACCCGGCGTGCGCCCTGACGTCGACCCGATCCCGCTCGGGTTCGTCCGAACAGCGGATGCCGCGGCATCCGCCCCCATCGTCGAGGCATGCGTTCGGCGTGCACGGAATACCGCACCCTCTCGCCTCGTTTACACTTGACGTGGCCGGCCGCAGTAACCCCGGGCTCCAATATTCGCCGCTCCGAGCGGCCTCGCGCCGAGAGGCGTTCCTGCGGCCGGCCTCTTCATGCCTTCGGGCGCGTTCTGGCGCGGCCCGCATGCCGTCCGGTGGCTGACGGCGAGCGTGCATGGGCGTGCGACGGGTGTGCGGGGCCGTCCGCGGCATCCGCGTAGCATCGTGGCATGACCGTGACCCTGCTGCTCGAGCCGCTGCCCGCCGATGCCCGTCTCGTCGACCTCGCGTCGACGTTCCGCGAGGTACCGGCGGATGCCCCCGCGCTCCGCGTCGGCGAGCTCTCCACGCAGCGCGGCGACGGCGTGTTCGAGACCATCTCGGTCACGAACGGGCACGCGCAGGAGTCGGGGCCGCATCTCGAGCGGCTTCGGAACTCCGCGGTGATCTGCGAACTGCCGGAGCCGAACCTCGCGCAGTGGCGCGCGGCGATCGACCGCGCGGTCGAACTCCTGCCCGAGACGGGGGAGTTCGCCCTGAAGCTCGTGCTGAGCCGAGGCGTCGAGCACGGCCCGGCGCCGACCGCGTGGCTGCACGCCGCGCCCGCCGCGGACTTCAGCCGTCCGCGCGAGCAGGGCGTCAGCGTCGTGACCCTCGACCGCGGCTACGCGCACGACGCGGCGGCGAAGGCGCCGTGGCTGCTGCTCGGGGCGAAGACGCTGAGCTACGCCACGAACATGGCGGCGCTGCGCGAGGCGCACCGCCGGGGCGCCGACGACACGATCTTCATCTCGTCCGACGGGTTCGTCATGGAGGGGCCGACCTCGAGCGTGATCCTCCGGCACGGCGACGTCTACTCGACGCCGGCACCGTCGGGCGCCATCCTGCACGGCACGACCCAGATGAGCCTGTTCGAGCATCTCGCCGAGACCGGGCGGTTGACCTCCTACCGCGACATTCGTGCAGCGGAGCTCGGCACGGCCGACGCCATCTGGCTGGTGTCGAGCGTGCGACTCGCGGTAGGGGTGACCGAGCTCGACGGCGCGGCGTTCCCGTACGACGCCGAGACGACGCGCGGGTTCAACGCCTACCTGCTCGAGCCGCGCGACTGATCTCGGAACGACGGAGCGGTCCCGCTCCGGCGCGATGGAGTCGACGGTCGAGCCTCGACCCGCGGAACGGCGCCGAGAGAGCGTTCTCACGCGTCCGACGCGTCTCGACGTCCCCTGAACGGGGAATTGCGAACGCGTGAATTCCCCCTCGACTCCCGTTTGTAAACGTTGCTAACATAACCCCACGCGATCAGTGAAGTGAGCGAGCGGAGGGCCGATGCAACCCAGAGACGACGACCCGCGCACGACGCCACGGCATCGCTCGAACGTCGAGGCGTTCGAGAGTTCCAACGCGATCATCGAACTGCTGGCGCGGCACCGCCTGGTCGTCGCACCGCACGTCGCCTCACGCCTCGGGCTCGGTCTCGGGGGCGACGCCGACGCGATCATCGAGGTCACCACGCTGCTCCGGGCGTCGCAGCGCCTGGGGCTCGCGGCGCTGCCCGACCCGTTCCCGCTCGTGCCGGCGATCTCCGCGGCGATCGAGCCGCAGGCCGCGAACCTCGCCGACTGGGAGCGCCAGGCGCTCGTCGTCGCTGCGGTCTGCACCGATGACCGCATCGATGTGCTGCTCGCCGCGAGCGGCCGCTCGATGGCGGAGTTCGTCGACGGGCAGGTCAGCCGGCACCTGCTGCTCGTCGCCGGCCACTTCGCGTTCGCCGATCCTCGCATGCGCGTGTGGGTGCACGCCGAGGCGTCGCTCGCCGAGCGCACCGCGGCGCACGGTTCCCTCGCCGACGCCTGCGTCGCACTCGGCGTCGACGACCAGGCGATCTGGCACCGTTCGCTCGCGACGCTCGAAGGGTCGCCCGACCTCGTCGCACCGCTGCTCGAGATCGCGAGGCGAGCGGATGCCGCGGGCGAGGCCGAGCGTGCGCACGCGGTCGCACGCGAGGCCGAGAGCCACGCCGCAGGCGAGCAGGCCGTGCTCGCACGTCGGGTCGCGGGCGTCGCCGCGCTGCACGGCGGATTCGTCGAGGACGCGGAGCGCTGGCTGGGCGCGGTGCTGGCCGACGGCGATGACTGCGCGCGCGCGAGCGTGCTCGGGGAGTACCTGCTCGCCACGGCGCTGCTCCGCGGTGACGTGGTCGAGCCCGAGCTCGATGCGCAGCTCGAGCGGGCGGCGCAGTCAGAGGGACTCGACACCGCGACGAAGTGCCGACTGGCGGCCCTGGTGCGCGCGACCACGATCGCCGCCGGGCTGCTCGCCGAGCGCGGCGCCGCTCAGCGCGCCGGCCGCCGACTCGAACAGGCGCGGCAGCTCATCGAGCGGCACGGGCTCTCCGATGCGGACTGGGTGGTCGGGCATGCCTGGTGCACGCTGTTCGTGGGCGAGGCGTTCGCGGCGCTCGGTCGGATCGGCGACGAGCACCTCGGCGACCATCGGATCGCCGCGGCCCCTGCCCCCGCTTCCGTCCCGGCCAGCGACCGGTCGTCGATGACGTCGGGCCGCGCGGCAGACGGCGGCAGCGTGCTCAACGGACTCCACGCCATCGCCGTCGCGCTGGAGCTCGGACTCGACGGGGACCCGACGGCGGCCGTGCGATGGCTCGGCTCCCGTCGAGAGGTCGCGCCGGACGCGCACTCGGGGGTCATCGGTCTCGAACGATCCGCCCTGCTCCGGGCCGATCGCGCGGTCGCCATCGCCCTGCTCGACCTCTGGGCCGGAGAGGTGCAGCGTGCCGCCGACGGATTGCGGCAGGCAGCCTGCGACCTGCCGATCGCCCTCGCCTTCGGCGGACTCGGGGCCGCATTGGCGCGCCGCCTCGAACTCATCGAGACCGGCGAGATCGGCCCGTGGGCCCGCGCCGTCGAGGCGACGCTGCCGCAGAACGCCTCAGGCGTGCGCCGCGAAGACCTCGTCGACCGTGCGGTCGAGGCGCACCTGCACGGCCGTCGCTCCGAGGCCGAGACGCTCGTGGCGCTCGCCGACGAGCGCGCCCGCGGCGGCTTCGGCTGCGGGTTGCACATCCCCGGACTCGACGCCGCCGCCGAGGGCGCGTCGGCGCCGCGGGAGTCCGCCGAGAATGCCGGCGGGGTCGAGTCGTTCGGCACGGGCATCGCCCGTCGCCCGCCCGACGCCCGACTCGCGAGCGAGCTCCGGCACCGCATGCGCGGCATCGACCGTCGCGGCTTCGACGCCGAGTACGCGGCGATCGCCGATCGTGCGCGCGGCATCCGCTCGCCGTACGAGCGCGCGCGCACCGAGCTCATGCTGGCGCGCACCTGCGCCGCCTTCGGATCGGTGGACCCGGCCGGGCGCCACCTCGTCGCGGCCGAGCACCTCTTCGCGGACTGCGGTGCGATCGGCTGGCTTCGCGCCGTCGCCGCAGAGCGCGTCGCCCAGATCGCGACCCGACGCGGGCTCTCGGCCTCCGGTGTCGCAACGTCCGGTTTCGCGACCGCCGCGTTCGCTACGTTCGACGGCGCCGCGACCGGCATCCCGCCCCGATCCGGTGAGACGGCGAGCGGCGGGCCGACGCACGAGCGCGCGGCCGCGACATCCGACCACCCGGATGACGACGACGTGCTGGGGGAGTGCCGCAACGCCTGGGCCGATGTGCTCACCGAGCGCGAGCTCGAGGTCGCCATGCTCGTCGTGGAGGGCTGCTCGAACCGCGTGGCCGCATCGAGGCTCTACGTCTCGGTACGCACGGTCGAAGTGCACGTGGGGCGGGTCTTCACGAAGCTCGCGGTGCACTCCCGGGTCGAGTTGACGGTGCTCGCGCACCGCATGCAGGGGCGCCTGTCGTCGTCACGTACGTAGTCCTGCGTATGCGTGGATCCGCTGATTCGCTCGGCGGCCGGTCGCCGTAACGTCGGGCTGCCCGCGTTCGTGCGGGACACCTCTCGACTCAGACAGGAACGACATGCGAACTCCCACTCTCACGCGCACGCGGCTCGTCACCGCCGTCGCCGGGGTCGGTCTGCTGCTGGCGGCGCTGATCCCCGCGGCGACCGCGAACGCGGCCGAACCCTGCGCCCCCGCGTGGAACGCGACCACCCAATACGTCGGCGGCGCGAAGGCGTCCTACCAGGGCGCCAACTACACCTCGAAGTGGTGGACCCAGGGCAACACGCCCGGCGCCGAGCAATGGGGCCCGTGGGCGAGCAACGGCGCGTGCGGCACGACGCCGACGCCGACCCCGACGCCGACCCCGACGCCGACCCCAACCCCCACGCCGACCCCGACCCCCACGCCCACGCCGACCCCGACCCCCACGCCCACTCCGACCCCGACGCCGACCCCCGGCACGGGCACGCCGTGGACCACGAACCCCGACGAGAAGTGCCGCCCCGACGGCCTGTACCAGACCCCGGGCGTCGACGTGCCGTACTGCACGATCTACGACGAGCAGGGCCGCGAGAAGCTGCCGAACGGCCTGAAGAACCGCGTCATCGGGTACTTCACGAGCTGGCGCACGGGCGTGAACGGCGCCCCCAAGTACCTCGCGAGCGACATCCCGTGGAAGAAGCTCAGCCACATCAACTACGCCTTCGCCCACATCGACGGGCAGGGCAAGGTCTCGGTCAACCAGACCGTCGCCGGCAACGCCTCGACCGACCTGACCTGGCCCGGTGTCGCCGGAGCCGAGATGGACTCGTCGCTGCCGTACAAGGGGCACTTCAACCTGCTCACGAAGTACAAGAAGGCGAACCCGGGCGTGAAGGCGCTCGTCTCGGTCGGCGGCTGGGCCGAGACCGGCGGCCACTTCGACGCCGCGGGCGCACGGGTGGCCGACGGCGGCTTCTACACGATGACCGAATCGCAGGCCAAGATCGACACGTTCGCCGACTCGGCGGTCGCGTTCATCCGCACCTACGGGTTCGACGGCGTCGACATCGACTACGAGTACGCGAACAGCAACGGCAAGGCGGGCAGCCCCGACGACTTCACGTTCTCGGAGCCCCGGCGCGCGAAGCTCTGGGCCGGGTACGAGTCGCTCATGAAGACGCTCCGCGTGAAGCTCGACCGCGCGGGCGCGGCCGACGGCAAGCACTACCTGCTCACGGTCGCGGCACCGGCATCCGGTTGGCTGCTGCGCGGCGCCGAGGTGTACCAGGTGACCCCGTACCTCGACTACGTCAACATCATGAGCTACGACCTGCACGGCTCGTGGAACGACTACGTCGGCGGCAACGGCCCGCTCTTCGACGACGGCAACGACCCCGAGCTCGCCGCAGGCGGCGTGTACGGCGCGTACAGCAACATCGGCTACCTCAACACCGACTGGGCGTACCACTACTTCCGCGGCGCGATGCCGGCCGGCCGCATCAACGTGGGCCTGCCGTTCTACACGCGCGGTTGGGACGGCGTGCAGGGCGGCACCAACGGCCTCTACGGCAAGGCGCCGCTCGCCGACCAGACGAAGTGCCCGCCGGGCACCGGGCCGACGATCGGCGGCACCTCCAAGTGCGGCAACGGCGCGGTCGGCATCAACAACCTCTGGCACGACCTCGACAAGACCGGCACCGAGGTCGGCGCGGGTGCGAACCCGATCTGGCACGTGCTGAACCTGCAGAAGGGCGTCGTGGGCGACTACACGTCGGCATACGGAGCGCCGTCGTCGATCACCGGCACGTACACGCACCACTTCGATTCGGTCACGAAGACCGAGTGGTGGTGGAACGCGACCACGAAGACCTTCCTCTCGGGTGACTCGAACCAGGCGATCGCGGCGAAGGCCGACTACATCGCCGACAACGGCATCGGCGGCGCGATGATCTGGGAGCTCGCCGGCGACTACGGCTACAACGCGCAGAAGGGGCAGTACGAGATGGGCTCGACGCTCGTGTCGCTGCTGCACGACCGGTTCGCCGCGTCGACGCCGTACGACGCGACGAAGGCGAACGTGCCGATGCCCGCGAAGGCGATCGACCTGCAGGTGAAGTTCGGGGAGTTCGCGCTCGGCGACAGCAACTACCCGATCAACCCCAAGGTGACGTTCACGAACCGGTCGAAGACCGCGATCCCCGCGGGCTCGACGATCACGTTCGACACCGCCACGAGCGACACCGGCGCGATGGGCGAGCAGAACGGCTGGGGCATCACCAAGGTCTCCAGCGACCACACGGGGTCGAACGTGGGCGGTCTGAAGGGCGACTTCCACACGTACTCGATCAAGGTCCCCACGGGCGGCATCCCCGCCGGCGGCAGCGTGTTCACGAAGTTCTCGTGGCGCCTGCCGATGACCGAGATCTCGAATCTGCGGGTGAAGATCGGCACCGAGACGTTCGCCTCGCTCTCAGACCTGCCGCGCGGGGTCACGGTCGTGGAGCCGTCACCCGGCACGGGCGGCGGAACCGGCGGTGGCGGTGGCACGGGCACCTGCGGCGCGACCGCGTGGAGCGCCACGGCGATCTACACGGGCGGCCAGAAGGTGTCGTACAACGGGTCCGAGTACACGGCCAAGTGGTGGACCCAGGGCAACACCCCCGGCACGAACGACGTCTGGGGCACCGCGACCGCCTGCTGACCGCGTCCGGGCGACGAATCCCATCCCCATCGTCGTCCGGATGCCGCGGGCGGGGCCGCATCCATCGTCCCCGCCCGGTTCCACCCACGCCCGACACGGTGCCCCCATGCCGTGTCGGGCGGCTCCCGGAGCCGGGTACGTAGTCCTACGTACCCGGCTCCTCCGCATGCCCGGCGAACATGTGGATCGTGCGGACGCCGCGCTGCGGCATCCGCTCGTACCGTGACCTCGAGGGGCGCGACCGCGCCCGTTCCTCCCTCGACGAAGGACACCATGCAGACACAGAGAAGCACGCGACGGGGCCTGCGCACGGCGCTGGCCGCCGTCGCCACCGGCGCGCTCGTCGCCGGGCTCGCCGCGGTCGGCGCGGCCATGCCCGCAGCCGCCGCCCCCGAACAGGCGCCCAGCGCCGTGAACGGGTACCGCAACGTCGGCTACTTCGCCCAGTGGGGCGTCTACGGCCGCGCGTTCCAGGCCAAGCAGCTCGAGACCTCCGGCACCGCAGCCGACCTCACGCACATCAACTACTCGTTCGGCAACATCAACTACCAGTCCCTCGAGTGCTTCATCGCGAACAAGGCGCAGGGCACGGGCCCCAACGGCTCCGACGGTGCGGGCGACGCCTGGGCCGACTTCGGCATGGGCTACACCGCGGCGAACTCGGTCGCGGGCACGGCCGACACCTGGGACCAGCCGCTCGCCGGCTCGTTCAACCAGCTCAAGCAGCTGAAGGCGAAGCATCCGAAGCTCAAGGTCATGATCTCGCTCGGCGGCTGGACCTGGTCGAAGAACTTCTCGAAGGCCGCGGCGACGGATGCCTCGCGCAAGAAGTTCGTGAAGAGCTGCGTCGACCTGTACCTGCGCGGCAACCTGCCCGTGATCGACGGCCGAGGCGGCGCCGGTGCCGCTGCGGGCGTCTTCGACGGCATCGACATCGACTGGGAGTGGCCCGGATCGCCGAACGGCGAGGTCGGCAACTCCGTCGACACCGCCAACGACAAGACGAACTTCACGCTGCTGCTGAAGGAGTTCCGCACCCAGGTCGACGCGCTGACCGCTGAGAACGGGCACCCCTACCAGCTCTCGGCCTTCCTGCCGGCGAACCCCGCCGACATCGCCTCCGGCGGCTGGAACGACCCCGAGAAGTTCAAGTACCTCGACTACGGCAACATCCAGGGCTACGACCTGCATGGCGCGTGGAACCCGACCCTCGTCGGTCACCAGGCCAACCTCTTCGACGACCCGGCCGACACCCGTGCCCCTGCGCAACGGTTCAGCGTCGACAAGGCCGTGAAGGAGTACCTGAAGACGGGCATCGACCCGAAGCAGCTCGGCATCGGCCTCGCGGCCTACGGCCGCGGCTGGCAGGGCGCGAAGTCCTCCAACGCGTGGACGGCTGCGACGGATGCCGCGCCCGGCACGTGGGAGAAGGGCAACGAGGACTACGACAAGCTGAAGACCCTCGGCACGGAGTACTACGACGCCGCCCTCGGCGCGGCCTGGCGCTACGACGGCAACCAGTGGTGGAGCTACGACAGCGTCAAGTCGACGACCCGCAAGTCGCAGTACATCGTCGACCAGGGACTCGGCGGCGGCATGTGGTGGGAGCTCGACGGCGACCGCAACGGCGAACTCGTCGGCACGCTCGCCGACAAGCTCCGCGCGGCCAAGAAGGGCCCCGCGAGCGACCCGGTCGGCACGACGCCGACCACGCCTCCGACGACGCCGCCGACCACCCCGCCCACGACGCCGCCGACGACGCCGCCCACGGGTGGCTGCACCGCGACCGCGTGGAACTCCACGGCGATCTACACGGGCGGCCAGAAGGTGTCGTACAACGGCTCCGAGTACACGGCGAAGTGGTGGACGCAGGGCAACACCCCCGGCACCAACGACGTCTGGGGCCTCGTCGGCTCGTGCTCCACGACGCCGCCGACCACGCCGCCCACCACGCCGCCGACCACCCCGCCCACCACGCCGCCGACGAACCCCGGCACCTGCACTGCCGCGGCGTGGGCCGCGGCGACCGCCTACAGCGGTGGCGCAGTGGTGAGCTACAGCGGCTCGACCTACAAGGCCAAGTGGTGGACGCAGGGCAACACCCCCGGTGCCGAGCAGTGGGGCCCGTGGGAGAAGCAGGGCGCCTGCTGATCCGGCGACCACGGTGAAACGGCGGATGCCCCGGAGCGAACTCGCTCCGGGGCATCCGTGTTCATGCCGGCTCTCTCAGCCGCGGCATCCGATCAACCGAAGCGGCCGGACACGTAGTCTTCCGTGGCCTTGACCGACGGGTTCGAGAACATCGTCGTGGTGTCGTCGTACTCGATGAGCTTGCCCGGCTTGCCGGTTCCCGCGATGTTGAAGAACGCGGTCTTGTCGCTCACGCGCGAGGCCTGCTGCATGTTGTGGGTCACGATCACGATCGTGTACTCCTGCTTGAGCTCTTCGATGAGGTCCTCGATCGCGAGCGTCGAGATCGGGTCGAGGGCCGAGCACGGCTCGTCCATGAGGATCACCTCGGGGGAGACGGCGATCGTACGTGCGATGCAGAGTCGCTGCTGCTGACCGCCCGAGAGGCCCGAGCCCGGACGGTCGAGCCGGTCCTTGACCTCGTTCCAGAGGTTCGCGCCCTGCAGCGACTTCTCGACGAGGTCGTCGGCGTCGGTCTTCGACATGCGCTTGTTGTTCAGGCGCACACCGGCGAGCACGTTCTCCTTGATCGACATCGTCGGGAACGGGTTGGGGCGCTGGAACACCATGCCCACCTGACGGCGCACGAGCACCGGGTCGACGGCTGAGTCGTAGAGGTTGTTGCCGTCGATCAGCACCTCGCCCTGCACCCGGGCGCCGGGGATGACCTCGTGCATGCGGTTCAGTGTGCGGAGGAAGGTCGACTTGCCGCAGCCCGACGGGCCGATGAAGGCCGTCACCGTGCGGGGTTCGATCTCGAGCGAGACGCCCTCGACCGCGAGGAAACTGCTGTAGTAGACGTTGAGGTCGTTGACTTCGATGCGCTTGGACACTGGGAGCTTCGCTTCTCTCTGGGCTCGGGTTGGATGCAGGTCTGGAGGTGCCGGGCGATCAGCGGCCGGTCTTCGGCGAGAAGACCTTGGCGACGACGCGGGCGATGACGTTCAGCAGGGCGACGATGAGGATGAGCGTGAGCGCTCCGGCCCACGCGCGGTCGATGTAGGCCTGGGCGTCGGCACCCTGGTTGGCGTACTGCGTGTACACGAACACGGGCAGCGTCATCATCCGCTCGGAGAACAGGTTGTAGTTCATGCTCGTCGTGAAGCCGGCGATGATGAGCAGCGGCGCGGTCTCGCCGATGACACGGGCGATCGAGATCATGATGCCCGTGATGATGCCCGCGATCGAGGTGGGCAGCACGACCTTGAGGATCGTGAGCCACTTCGGAACGCCGAGGGCGTATGCGGCCTCGCGCAACTCGTTCGGAACGAGCTTCAGCATCTCCTCGCTCGAGCGCACGACGACCGGGATCATCAGCACCGAGAGGGCCACCGAGCCGCCGAACCCGAAGCGGATGCCCGGGTCGTCGGTGATGAGCGCGAAGAGCGCGAACGCGAACAGGCCGGCGACGATCGACGGGATGCCGGTCATGACGTCGACGAAGAAGGTGATCGCGTGCTTCAGGCGACCGCGACCGTACTCGACGAGGTAGATCGCGGCGAGCAGGCCGACCGGAACTGAGATCAGCGTCGCCATGCCGGTCACGAGCAGCGTGCCGACGATCGCGTGCAGTGCGCCGCCGCCGGGGCCGACGACGTTGCGCATCGACTCGCTGAAGAACTGGATGTCGAAGCGCGGCAGTCCGTTGACGATGGTCGTGAACGCGACCGAGATGAGGGGCAGCAGGGCGATGGTGAACGCGGTGGCCACGAGGGCGGTCACCAGTCGGTCTGAGGCCTTGCGTGGGCCCTCGACGGCCCGCGAGAGCACCCAGATGACGACCACGTAGGCGACCACGCCGAGGAAGACCGCCAGGACGATGTTGAAGTCGGTGCCGGCGGCCGCCGCGATCATCGCGAAGACGAGCGACATGACCGCGAGGCATCCGACGAGCACGTAGACGGCGGTGTAGCGGGGCAGCTTGCCAGCCGTGAGCGAGTTGGCCACCGGCGTGCCCACTGGCGACTTCGGGGGCGAGGTGAGGACGCTCATCAGTTCGCTCCCGAGAATTCCTTGCGCCGGTCCACGATGTACCGGGCGATCATGTTGACGGCGAGGGTGATCACGAAGAGGATCAGGCCCGTCGCGATGAGGATGTTGACCCCGACGCCGTGCGCCTCGGGGAAGTTCAGCGCGATGTTCGCCGCGATGGTGGTCGGGTTCTGCGACTGCAGCAGCGCGAACGAGATGATCGCCGCGGGCGAGAGCACCATGGCCACGACCATCGTCTCGCCGAGTGCACGGCCGAGGCCGAGCATCGAGGCCGAGATGATGCCGGGGCGTCCGAACGGCAGGACGGCGAGCTTGATCATCTCCCAGCGGGTCGCGCCGAGCGCGAGCGCGGCCTCCTCGTGCAGCACCGGGGTCTGCAGGAAGACCTCGCGGCAGAGCGCGGTGATGATCGGCAGGACCATGACGGCGAGCACCACGGCGACGGTGAGGATCGTGCGGCCGGTGCCCGAGACGGGGCCGGCGAAGAGCGGGAACCAGCCGAACCATTCGGTCAGCGTGGTGTAGAAGGGCTGCACGGCCGGGGCGAGCACCGAGATGCCCCACAGGCCGAACACGACCGACGGGACCGCGGCGAGCAGGTCGACGATGTAGCCGAGACCCTGCGCGAGCTTGCGCGGGGCGTAGTGCGAGATGAACAGCGCGATGCCGAGCGCGATCGGGATCGCCATGATCAGTGCGAGGGCGGCGGCCCAGAGGGTGCCGAAGACGAGCGGGCCGACGTACTGCCAGAAGTTGTCGGCGTCGCCCTTGAAGTCGGCCGACTCGGCCGTGAAGGCCGGCAGCGACTGGGCGATGAGGAAGATCGCCACTGCGGCGAGGGTGACGAGGATGAGCGTTCCGGCCACGACCGTCGCGGTGGAGAACACCCGGTCGCCGGGTCGAGGTTTCGCTGTGATCGCGGATGCCGGTGGGGCTGACGTCATGGCCGGGTCTTCCTGCGTGGATCGAGTGGAACGGATGCGACGCACTGGCGGATGCCTGCGCGCCAAGCCTGCCCGACCCGGTCACCGCGCGCAATGGCGGGTGACCGGGCCGGGCAGCAGGTGTTACTTGACGGTCGCGAGGGCGGCCGCGACCTTGTCCGACAGGTCGGACGAGAGCGGAGCCGAACCGGCCTGCTCGGCGGCGACGGCCTGGCCGTCGGCGCTGGCGATGTAGCTCACGTAGGACGTGACGAGCTCGCCCTGGGCGGCGTCGGCGTACTCCTGGCAGACGATCGCGTAGCTCACGAGCACGAGCGGGTAGTGCGACGGGTCGGTCGTGGTGCGGTCCAGCTGGATCGCGAGGTCGTTGGCCTCGCGGCCCTCGACGAGCGGCGACTCGGCGACGACGGCTGCAGCGGCCTCGGCCGTGTAGCCGACGAACTCCTCGCCGACCTGGATGTTCGCGACACCGAGGTCGCCGGCACGGGATGCGTCGGCGTAGCCGATGGTGTTCACGCCGTTGGTGACGGCGTCGACGACGCCGGAGGTGCCCTGTGCACCCTCACCGGTCTGGTACGGGAACGGGTCGGCCGGCGCGGCGTCCCACACGTCGGGAGCGGTCTGGAAGAGGTAGTCCGCGAAGTTCTTCGTGGTGCCCGAGTCGTCGGAGCGGTGCACAGCCGTGATGTTCGCGGCGGGCAGGGTCGCGTCGGGGTTCAGCGCGACGATCGCCGGGTCGTTCCAGGTGGTGATCTCGCCCTTGAAGATCTTCGCGATCGTGGCCGAGTCGAGGTTGAGCTCGTCGACGCCCTCGATGTTGAAGATGAGCGCGATCGGGGAGATGTAGACCGGGAGGTCGATCGCCTTGGTGTCGGGGGCGCAGGAGCCGAATTCGCCCGCGAGCTCCTCGTCCTTCAGGTACGAGTCGGAGCCGGCGAAGTCGACGCCGCCCGCGATGAAGGATTCGCGACCCGCGCCGGAGCCCGAGGGGTCGTAGTTGATCGTGACGCCGGTGTTGGCGGTCTGGAACGCTGCGATCCAGGCTTCCTGAGCGCTGCCCTGCGACGAGGCGCCGGCTGCGTTGATGGTGCCCGAGAGGGTCGAAGCCGACTCTTCGGGAGCGGCGGCGCCGCCTTCGTTCGTGGCGCAGGAGCTGAGCGCGAGCGCAGCCGTGACGGCGACGACGGCGGGCAGGCCGAAACGCTTGAGGTTCACGTGGGGTTCCCTTCCGGGGATTGTGTGCAGGTTGGGGCCGGGTGCCGACCCGTCTGCGAGGCTATGCAGCCCGCCTTACGAGCTTGCGCCACAGCGGTGAACGGAAGGTGAACGACCGCTGTCCGGTGCGGAGGATCCGCGGGATTCCGCGGATCCTCCGGCCCCGGCGAATGCCGTGCGTCGGAAGGGAATCGGGGTCAGACCCTCGGCGCGTGGGTCTCGATCGCGATGACGCCCGACCCGGAGTTCGTCTTCGACACGTGCACGACGCTGAAACCGCCGGGCTCGAGCTCGGCGGCATCGGCCACGTAGGAGCCGAGCGGGGTCGCGGTGGCGAGGGAGATCTCGCGGATGATCTCGGGCAGTACCGGCCCGTGACTGCACAGGACCGCCGAGCGGCCCGCGCGGATGCGCTTGCCGATCACCCGGCGGATGTCGGCGTCGCCGGCGGCCCAGGCGTCTTCGCTGATGCCGGGCTTCAGCCTGACCTTCATCGACGTGGCCGCCGACAACGGGCGAACGGTCGTCACGCAGCGGATCGCGGGGCTGGAGTAGATGCGCTCGGGTCGCCACGCGGAGAGCGTGTCGGCGAGGTCCGCGGCCTGTGCGACGCCGCGGGCGGCGAGCGGGCGCGCGGTGTCCTGGCCCTTCCAGCTGCCGCGTGCGAGCGCCTTGCCGTGACGAACCAGCAGCAGCGCGAACGTGCTCGTCACGCCCTGCTCGACGAGGGCCGCGAAGTTCTCGAGGATCTCGACATCCGGTGCGTAGGTGAGGTAGTTCCGCGCGCGCTTGATCGTGACCCACTCGAGTGCGGCGACCTCGCCGTTGGGCTTGAAGGTCGAGTGCTGGAGGGCGTGGTCGCTGACCTCGCCCGCCCAGTAGTGCACGACCTTCTCTCGCCCGCTCGGCATCAGGTAGCGGGAGACGCCGAGTGGCACGCCGAGCGCGATCTCGAGGCCGGTCTCCTCCTGGATCTCCCGGACGGCGGTCTGCGAGAGGCTCTCGCCCGGATCGACCTTGCCCTTGGGGATGGTGACGTCGCCGTGCACGGTGCGGTGGATGAGCAGGACGTGCATTCGCCCGTCGATGATGCGCCAGCACACGGCTCCGGCCGCATAGACCGCGGTCTCGGGGCTCATCGGCGAAGGCCCGATCGACTGCGTGGGCCGATCTCGGCCATGAGTGAGGACTGCAGGTCCTCGAGCGGGCGTCCCGACTCGTCGACCGCGTGCCGGGTCCATGTGCCGTCGCCCTCGAGGTGCCACGAGCTGGTGCGGTCGTCCATCGCGCGATCGAAGTTCGCGCTGACGTCGGCGATGTGTCCGGGGTCGGTGAGGCGCACGAGCGCCTCGACGCGCCGGTCGAGGTTGCGGTGCATCATGTCGGCCGAGCCGATGTAGATCTGGGGGTCGCCGCCGTTGACCACGGAGAAGATCCGCGAGTGCTCCAGGTAGCGGCCGAGGATCGAGCGCACGGTGATGTTCTCGCTGAGGCCGGGGACCCCGGGCCGGAGGCTGCAGATGCCGCGCACCCACACCTCGACCTTGACCCCGGCGTTCGACGCGCGGTAGAGCGCGTCGATGATGGCCTCGTCGACGATCGAGTTCACCTTGACGCGGATGCCGGCGGGCTTGCCGGCCTTCGCATTCGCGATCTCGTTGGCGATGAGCTTCAGGAGTCCCTTGCGCAGGTGCAGCGGTGCCACGAGCAGGCGCTTGAACTTCTTCTCGATGGCGTAGCCCGACAGCTCGTTGAAGAGGCGCGTCAGGTCCTTGCCGACCTGGTCGTCGGCCGTCAGCAGGCCGAGGTCCTCGTAGATGCGGCTGGTCTTCGGGTTGTAGTTGCCCGTGCCGATGTGGGAGTAGTGGCGCAGCGTGCCCTTCTCCTGGCGGATCACGAGCGCGAGCTTGCAGTGGGTCTTGAGGCCCACCAGGCCGTAGACCACGTGCACGCCGGCCTTCTCGAGCTTGCGAGCCCACGTGATGTTGGCCTGCTCGTCGAAGCGCGCCTTGATCTCGACGAGGGCGAGCACCTGCTTGCCCGACTCGGCGGCATCGATGAGCGCCTCGACGATGGGGCTGTCGCCCGACGTGCGGTAGAGCGTCTGCTTGATGGCCAGCACGTCGGGGTCGGCCGCGGCCTGCTCGAGGAAGGCCTGCACGCTGGTCGCGAACGACTCGTAGGGGTGGTGCAGCAGCACGTCGCGCCGCGAGACGGCCTTGAAGATGTCGGCGCGGAGGTTCGAGTCGGACGGCTGCAGCTGCGCCGCGGTGACGGGCACGTGCGTCGGGTAGTGGAGCTCGGGCCGGTCGAGACGGGACAGGTCGAACAGCCCGCCGAGGTCGAGCGGCGCGGGCAGTCGGTAGACCTCCTGCTCGGTGACGTCGAGTTCTCGCACGAGGAGCCCGAGGGTCACGTCGTCCATGTCGTCGGAGACCTCGAGGCGGATGGGCGGGCCGAACCGTCGTCGGAGGAGCTCCTTCTCGAGCGCCTTGATGAGGTTCTCGGTCTCGTCCTCCTCGACCTCGACGTCTTCGTTGCGGGTGACGCGGAAGACGTGGTGCTCGAGGATCTCCATGCCGGGGAAGAGGTCGCCGAGGTGGTTGGCGATCAGGTCTTCGAGGGTGATGTACCTGGCGTTCTCGATCGACTCGGTCGGGTCGACGCGCACGAAGCGCGGGAGCATCTGCGGCACCTTGACGCGTGCGAACTCCTGACGGCCGGTGCGCGAGTTGCGCACGCGGACCGAGAGGTTCAGTGAAAGGCCGGAGATGTAGGGGAACGGATGCGCCGGGTCGACCGCGAGCGGCATGAGCACCGGGAAGATCTGGCTCGAGAAGTAGTCCCGCAGGTGGTCCCGGGCGTCGGCGCCGAGGCTGTCGAACGTCACGACCTGGATGCCGCCCTCGGCGAGGGCCGGCTTCACGAGGTCCTGGTAGACGGCCGCGTGGCGGTTCTGGAGCTCGTGGGCCTGCTTCGAGATGTCGCTCAGCACGTCGACGGGCGAACGGCCGACGTTGGTGGGCACGGCGAGCCCGGTGATGATGCGACGCTTCAGGCCGGCCACGCGGACCATGAAGAACTCGTCGAGGTTCGAGGCGAAGATCGCGAGGAAGTTCGCCCGCTCGAGCACCGGCAGGGTGGGGTCCTCGGCCAGCTCGAGCACGCGCTTGTTGAAGGCGAGCCAGCTGAGCTCGCGGTCGAGGTAGCGCTCGGCCGGCAGATCGGGAGCGCCTTCGATGTCGAAGGGTTCGAAGTCATCGTCGAAGTCGCTCGCCGTGCGGTCGTCGTCGAAGGCGCTGTCCGTGGTCATCCCCTCATAATGCCATTCGCGGGGATTCGGGCGATGAACACCGTGTCAACGCGTCGTGACGGGGGCGCCTTCGTCGTCTTCGTGCACGTTGAAGCGGTAGCCGACGTTTCGAACCGTGCCGATGAGGCTGTCGAGGTCTCCGAGCTTGGCCCGGAGTCGTCGAACGTGCACGTCGACCGTGCGCGTGCCGCCGAAGTAGTCGTAGCCCCACACCTCGCTGAGCAGCTGCTCTCGCGTGAAGACTCGGGAGGGGTGCGCCGCGAGGAACCGCAGGAGTTCGAACTCCTTGTAGGTCAGGTCGAGCGTGCGCCCGTGCACCTTGGCCGAGTAGCTGGCCTCGTCGATCACGACGCCGGAGGTCTGGATGCGCTCGGAGGGCTGCGTGGCCGCGGCGCGACCGAGTGCGAGCCGGATGCGCGCGTCGACCTCGGCCGGGCCGGCGTGCTCGAGCACGACGTCGTCGACGCCCCAGTCGGGCGTGACCGCGGCGAGACCGCCCTCGGTGACGATCAGCACGAGCGGCGACGACAGTCCCGTCGTTCGCAGGATCTGCGAGAGGGCCTTCGCCGCGGCGAGGTTCGTTCGGGCGTCGAGGAACACGAGGTCCGCTTCGGGCGCTCTGACCAGCTGCTCAGGCGAAGCGGGGATGATCCGCGTTCGGTGAGTCAGAAGTGAAAGCGCCGGAAGAACTTCTTCGTTAGCCGCCGGCGACAGGATCAGCAACTGCGCCACGCACACACTCCAGGAGTAAGGTTCGTCAATACTACGGGACAGCACGTGCCCGAGGCCGACACGAAGAGGACGACATGCAGGCGGAGACCGATTCGAGGGGCGGATGGCTCGCCGTCGGCGTCATCTGGGCGATCGCGATCGTCGGCTCGGTCGTCGTGATCTCGCTGGCCTACGGCGGCACGACGGCGTGGTTGGGCGACACCGACGTGCTCGGCGTGTACGACGCGCTCGGCGTGGTGCTCGCCACCAGCGTGGTCGGCGCGCTCGTGGCGCAGCTCGCGACCAGGCGCCCCGCGGGCTACGTCGTGCGCGCCAGCGCGAGCGTGGGCGGCGCGGTCGTCGTGGTGGCGCTCGCGGCGCTCGCCGTGGCGCCGACGCTCGCAGCCTGAGGGCCGCCGACACGGTGGACCTCGCGAACCCCCGCGCACCGGCCGACAGGGTCGGATCGAACGGTTAGACTTCCACCATGTCGCAGCTGCTCGCACTCGAACTCCTCTTCATCGGTCTGCTCGGCCTCGCGAGCCTCGCGATCGCGTGGATCAGCGGCGTCGTGGTCTACAAGCTCTTCAAGGGTCAGCGCTAGGCGCTGGCGAGGTCCTGCGATGATCGAGCTCCCGGTCGACCTGCCGGCCGAACTCGTCCCGCTCTCCTGGCTCCTCGGGGTCTGGGAGGGCTCTGGCGTCCTCGACTACAAGGTCGGCGACGAGAAGGTCGCGTCCGAGTTCGGGCAGCGCATCAGCTTCAGTCATGACGGCCTTCCGCATCTGAACTACACGTCGTACACCTGGCTGTTCCCCGAGGAGCCCGACGGCGACCCCCGTCCGCTCGCGACCGAGACCGGCTACTGGCGCATCGCACGTCAGCTCGCCGACGGCGACCCCGGTCCGGCACTGCTGCCGAGCGTCGGCGAGCCGAGGTTCCGCACGCCCGACGACGTCGAGGCGCTCCGCAACGCCGACGGCGGCTTCGACCTCGAGGTCTCGCTCGTGCACCCCGGCGGCGTCTCCGAGCTCTATCTCGGCGAGGTCAAGGGTCCGCGGATCGACCTCGCGACCGACGCCGTCATGCGCGGCGCCGGTGCGAAGGAGTACGCGGCCGCCACCCGCCTCTACGGCCTCGTCGAGGGGCACCTGCTCTGGGCGTGGGACATCGCCGCCCTCGGCCAGGACCTCCGCACGCACGCCTCCGCCCGTCTCGCGAAGGTCGACTGATGACCGCCTCCCCGTTCCTCTCGCTTCCCGGCGCCGTGCCGGCCGACGACGTCGACGAGTCGACCGCCGGTCCGGGGCACTACGGCAACCCGATCGTCGAGCAGCGCCACCTCGAGCGCGGCACCGCGATCGTCGACCTCTCCGACCGCGGCGTCATCACGGTCGCGGGCCCTGATCGCCTGTCCTGGCTGCACTCCATGGCCAGCCAGTCCTTCCAGGGACTGCGGCCGGGCGAGGGCATCGAGGCGCTCTTCCTCGATGCCTCTGGCCGCATCGAGCACGTGGTGCACGCGGTCGACGACGGCGAGACCACCTGGCTCATCGTCGAAGGGGCGGATGCCGCGCCGCTGGCGAGGTTCCTCGACCGCATGCGCTTCATGCTCCGCGTCGAGGTCGCCGACCGTTCCGACGAGTTCGCCGTCCTCGGCGCGATGTCCGCGTCCGCGCTCGACGCGGCCGTTCCCGCGGCATCGCCCTCGGGCCTGCCGCTCGACTGGAACGACCCGTGGTCGACCCGCGCCCCGGGCACGCACCGGTATGCGCGCGACGCCGGGCATCCGGCATCCGACTGGCACTTCATCGAGCGAATCGTCGCTCGCGACGCGCTCGCCGACGCCGTGGCGGCCGTGCGCGCGGGTCGCGTCGAGGTCGCGGGTTCACTGGCGGCCGAGGCGCTGCGCATCGCCGCCTGGCGTCCGCGCCTCGCAACCGAGGTCGACGAGAAGAGCCTGCCCCACGAGCTCGACTGGCTGCAGAGCGCGGTCGACCTCGGCAAGGGCTGCTATAAGGGCCAGGAGACGGTGGCCAAGGTGCTGAACCTCGGGCGTCCGCCGAGACGACTCGTGCTGCTGCACCTCGACGGCAGCGACACCGTGCTGCCCGCCCCCGGCGACGAGGTCATCGGCGAGAAGGTGCGCCCCGAGCCGCTTCCGGGCGAGGCGCCCGAACGGCGCGTGGTCGGGCACATCACGTCGAGCACCATGCACCACGAGCTCGGCCCGGTCGCGCTCGCGGTGATCAAGCGGCAGGTGCCGGCCGACCTTCCGCTCATCGTCGAGAGCCACGGCACGGATGTCGCGGCCGCCCAGGTCGAGATCGTTCCGGCCGATGCGACGTCGGCCATCGACGTGCCGCGACTGCCGCGGCTCGGCGCGCGGCCCTGACCGGCGCGCCCGACGCGCGACGTCAGTCGAGCGGGGCGACGGCCGTCCACGGCAACGTCAGCTCGCCGAGTCTGGCGCGTCGCGGACCGCCGATGATCGGCCACCCCTCGTGGCGCAGCGTCGCGACGGTCGCGATCCACCGCTGCGACGGTCCGTAGACGGCCATCGCCGAATGCGTGCGCCACGCGAGGTCGAGGTCGCCGAGCAGTGCGTGGATGCGCTCGCCGGGCACGTTGCGGTGGATGAGCGCCTTCGGCAGTCGCTCGGCGACGATCGAGGGCAGTTCGAGCCCCGAGCGTCGCAGGCTCACGGTGAAGGTCCGGGGCCCGGACGCCCCGATGCCGACCCAGCTCGACACCCGCCCGAGCTCGTCGCAGGTGCCCTCGACGAGCAGACCGCCCGGTGCGAGCCTGGACTGCATCATCGCCCACGCTGACGCGACCTCGGCCTCGTCGTACTGCCGGAGCACGTTGAACGCCCGGATCACCGCCGGCCGTGCACCGCCGGCCACGGGGACCTCGAACCCGCCGACCGCGAAGTCGACCCGGAGGTCGGCCGGGAAGTGCAGCTCGCCCGCGCGCACCCCGGCCAGCTGCTCGCGTGCGACGCGCACCCGCTCGGGCTCGATCTCGAGGCCGAGCACGTGCACGCCGGGGCGCACGTGCGACAGCCTGGCGGCGAGCTCCAGGGTGGTGACGCCGCTCGCCCCGTAGCCGAGGTCGACGACGAACGGATCGACGGCGTGCAGCAGGGCGGGGTGCGCGGCGATCCACCGGTCGACGCGACGCAGGCGGTTGGTGTTCGTCGTGCCGCGGGTGACGGTGCCCACGCGCTGCCCGGGCCGCAGGTGACCGGGTCGGAGCCGCCGAGGGTGGGGCGAGGCGTCCGCGGGCATGCGTCAAGTCTGCCAGCAGCGGCCGACCGCGGCATCCGCCCCCGGGTGACGTCGATCGACGGGCGGCGAAGACGGAGGATGCCTCACGGCTAGGCTGGACGCATGCCTCACACCCTCGTGCTGCTTCGCCACGGCAACAGCGAATGGAACCAGAAGAACCTCTTCACCGGATGGGTCGACGTTCGACTCAGTGAACTCGGACGCACCGAGGCCGCCCGCGCGGGCGAGCTCCTCGCCGAGTCGGGCCTGCTGCCCGATGTGCTGCACACCTCCGTGCTGACCCGCGCGATCCAGACCGCGAACATCGCGCTCGACGTCGCCGACCGCGCCTGGATCGACGTGCGCCGCACCTGGCGCCTCAACGAGCGCCACTACGGTGCGCTGCAGGGCCTCGACAAGGCCGAGACGCTCGAGAAGTACGGCCCCGAGCAGTTCCAGCTGTGGCGCCGTTCGTTCGACGTGCCCCCGCCCGTGCTCGAAGACGACGCCGAGTACTCGCAGGTGGGCGACGCCCGCTACGCCGGACTCTCCGACGACGAGCTGCCCCGCACCGAGTGCCTGAAGGACGTCATCGCGCGCATGCTGCCCTACTGGGAGGAGGGCATCGTGCCCGACCTCGCGGCCGGCAAGACCGTGCTCGTCACGGCCCACGGCAACTCGCTTCGCGCGCTCGTCAAGCACCTCGACGGCATCAGCGACGACGACATCGCCGACCTGAACATCCCGACCGGCATCCCGCTGGTGTACGAGCTCGGCGACGACTTCGCGCCGATCGCGCCCGCGCGCTACCTCGACCCCGAGGCCGCCGCAGCGGGCGCCGCAGCGGTCGCCGCGCAGGGCAAGAAGTAGGTCGTCAGGCGGCGGCGCAGCACCTGCGCCGCCGCCTGGAACGACCGAAGGGCCGGGGAGGAATCCCCGGCCCTTCGTCATGCCCGTCGCGGGCTCGCGTTCGTCAGCCCTGCACGTCAGAGTCCCGCGTTGATGTCGGGGTCCCAGTCGCCCGTCACCAGGTACTGCACCTTCTTGGCGATCGAGACCGCGTGGTCGGCGAAGCGCTCGTGGTAGCGGCTCGCGAGGGTCGCATCGACCGTGTCGGCCGCCTCGCCCTTCCACTTCTCGCCGAGCACGGTGTCGAAGACCGAGAGGTGCAGGTCATCGACCTTGTCGTCCTCGTTGCGGATCTCCTCGGCGAGCTTGACGTCCTCGGTGCGCAGCAGCTGGGTGAGCTTCTGCGCGATCTCGACGTCGAGCGCGCCCATCTCGAAGAACGTGCTGCGCAGGCGCTTTGGCACGACCTTGTCGGGGAAGCGGTAGCGCGCGAGCTGCGCGATGTGGGTCGACATGTCGCCCATGCGCTCGAGCGAGGCGCTGATCCGCAGCGCGCTCACGACCGTTCGCAGGTCGCGCGCGACCGGCGACTGGCGGGCGAGGATCGTGATGGCGAGCTCGTCGAGCTCCTGCGCGGCCTGGTCGATGCGGTGGTCGTCGGCGATCACCTCCTCGGCCAGACTCACGTCGGACTCGTTGAACGCACGCGTCGCCTTGTCGATCGACGTGGCGACGAGTTCAGCGATCTCGACGAGTCGCTCCTGGACTTCCTGAAGCTCCTGCTGGAACACCTCACGCATATACGAAACATCCTCTTTCGGGTGCGCGCGCGGCGCGCACGCGGGATCGGTCCGGAGGTCGCACCGGACAAGCACATCGTCGCCCGGGAAGGTGAACGCCGGGTGCCGTAGACCTGAACACTCGTTAACCTACCGTCGTGATGCCCCGCTTTTCGGGAATCGGGGCTCCGGCGTGTGGTTACGCTACAGAGTATGGACTCCATCTGGCTGGTCCTCGGCGCGCTCGCACTCGGCGCGTTCCTCGGGGCCGGCTTCCTCCTCCTGCTGTACATGGCCGAGCGTCGTGGTGCACGTGCCGCACAGGTCATCGCCCCCACGATCCCCGACGGGGTCGAGCACGTGCTCGACGTCCTCGAGTCCGCCGGCATCGTGCTGGACCCCTCGAACAACGTGCTCCAGGCGTCGCCGGGTGCGCTCGCGCTCGGACTCGTGCGCGGCGGTGCGCTCGTGCATCCCGAACTCGTGGAGCTCGCGGCATCCGTTCGTCGCTCAGGGGAGACGATCGCCGACGAGTTCACCCTCGCGCGCGGTCCCTACGGCGAGTCGACCATGCGCCTGCGGGTGCTCGTGGCCCGGCTCGGCACCCGGTTCGTGCTGCTCATGGCCGACGATCGCACGGAGTCGCACCGGCTCGACGACGTGCGCCGCGATTTCGTCGCGAACATCTCGCACGAGCTGAAGACGCCGATCGCGTCGGTCAGCCTGCTCGCCGAGGCCCTCGACCAGGCGGCCGACGAGCCCGATCAGGTGCGACGGTTCGCGGGGCGCCTGTCGACCGAGGCGGCCCGGCTCGCGCACATCACGAGCGAGGTCATCGAACTCTCGCGCCTGCAGGCTCGCGATGCGCTGCGCCCCGACGTGCTCGTGAGGGTCGACGAGGTCGTCGCCGAGGCGGTCGACCAGAACCGCATCGTCGCGACGTCGAAGCGCGTGACGATCGCCGTGCGGACGTCGAAGTCCGCCCAGGTCTACGGAGACCGGTCGCTGCTCGTCGTGGCCGTGCACAACCTCCTCGCGAACGCGATCGCGTACTCGAGCGAGGGCGGTCGCGTCGGCGTCGGCGTCAAGGTCTCGGGCGACACGGTCGAGATCTCGGTCACCGACCAGGGCATCGGAATCCAGCGCGACGATCTCGATCGCGTGTTCGAGCGCTTCTTCCGCGTCGACCAGGCGCGTTCGCGCAACACGGGCGGTTCCGGCCTCGGCCTCAGCATCGTCAAGCACACCGTGCAGAACCACGGCGGCGATGTGCGGGTCTGGTCCACGCCGGAGCGCGGTTCGACGTTCACGATCCGACTTCCGCTCGCCGAGAAGCCGATCCAGGTGACGGATGCCGCGGGCGGGCGTTCGACGGCCGAACCCGGCGCCGCGCCGCGAACCGGTCGCACCGCGCACCCCGTCCCATGACCGCCACCATCGACATCACCACCGGAGCGGCGCACGTCGTTCCTGACCGAGGAGACACCCTGTGACCCGCATCCTGCTCGTCGAGGACGAGATCGCGCTGAGCGACCCGCTGAGCTTCCTTCTGGAACGCGAGGGGTACGAGATCGAGGTCGCGGCCGACGGTCCGTCGGCGATCGCGGCGTTCGACCGCGGGGGAGCCGACCTGCTGCTGCTCGACCTCATGCTGCCGGGCCTGCCCGGTACCGAGGTCTGCCGGGAGATCCGCGCGCGCTCCAACGTGCCGATCATCATGCTCACGGCGAAGGACTCCGAGATCGACATCGTGGTCGGGCTCGAGCTGGGCGCCGACGACTACGTCACGAAGCCGTACTCGACGCGCGAGCTGCTCGCGCGCATCCGTGCCGTGCTGCGACGCCGCATCGATGCCGACGACTTCGACGAGTCGCTCATCGAGGGCGGTCGGGTGCGCATGGACGTCGACCGGCACACGGTGGAGGTCGAGGGAGAACCCGTTCCCATGCCGCTCAAGGAATTCGAGCTGCTCGAGCTCCTGATGCGCAATCCGGGCCGCGTGCTGACCCGCGGTCAGCTCATCGACCGCGTCTGGGGTTCGGACTACTTCGGCGACACCAAGACGCTCGACGTGCACATCAAGCGCATCCGCTCGAAGATCGAGAAGCAGCCGTCCGAGCCCGTGCAGCTCGTGACCGTGCGCGGACTGGGCTACCGGTTCGAGGCCTGAGGTCGGGCGCTCGACGGCCCTGCCGGCCCCGAACATGCGAAACGGCTCCCGCCGAGGCGGGAGCCGTTTCGTGCTTGGTCTTGACGGGCGATTCGCCCGGAGGACCGGTGGCTTACGGGGCGAGGCCCGGGTAGAGGCGGTCGTCGAGCACGGGGATCTGCTTCTCGATGCCCTCTTCGCTCGCGTACTGGAAGAAGATCGGGGTCAGGCCGCCGACCTCGGCGTCGATGCCCTCGAGCAGCAGCGGCTCGGTCTCCTCGCCGCCGAGCACGACGGTCTCGTTCGCGGCGACCTCGAGCTCCTGTGTGGCCGAGCCGGCCTCGATCTTCAGGGTCTGGTCGTCGTCGCCGGTGTTGACCACGGTCATCACGAGGTTGCCGTCGACGCCGTCTTCGCTCACCACGAGGATGTTGCGCAGGTCGAGGTCGCCGACCGTGACCGAGACGCCGTCGCTCGCGTCGTAGTGCTCGGTGGTCGCCTGGTAGGTGACCATCGAGCAGCCGGTCGCGCCGATGGCGAGACCCAGGGCCAGAACAGCGGATGCCGCGAGACGCGCCTTCACAGAACCTCCAAGTACGGGCGTGCGCGACCGTCTGAAACGCGCACGGGAATCGATTCCGAGTGTAGCGCAACGGTGCCGCGGGGCCTGCGAGCGAGCGGCGGAACCTTAGCACGAACACGAATGTGATATCCTGAAAGTTGCCGGAAGGACATACATTCATGCTTTTTGAGGTTGGCGAAACCGTCGTGTACCCGCATCACGGAGCCGCGACGATCATCGAAGTCAAAGACCGCGTCATCAAGGGCGAGACCAAGAAATACCTGAAGCTGAACGTCACGCAGGGAGATCTCGTGATCGAGGTTCCCGCTGAGAATGTCGACCTCGTCGGCGTTCGCGATGTCATCGGCAAGGACGGCCTCGACAAGGTGTTCGAGGTGCTTCGCGCCCCGTTCACCGAGGAGCCCACCAACTGGTCCCGCCGCTACAAGGCGAACCTCGAGAAGCTCGCCTCCGGCGACGTGATCAAGGTCTCCGAAGTGGTGCGCGACCTGTGGCGCCGCGACCAGGACCGCGGACTGTCGGCGGGTGAGAAGCGCATGCTCGCGAAGGCGCGCCAGATCCTGATCTCCGAACTCGCGCTCGCAGAGAAGACCGACGAGGAGGCCGCTTCGACGGTCCTCGACGAGGTCCTCGCCTCCTAGCGTCACCAACGGCACCGCGTCCTCCCGGGCGCGGTGCCGTTGTGCTGCCCTGGTGACCTGCGGCGGCCCCATGCTGGCTAGGCTCGAACCATGAGTTCGTCGACCGTCGCCGTCATCCTGGTCGCCGCGGGCAGCGGCACGCGCCTCGGCCACGCCGAGCCCAAGGCCTTCGTGCCGCTCGGCGAATCCACGATCCTCGGGGTCGCCCTCGATGCCGTGCTGGGCATGCACGAGACGCCGCACGTCGTCGTCGTCGCTCCGGCAGACCGCGTCGCCGAGGTGCAGGTGCGCTTCGCGGAGGTCGCGGCCGCGGCATCCGCCCCGTTCGACGTCGTGCCGGGCGGCGCGTCGCGTCAGGATTCGGTCGAGGCCGGACTCGCCGTGCTGCCGAGACTCGTCGACACCGTCCTCGTGCACGATGCGGCTCGCCCGCTCACCCCGTCGCTGGTCTTCGACGAGGTCGCCGCCGCCGTGCGCTCGCGCGGTCACGGCATCGTGCCGGGCCTCCCCGTGGTCGACACGATCAAGCGCATCGAGGGCGGTCATGTGGTCTCGACCGTCGACCGATCGGTGCTCGCGGCGGTGCAGACCCCGCAGGGCTTCCCGCGCGAGGATCTCGACGATGCCTTCGCGTCCGCCGATCCGACGTTCGAGTACACCGACGACGCCGCGATCGCCGCGGCGGCCGGGTTCACCGTCGACCTCGTGCCCGGTGACGCGCGAGGCTTCAAGATCACCGTGCCGGAAGACCTCCGGCGAGCCGAGCAGCACTTGGGCGTCGCACCGCACGTCCGCCCCGACGGGGAACGCGCGGTGGCCCCGGCCTCGCACCCGGCCGAGCTCGGCACGCCCGCCGTCGCGCCGCCCGCATCTCGCATCGGCACCGGGGTCGACGTGCACGCGTTCGCCGACGACCCGGCCACGCCGCTCTGGCTCGCGGGCCTCGAATGGCCGGGTGAGCGCGGGCTCTCGGGGCATTCCGACGGCGACGCCGCCGCGCACGCGATCTGCGACGCCCTGCTCGCGGCCGCCGGCCTCGGTGACGTCGGCGCGATCTTCGGCACCGCCGACCCGCGATTCGCCGCGGCGCACGGCGAGGTGTTCCTCGCCGAGACGCGACGGCTGGTCGAGGCATCCGGATTCCGCATCGTGAACGTGACCGTGCAGATCGTGGGCAACCGCCCGAAGCTCGCCCCACGCAGGGCCGAGGCCGAGGCCCTCCTGTCGCATGTGCTCGGCGCTCCCGTGTCGGTGGCCGCCACCACGACCGACGGCCTCGGCTTCACCGGCCGCGGCGAGGGCGTCTCGGCGCTGGCCACCGCACTGCTCGCGACGCCCTGATCGTCGCGCCGACCGGGCGTTCAGCCGGGCGCCGGTAGGCTTGCCGGGTGACCGTGCGACTCTACGATTCGAAGGCTCAGGCCCTGCGTGACTTCGTGCCCCTCCAAGAGGGACACGTCGGCATGTACGTCTGCGGTCCGACCGTGCAGTCGAGCCCGCACATCGGTCATCTCCGCAGCGCGCTCGTTTACGACATCCTCCGCCGCTGGTTCTCGTACCGCGGGTACGACGTGGCGTTCGTGCGCAACGTCACCGACATCGACGACAAGATCCTCGACGCCGCGACGGGAGAGCAGTGGTGGGCGCTGGCCTACCGCGTCGAGCTCGAGTTCCAGGCCGCCTACGCCTCGCTCGGCATCCTGCCTCCGACGTACGAACCGCGCGCGACCGCGAGCGTGCAGCAGATGCAGGAACTGATCACCCGGCTCATCGAGCGCGGGCACGCGTACGCGGCTCCGGATGCCTCGGGCGACGTGTACTTCGACACCGCGAGCTGGCCGGCCTACGGCGAGCTCACGCGCCAGGCGCGCGACAACATGGAGGCCGCGGCCGACGCCGACCCGCGCGGCAAGCGCGACCCCCGAGACTTCGCCCTCTGGAAGGGTCGCAAGGCCGACGAGCCCGCGTCCGCATCGTGGGCGTCGCCGTGGGGTGACGGCCGGCCCGGCTGGCACATCGAGTGCTCGGCCATGGCGAGCCGCTACCTCGGCACCGAGTTCGACATCCACGGGGGCGGTCTCGACCTGCGCTTCCCGCACCACGAGAACGAGCTCGCGCAGTCCACGGCGGCCGGTCACGGCTACGCCCGCTACTGGGTGCACAACGGGCTCGTGAACACCGGCGGGCAGAAGATGTCCAAGTCGCTCGGCAACTCCGTGTTCGCCGCCGAGCTGCTCGAACTCGCCTCCCCGCTCGCGGTGCGCTACCTGCTCGGCGCCGCGCACTACCGCTCGACGCTCGACTACTCGCCCGGCTCGCTCGCCGAGGCCGAGGCGGCCGTCGATCGCATCCGCACGTTCCTCGAGCGCGTCGAACGACGCCTCGCGGGCACGCGTTACGAGGGCGTCGGCGCTCCCGTGATCCCCGACGCGTTCGCCGCAGCCATGGACGACGACCTGGGCGTGCCCCAGGCGATCGCCGTGCTGCACGACACCGTCCGCGCCGGCAACCAGGCGCTCGACGCCGACGAACTCCACGACGCCGCGGCGCTGCACGGGCAGGTCGCCGCCATGGCGGGCGTGCTCGGCATCGACCCCCGCGACGCCAGGTGGAGCCCGGACGCCGCGCCCGCGGCATCCGCCCTCGACACCCTCGTGACCAGACTCATCGAGGATCGCCAGGCGGCTCGTGCAGCGAAGGACTTCGCAGCCGCAGACCGCATCCGCGACGAACTCTCGTCAGCGGGCATCACCATCGAAGACAGCCAGACCGGCACACATTGGAGCTTGGAATCATGAAGGGCAGCAGCAAGCCGCGCGCCGGAGCCGTGCGCAAGGGCAAGGGCAAGCAGGTCGGATCCGGAGGCCAGGGGCGTCAGGCGCTCGAGGGCAAGGGACCGACCCCGAAGGCCGAAGACCGTGCATGGCATCCCGCGGGCAAGCGCAAGGCCGCCGAGGAGCGCTATGCGGCATCCGGAGGCAAGGGCCGGCCTGGCGCGAAGGTGGCCGGGCAGGGCGGAGGGCGCCCCGGCGCACCCCGCGGTGCATCCGGTGCATCTCGTCGCTCGAAGTCGGGCGACGAGTCCGAGATCGTGACGGGCCGCAACTCGGTCCTCGAGGCACTGCGCACGCGCATCCCCGCGACGACCCTCTACGTCGCGGCACGCATCGAGATGGACGACCGCGTGAAGGAGGCGCTGAAGATCGCCACCAACCGCGGACTCCCGATCCTCGAGGTCATGCGCCCCGAGCTCGACCGCCTCGCCGGCGAGGGCGGCGTGCACCAGGGCCTCGCGCTCAAGGTGCCGCCGTACGAGTACGCGCACCCGATCGAGCTCCTCGACCAGGTCATCGCCCGCGACCAGAACCCGCTGTTCGTGGCGCTCGACGGCATCACCGACGCACGCAACCTCGGAGCGATCATCCGCTCGACCGCGGCCTTCGGCGGGCAGGGCATCATCGTGCCGCAGCGCCGCTCGGTCGGCGTCAACGCCGGTGCGTGGAAGACCTCGGCCGGCGCGGCCGCGCGCATCCCCGTGGCCATGGCTCCGAACCTCACCCAGACGCTCAAGGCGCTCAAGGAGCGCGGCGTGTTCGTGCTCGGACTCGACGGCGACGGCGACGTGTCGCTCCCCGGCCTCTCGTGGGCCGAGCGGCCCATCGTGGTCGTCGTGGGCAGCGAGGGCAAGGGCCTGTCCCGCCTCGTCGCCGAGACCTGCGACGCGATCGTCTCGATCCCGATCAGCGCGGCGACCGAGTCGCTGAATGCCGGCATCGCGGCATCGGTCACGCTCTACGAGATCTCGAAGCTGCGCGCCGAGAAGTAGGCTCGCGTCGCCGACCGCGCGCCGAGCATGGCGAAGGGGGCCTCCGCTCGGAGGCCCCCTTCGTCATGCGGTCGGGCTCCACGCCGGGGCGCGGTCGCTCGGCTCAGACCTTGAGCCGCCAGTCGTCCTCGTCGTCGGGATCGATGACCGCGACGGCCGACGTGTCGAGCGGCACCACGTCGATCGACGTCGTGATCGTGCCGGTCGTCGGACCGATGACGGTCGCCTCGTCGCGGCGATGCCGGAGCACGGTGTTGATGTACGACGCGACCGCCTCGGCGAGCGGGATGTCGTGACCGGCCTGCTGGGCCAGGTACCACCGGTGCTCGAGCAACTGGTGGAACACCTCGGCGGGCTCGAGCTTGCCGCGCAACTCCGTCGGGATCGCCCTGACGACCGGCTCGAACACGCGCACGAGCCACTCGTGCGCCACCATCTCCTCATCGAGCTCGCCCTTGCCGTAGCTCGCGCGATACGAGTCGAGGTCGTTCAGCAGGCGTCGGGCCTGGTTCTCGCCGGCGTCGAGTCCGGTCAGGCGCAGCAGGCGTCGCTGATGGTGGCCTGCGTCGACGACCTTCGGCTGGATGCGCACGGTCGTGCCCTGCGCATCGGTGCGGATCGCGAGCTCCTCGATGTCGAATCCGAGCGCGTTGAGGCGGCTGACGCGCTCGTTGATGCGCCAGCGCTCGGCGGAGGAGAACGACTCGGAGCCAGTGAGCTCGCTCCAGAGGCTGCGGTACGCGTCGACGATGCCGTTCGAGATGCGCACTGGGTCGAGCTCGTCGGCGACCTTGCCGCCGGCTTCGAGGTCGAGCAGTTCGCCCGCGATGTTCACGCGCGCGATCTCGAGGTCGTTCTCGCGCTGCCCGTTCGACAGGCCGCCCTCGTAGAGCTTGCCGGTCTCGGCATCGACGAGGTAGGCCGCGAACGCCCCCGCGTCGCGACGGAACAGCGTGTTCGACAGCGAGACGTCGCCCCAGAAGAAGCCGATGATGTGCAGCCGAACGAGCAGCAGCGCCAGCGCGTCGACGAGCCGTGTCGCGGTGTCGGGGCGCAGCGTCTGCGAGAACAGCGCGCGGTAGGGGAGGGAGAACCGCAGGTGCCGGGTGACGAGCACCGGCTTGAGGGGGTCGCCCTCGGCATCCGTTCGGTTCGTGATGACGGCGACGGGCTCGACGCACGGGATCTCGAGGCGCTGCAGCGTACGGAGCATCTCGTACTCGCCGCGCGCCATCTCGGCCGTGGTCTCCTTGATGGCGACGACGTGGCCCGCGAGGTGCGCGAACCGCACGAGGTGGCGCGAGATGCCCTTGGGCAGTGCCGCGATGTTCTCGTTCGGCCAGGCCTCGAGCGGCAGGTGCCACGGCAGGTCGAGCAGAGCAGGGTCGGTCGTGGCCGACGTGATCGAAAGTGAGCCGCTCATCGTGGTTCAGCGTAGCCGGAAACGCCGATGCCGGCCGGGCCATGGGCCCGACCGGCATCGTTCACGCGTGAGGCGATCGTCAGCTGACGACGGCCTTGTTGCCGAGGCGCAGCCCCGACTCGATGTCGAACAGGTGCACGTGGTTCGGCGTGGCCGTGAGGTACACGCGGTCGCCGGCGTTCGGGTGGCTGCGGCCGTCGACGCGGGCGACGATGTCGGTGCGCTTGCCCTCGACCGTGGAGTGGCCGTAGAGGTAACCGTCGGCGCCGAGCTCCTCGACGAGGTCGACGTCGACCGCGAGGCCTTCGCCCTGGACGGCGGAAACCGTGATGTCCTCGGGGCGCACGCCGATGGTCGCGCTCTTGGCCGAAGCCTCGGAGAGCACGTCGCGATCGACCGGCACCGTCGCGGTGCCGAACAGCACGCCGCTCTCGGTGAGGTCGGCGTGGAAGAGGTTCATCGCGGGCGAGCCGATGAAGCCGGCGACGAAGACGTTCTGCGGCTTCTCGTAGAGGTCGCGCGGGGTGCCGACCTGCTGGAGCAGGCCGTCCTTGAGCACGGCGATGCGGTCACCCATGGTGAGCGCCTCGGTCTGGTCGTGCGTGACGTAGACCGTGGTGACGCCGAGGCGGCGCTGGAGCGACGCGATCTGCGTACGGGTCTGCACGCGGAGCTTGGCGTCGAGGTTCGACAGCGGCTCGTCCATGAGGAAGACCTGGGGCTGACGCACGATGGCGCGGCCCATGGCGACGCGCTGACGCTGACCGCCCGAGAGTGCCTTCGGCTTGCGGCTCAGGTAGGGCTCGAGGTCGAGGAGCTTGGCGGCCTCGAGCACGCGAGCCGCACGCTCCTCCTTGCCGACGCCGGCGATCTTGAGCGCGAAGCCCATGTTCTCGGCCACGGTCATGTGGGGGTAGAGCGCGTAGTTCTGGAAGACCATCGCGATGTCTCGGTCCTTCGGCGGCACGTCGGTGACGTTGCGGTCGCCGATGAAGATGTTGCCGTCGTTGACCTCTTCGAGGCCGGCGAGCATGCGCAGGGACGTGGACTTGCCGCAACCCGAGGGGCCGACGAGCACGAGGAACTCGCCGTCTGCGACGTCGAGGTCGAGCTGGTCGACGGCGGGGCGGGTGCCTCCGGGGTACAGGCGCGTGGCCTTGTCGAACGTGACTGATGCCATGGTCGTGCTTCTCCTTCACCGGCAGGTACGTGCCGGACGATCCGTAGTGATGGACTGCGTCATCGTCGACGCTCCCTCAGTATTGCACGCGCGGCGGCTGCGGCCGATTCGACGCCCGTCGGCGGCATCCGCTCGGTGGATCCGGCTGCGAGCGCGCCCCGAGCGCGCCCCGAGCGCGCCCAGAGACGGCTGAATGCCCGCCGAGCGGGGGCCGAACGCCGGGTGAGGCGCTCGTGTGGCTGATTCCCAGCCATCCTTCCTACTATCGTGGGTGCGTTCGCAGTACGCGCGCGCCCACACAGCGACCCGGAGTGACCATCGATGACCAACGTCGGATCCAATGAGCCTCGTGCCTCCCGCAACGAACGCCGGGAGGCGGCCCGAGAGAAGGCTCGAGTCCTTCGCGAAGAGCAGAAGAAGCGCGACAAGCGGAACAAGTTCCTGATCCAGGGCGGCATCATCGTCGCCGTGCTGCTCGTCGCCGGACTCATCGGTGCACTCATCTTCAACAACATCAAGCCGGCCGGCCCCGGCCCGGCGAACATGGCGAGCGACGGCATCCTCCTGGTCGCCGGCGACGACGGCGCCATCACCGCGGTGGAGACCCCGGCCATCAAGGCCGGCGGCGAGCCCACGGCGACCGTTCCCGACGACAGCGGCACGGTCGCGAACATCGTGACGTACATCGACTACCTGTGCCCCTTCTGCGGCCAGTTCGAGACGACGAACTCCGAGGCGATGCGCACCATGGTCGAGTCGGGGGCGGCGACGCTCGAGATCCACCCCATCGCGATCCTGACGAACAAGTCGGCCGGCACCCAGTACTCGCTGCGTGCGGCGAACGCCGCGGCGTGCGTGGCCGACCTCTCTCCCGAGGCGTTCTTCGACTACAACGAGCTGCTCTTCCAGAACCAGCCCGAAGAGGGCTCGGTCGGCCTCAACAACTCCGACCTCAAGAAGCTCGCGGGTGACGCAGGCGCCGCCTCCTCGGTGAACGCGTGCATCGACGACGTGCGCTTCAAGGCGTGGGTGCAGGATGCCACGACGCGGGCGCTGACCGGCCCGATCCCGAACTCCGATCTCGCCTCCGTGACCGGCACGCCCACCGTGCTCGTGAACGGCCAGCAGTACAGCGGCTCGCTCACCGACGCGGCCGAGTTCCAGTCGTTCGTGGTGCAGGCCACGAGCGCGACGTTCAACGACGCCGAGTCGACTCCGACGCCCAGCCCCACTCCGACCCCGGCTCAGTGAGCCGGCCCGCGCGACGGAGCCCGTTCGGGTTCCGTCGCGCGGTCGCGTGCGGCCGCCATCGATAGGATGGTGCCTCGAGGTTCGCCTCGCCGGCTTGGCGCAATTGGTAGCGCACCGCTCTTGTAAAGCGGGGGTTGCGGGTTCGAGTCCCGCAGCCGGCACTTGTCTGAAGACGTCCCCACTCCGGAATCCGCCGCTCCTGGCACGGCCGGCCCAGACGCGGCGGCGCGGTCCGGAGCTCCGGCGACCGAGCATCGGCACGCGCACGCGCACGCGCACGCGCACGCCGAGGCCGGTGGCCTGCCCGTGTGGCTCGCGATCGCCATGGCGGCGATCGGCGGCGCGCTGACGGCCGTCCAGTCGCGCGTGAACGGGCAGCTCTCGGCGTCGATCGGCGACGCCTACACGGCGGCCGTCATCTCGTTCGGCTCCGGACTGCTGATCCTGCTC
Organism: Agromyces aureus; assembly: GCF_001660485.1. Taxonomy (GTDB): domain Bacteria; phylum Actinomycetota; class Actinomycetes; order Actinomycetales; family Microbacteriaceae; genus Agromyces; species Agromyces aureus. Next base: position 1,478,590 of record NZ_CP013979.1, read on the forward strand.
GTCGCGCTCGCGTTCTGGAAGCCGGGCCGCACGGGACTCCGCAACGTGGTGACGGAGCTGCGCGCCGGTCGCCTGCGCTGGTGGATGCTGCTCGGCGGGGTCGCCGGCGCGTGGTTCGTGGCGACCCAGGGCCTCTCCGCCGGCGTCATCGGCGTCGCGCTGTTCACGGTCTCGATCGTCGCGGGCCAGACGGTCGGCGGTGTGGTGTTCGACCTGGCCGGCCTCGGGCCCGCCGGGCGGCGTCCCCTCACCGCGCCGAGGGCGATCGGCGCGCTGCTCGCCCTCGGCGCCGTGACCTGGACCCTCGCATCGGAGATCGGCGGCGCGGCCCCGGTGCTGCTCGTGCTGCTGCCCTTCACGGCCGGCTTCGGTTCGGCCTGGCAGCAGGCGGTGAACGGACGCGTCCGCGTCGCGGCGTCGAGCGCACTGACGTCGACGCTCGTGAACTTCGCCGTCGGCACTGCGGTGCTCGTCGTGGTGATGGTCGTGCACTCGTCGAGCGTCGGCTGGCCGACGTCGCTCCCGGCAGACGCGTGGCTCTACACCGGAGGCCTGATCGGCTGCGTCTTCATCGCCGTGCAGGCCGTCGTCGTGCGCGTGATCGGCGTGCTCGTGCTGGCGCTCGCGGGCGTCGCCGGCCAGCTGACCGCAGCGCTCGCGCTCGACCTGCTGGTCCCCGTCGGCGACCAGGCCGTCGACGTCGCCACGATCGGCGGTGCGGCGCTCGCGCTCGTCGCCGTGGTCATCGCGAGCACCAGGTGGACGCGGAGCCGGCACGTCGTCGCATCCGACCGGCACGGCGCGGGCACGATCACCGACGCCGACGCTCACCCCGGAGACGACGACGGCCGGGTCAGTCGAGGGTTGTGAGCCTCGCGGCGGCGTCGATCGGCTTGAGCCGCTCGACACGACGTCGCTCGGGCTTGCCGCCCACGTAGAGCCAGCCGAGCAGGGCCTCGTTCGGCCTCAGGCCGTGAGCCGCCGAGACGGCCGGATGCCGCGTGTACGGGCCCGTGCGCCACAGCACGCCCCAGCCGGCCTCGTCGAGCAGCAGGCTGAGCAGGTGCGCGACGCCGGCCGCCGTGGCGTCCTGCTCCCACTCGGGCACCTTGGCGTAGTCGGGCGTGTGCACGGCGACCACCGCGAGCAGCAGGGGCGCGCGCAGCGGCTTGGTCGCGAGCTTCGCGGCTCCGCGCGGATCGGCGGCTTCGAGCCCGGACGCCAGGGCGAGTGCGGATCCGAGGCGATCGCGGGCCTCGCCCCGGAGCGCGACGACGCGCCACGGACGCAGTGATGCGTGGTCGGCGACGCGCCCGGCCGCGCCGAGCAACTCGAGGAGCTCGGCATCGTCGGGTGCGGCATCCGTCACCTTGGAGACCGACCTGCGGACGAGTGCGGCCTCGAGCGCGGGCCGCATGCTCAGGGCTCTGGCGTGAAGTCGAGCGCGATGGAGTTCATGCAGTAGCGGTCGCCCGTCGGCGTGCCGAACCCGTCGGGGAAGACATGGCCGAGGTGCGAGCCGCAGTTCGCGCAGCGCACCTCGGTGCGCACCATGCCGAGCGAGGTGTCCTCGATGAGCTGGACCGCCTCGGGGCGGACCGACTCGTAGAAGCTCGGCCACCCGCAGCCGGAGTCGAACTTCGTGCCGCTCTTGAACAGTTCGGAGCCGCATGCCGCGCACGCGTAGATGCCCGCGCGCTCCTCGTCGAGCAGTTCACCCGTCCACGGGCGCTCGGTCGCGGCCTCGCGCAACACCTGGAACTGCTCGTCGCCGAGCTGCTCTCGCCATTCGTCGTCGGACTTCTCGACCTGGTACGCCATTGGATTCCCTCCAGAACTGCGGATGCCTCCATCGTCGCAGGTCTGCACGGGCCGCGCACACACACGCCGCAGACGCTCGGCACCCTCACGGCGAGGCATCCCTAGGATGTGACGCGAAGGCGACGCCGTCGCCGCGGGAGGTGCACGATGAGTCTCGACCGGACCTCGCGCGACGAGCCGACCGCCCGGCTCGACGACCTCGCCGTCCGCGTGCTCGCCTTCGAGGCGCATGCATGGCAGCAGCCGGGGGCGAAGGCCGAGGGCATCCGCGACGAGTTCGACATGTCCGCGGCCCGCTACTATCGGATCCTCGGAGAGCTGATCGACTCGCCGGCGGCACTCCGGTACGACCCGATGCTGGTCAAGCGCCTGCAACGACTGCGCGACGCACGGGCGGCGACCCGGGCCCGCCGCTCACTCTCGAACGGCCGCACGCTCGACTGAGCCGGCCCCGACCCCCGACTGGACCCATGGCGCAGAACTCTCCTCGAGACCGCTTCGACACCATCCCGCACGGCATCGAGCGCGTCGGCGCCCACCGGGCGCCGCAGCGGCGGGGGGCGCGCTGGATCGCCTTCGGCTGGGCCGCGCTCGCGACCGTGGTGCTGACGGGACTCGGCATCGGCGCGGTCGTGGTCGCGAACGACCGCCTCGACTTCTCGCAGGCCGCGCCGACGCCTTCGGCGGCGCCGGTCGTCACCGCCGAGCCGACGATCGCGCCCGATGTGCCGGTGACCGTGCTGAACGGCACCGAGACGAGCGGACTCGCGGCCACGGCGGCCGATGCGTTGACCGCCGCGGGCGTACCCGTGGGGGCCACCGCGAACGCGAGCGAGAGCGACCTCAAGGACACGGTCGTGTACTACGCCAGCGCCGACCTCGAGGGCGCGGCCCGCGGTGTCGCGCAGGCGATCCCCGGCGCCGACGTGCGCCTCGACGCGAAGTTCGGCGAGATCGGCACGCCGCTCGTGCTCGTCGTCGGCTCCGACTACGCCGAGAGCGTGGCCGGCTGACGTCTGCCGACCTCGCGCGAATCGTTGCCATTCCGCGACATTTCGGGGCGTTCCACCCCTTCTCCTGGGCAGACCCGCGTCATTAGTATCTGGAATTGGTCGCTCGAATCCGTGCAACCCGGCACCACCCTCGGTGCCGGTCGGCACGAAGCGGAGGCCCGGTACAGGCGAGACGCACGTGCTGATCGACACACGGCTATTTGGGAGCAACGCATGGCGAACGGAACCGTCAAGTGGTTCAACGCTGAAAAGGGCTACGGGTTCATCACCGTCGACGGAGGCCAGGACGTGTTCGTCCACTACTCCGCGATCGACATGACCGGGTACAAGGTCCTCGAAGAGGGCCAGGCGGTCGTGTTCGAGGTCGGCACGGGGTCGAAGGGCCCGCAGGCCGAGGCCGTCCGCCCCGCCTGAGACGCGTGATCGATGCGCCGCCCGCCCAACGCCGGCGGCGCATCGTCGTCTTCCGCCCCGGTCCGGGTCGCGGATGCCGCAGCTCGTGGCTCGGCGCGTCGCACCGTTCGGCGCGCGTGGCGGTGGTTGGCTGTGCGCATGGCGAGGCGGGGCGGTTCTGCCGGAAGGCGGCAGGCGCGGTTCGTGCTGCTCGCGGCATCCGCCCTCCTATTCGTCGGATGCAGCGCCGATGCGCCGTTCGTCGCCACCCCGTCACCCACGCCGACGGCCGACGCCCGACCGATCGGTGAGTCGGCCACGCCGATGGCCCTCGCGTTCGCGCCGCTGCGGGGCACCCGGGCCGACTGGGCCGCGATGCAGCATCCGTCGATCGCCGCGAAGATCGACAATCACGAGGAGGCGCGACCGCAGGTCGCGCTGAACCGCACCGACATCGTGTTCGAGGAGCTCGTCGAGGGCGGCCTCACGCGGTACGTGGCGATCTGGCACTCGGACATGCCCCCCGAGATCGGGCCCGTGCGCTCGATCCGACCCATGGACCCAGATATCGCGACGCCGTTCGGCGGCATGATCGCGTACTCGGGCGGTCAGGAGATCTTCGTCGAGATGATGCAGGCGACCCCGCTCGTGAACCTCGTCTTCGACTACGACGACACCGGCCTCTTCTCGAGGGCCGATGAGCGACCCGGCCCGCACGACGTGATCCTCGACGCGGAGGAGGCGCTGAGCCGCAACGCCGCGCTCGCCCCGCCGCCGGTGCAGTTCGTGTACGGCGGCACGGATCCGCTCGCCGATCCTGCGCTCGCGGCAACGCCGACGACGACGATCTCGCAGGTCTTCTCGGAGGAGCGGTTCCCGTCGTGGACGTGGGATGCCGCGGCATCCGTCTGGCTCAGGTCGCAGGAGGGCGCGCCCGACCTCGACGACGCGGGTGCACAGGTGCACGCGGTGAACGTCGTGACCATGCGGGTCGACATCGACTGGCAGTACGGCGAGGTGCCGAAGACCGTGATGGTCGGCGCCGGCGAGGCGTGGATCTCGGTGGCCGGGCGTACCGCGCACGGCACGTGGTCGAAGGGCGCCCGCGAGGCGCCGATCGTGTTCACGGCCGACAACGGCGCGCCGTTGCGACTGGCGCCGGGCAACACGTGGATCGAGCTCGTGCCGACGACCGGATCGGTGACGTTCGCGCCCTGAGCGAACGCGCGGGCAGGGCGGCAGGGGCCGTCGCCCCCTCGCTTGCACTCGTGGCGGTCGAGTGCCAGAATTGATTTAGCACTCATTCGAATCGAGTGCTAACAAGAATCTTTGAGACGTCCGAGAAGGGACGAGAAACACACATGGCAAAGATCATTGCTTTCAACGAGGAGGCCCGCCGCGGTCTCGAGCGTGGCCTCAACACGCTCGCCGACGCGGTCAAGGTGACCCTCGGCCCGCGCGGTCGCAACGTCGTGCTCGAGAAGAAGTGGGGCGCCCCCACCATCACGAACGACGGCGTGTCGATCGCCAAGGAGATCGAGCTCGACGACCCGTACGAGAAGATCGGCGCCGAGCTCGTCAAGGAGGTCGCCAAGAAGACCGACGACGTCGCCGGTGACGGCACCACGACCTCGGTCGTGCTCGCCCAGGCGCTCGTGCGCGAGGGCCTCCGCAACGTCGCCGCAGGCGCCGACCCCATCTCGCTCAAGCGCGGCATCGAGAAGGCCGTCGCCGCTGTGACCGCCGAGCTCGTCGCCAACGCCAAGGAGGTCGAGACCAAGGAGGAGATCGCCGCCACCGCGTCCATCTCCGCCGGTGACCTCGAGATCGGCGCCCTGATCGCCGAGGCCATCGACAAGGTCGGCAAGGAAGGCGTCGTCACCGTCGAGGAGTCGAACACCTTCGGCACCGAGCTCGAGCTCACCGAGGGCATGCGCTTCGACAAGGGCTACCTGTCGGCGTACTTCGTCACCGACCCCGAGCGCCAGGAAGCGGTCTTCGAAGACCCCTACATCCTGATCGTCAACGGCAAGGTCTCGAACATCAAGGACCTCCTGCCGATCGTCGACAAGGTCATCCAGACCGGCAAGCAGCTCCTCATCATCGCCGAGGACGTCGACGGCGAAGCCCTCGCGACCCTCATCGTGAACAAGATCCGCGGCATCTTCAAGTCGGTCGCCGTCAAGGCCCCTGGCTTCGGCGACCGTCGCAAGGCGCAGCTGCAGGACATCGCGATCCTCACCGGCGGCCAGGTCATCTCCGAGGAGGTCGGTCTCAAGCTCGAGAACGTCACCCTCGACCTGCTCGGCCAGGCCCGCAAGGTCATCATCACCAAGGACGAGACGACCATCGTCGAGGGTGCCGGTGACGAGGAGGCCATCGCCGGTCGCGTCGCGCAGATCCGCGCCGAGATCGAGAACACCGACTCCGACTACGACCGCGAGAAGCTCCAGGAGCGCCTCGCGAAGCTGGCCGGCGGCGTCGCCGTCATCAAGGCGGGCGCGGCCACCGAGGTCGAGCTCAAGGAGCGCAAGCACCGCATCGAGGACGCCGTCCGCAACGCGAAGGCAGCCGTCGAAGAGGGCATCGTCGCCGGTGGTGGCGTCGCCCTCATCCAGGCCGGCAAGACCGCGTTCGAGAAGCTCGAGCTCACGGGCGACGAGGCGACCGGTGCGAACATCGTCAAGGTCGCGATCGACGCTCCGCTCAAGCAGATCGCCCTCAACGCCGGCCTCGAGCCGGGCGTCGTGGTCGACCGCGTGCGCAACCTCCCCGTCGGCCAGGGCCTCAACGCCGCGACCGGCGAGTACGTCGACATGCTGGCCGCCGGCATCAACGACCCGGTGAAGGTCACCCGCTCGGCTCTGCTCAACGCAGCGTCGATCGCCGGCCTGTTCCTCACCACCGAGGCCGTCGTCGCCGACAAGCCCGAGAAGAACCCGGTTCCGGCCGGCGACCCCACGGGTGGCATGGACTTCTGACCTTGAGCGGAGCGTAGCTCCGCGATGGTCAGGGTCGAGTGACCGGCCCTACCGGCCGGTCGTATCGAGACCCAGTCCGAACCGATCCTCGGCCGTCACGGCCTGATCAGCGCGAAGGGCGCCTCCGTCTCGGAGGCGCCCTTCGTCGTGCGCGCGGACGTCGTTCGTGCGTGTGCGCGACGTCTGGGCCGTGTGCGGATGTGCGGATGCGTCACCGAGCAGGAGAGGTCAGCGCAGGAAGAGACGGGCGTTGGCCTGCTCGGCCTCGGCGTACTGCGTCGCCGCGACACCCAGGGCCTGATTGAGCCCGTCGAGGCTCTGCTCGACCTGGAGCTGGGTGGCGCGCCAATCGGAGACGGCACCCTGGAACGCCGTGGCGGCCTGGCCCGACCAGGAGGACTGCAGGCCGGTGAGCTGGCCGAGGAGCGAGGACACCTCGGACTGGATGCGGCCGATGGTGCCCTTCACGGTTTGGGTCGCTGCGGAGACTTGCGCGGCATCGACGTGGTAACTCGACATGGGGTCCCTTCGTTCGGTTGATGCCGCAAACGTAGGGCGTCACCCACGCAGGAACCGCGGTTCGACCGAGCACGCTGCACTCGGTCGTGCGGTGCACCGATGTGGAGGACGAGTGGTCGACGACGCGGGGCGGCGGTCAGTCGGAAGACACCGACTGAGGCGCGGCCGCGCTGCCCGCGAGCGGCAGGAGAACCCGGAACGTGGCGCCGCCGCCCGGCGTCTCGACGACGTCGACCGCGCCGTTGTGGGCCGCGACGATCGAGGACACGATCGCGAGCCCCAGCCCGGAGCCGCCGGTCTCGCGGGTGCGGGACGTGTCGGCGCGCCAGAACCGCTGGAAGATCTTCTCGCGGATCTGCGGGGGGATGCCCTCGCCGTGGTCCACGATCTGGATCATGGCTCGCTCGGTTGCGGGATCCGCGCTGACATGGATGTCGACTGGGCTGTCTTCAGCGGTGAACCGCATGGCGTTGCCCATGAGGTTCGTGATGACCTGGCGGATCTTGTTCTCCTCCGCGAGGACGACGGCCTGCTGGACACCATTGCGCACGGCCTCGGGCGGGCGGCTCGTCGAGGCGCCCGAACCCTTCGGCCCGGCGCCCGAAGTGCCGGGCGGGCGCTTCGATGGGGAGTCCTCGGGCGGGACGGCGACGACCCGTCGTCCGCCGGAGTTCGCGGGATCGGTCGTGCGCGGACGTCGGTTGCGCAGGCGCGCGAGCGTCGCCCCGGCGAAGGAGATCGCGCCGGTGGCCGGGCGATCGGGCGCCGACCCGCCGAGGGCCGGCGTGCTGCCGGGCGGCGCGGCCGCGACATCCGCTGCGACGAGATCGTCGGGGGTCGTGACGGTGATGGTTCGACCGGGGTGCGCGGCCATGGCGTCGAGGGCCGCGTCCCGCGCGAGCGGCACCAGATCGACCTCGGCGAGCTCGAGCGGCTTCGCCTCGTCGAGCCGGGCGAGCGCGAGGAGGTCCTCGACCAGGCCGCCCATGCGGATGGCCTCCTTCTCGATGCGCTCCATCGCCTGGGCGACGTCCTCGGGGGTCTGCAGGGCGCCCATGCGGTACAGCTCCGCGTAGCCGCGGACGGAGACGAGCGGAGTGCGGAGTTCGTGCGACGCGTCGCCGACGAAGCGACGCATCTGGTCGATCGTTCGTGCTCGGTCGCGGAATGCGCGGTCGATGCGGTTGAGCATGGTGTTCAGCGACCGGTTCAGCCGACCGACCTCGGTGTTCGGGGTCGCGCCGCCGAGGCGTTGGCTGAAGTCTCCGTCGGCGATGGCCGCCGCCGTGGCCTCGACCTCGCGGAGCGGCGTGAAGGTGGTCGTCACGAGCATGCGCGTGAGTAGGGCGCCCACGAGCACCACGCCGATGCCGAACCCGAGGAAGATCGTGAGGTACACGGCGATGAGCGACTCGGTGTCCTTCGACGAGATCGCGATGATGATCGGCGAGTAGACGCCGTGCTGGTCGGCGACCATGAGTGCCGTGACCGCTCTGAACGTCTTGTTGCCGTCGGCGTCCTTCAGCTCGAACACCGTGTACTTGCCGGAGCTCTGCGAATTGATCGCGTTGACCTCGGCCTGCGTCAGCGTCTCGGGGATGCGCGGAAGGTCCTCGATCGACCGGTCGTCCCAGTTGGTGCCGTCGCGCATGCCGGTCGCGGCGTCGTAGACGGCCACGAACACCTGATCGTTGTCGGAGAACGAGCGGGAGTCATTGCTGGGCGCGGAATCAGTTCCGTCGTCGGTAAAGTACTTGTCGAGGCTGCCGCCCGCGATGCCGCCGAGCTTCGCCGACATCTGATCCTCGACGTACGAGCGCAGCATGGCCGCCGTGCCGATGCCCGAGACGAGCAGGCCGAGGGTCAGCATCAGGACCGTCACACCGGTGATCTTGGTGCGCAGCGAGATGCGGTTCCACCGCTCGGAGATCGTCTGATGCATAGCGGGGCGAGTCTAAGTGGTGGACCCTGAGTCAGGGCTTGGAGGCCGAGGACTTCAGCATGTACCCGAACCCGCGCTTCGTCTGGATCAGCGGCTCGGTCGAGTGCTGGTCGAGCTTTCGCCGCAGGTAGGAGATGTAGCTCTCGACGATGCCGGCGTCGCCGTTGAAGTCGTACTCCCAGACGTGGTCGAGGATCTGCGCCTTCGAGAGCACCCGGTTCGGGTTCAGCATGAGGTAGCGCAGCAGCTTGAACTCGGTGGGGGAGAGCTCGACGGGCACGTCGCTCACGAGCACCTCGTGGGTGTCCTGATCCATGACGAGCTCGCCGGTGCGGATGACGGCATCTTCTTCGGCGTGCATCGTGCGGCGCAGGATGGCCTTGATGCGCGCGACGATCTCGTCGAGGCTGAACGGCTTGGTGACGTAGTCGTCGCCGCCGACCGTCAGACCCGTGATCTTGTCTTCGGTGTCGTCCTTCGCCGTGAGGAACAGGATCGGCGCCGTGTAGCCGGCCGAACGCAGGCGTTTGGTGACGCCGAAGCCGTTCATGTCGGGCAGCATGACGTCGAGGATGATCAGGTCGGGTTCCTCTTCGAGGACCGCCGAGATCGTCTGGGCGCCGTTGCCGACCGCTCGCACGGCGAAGCCGGCGAAGCGGAGGCTCGTGGTCAGCAGGTCGCGGATGTTGGGCTCGTCATCGACGATGAGAATGCGTGGTCCATCGCTCATGTTGACCATCTTCTGCGCACTGGCTGGAACTTTCCTGAACATTCTTCGAGGGTCGTGAAATCCGTGCGCCGAATGGAACACTTGGCCTATGGCCTCACATGAGCGAGTGGTCGTGGTCGGCGGCGGTCTGACAGCGGCTTCGGCGGTGGATTCGGTCCGCGAGGCGGGCTTCGACGGCGAGGTCGTGGTCGTCGCCGACGAGCGCCGCCCGCCGCATGAGCGACCGCCGCTCTCGAAGGGCTACCTGAACGGGTCGGATGCCGCGAGCAGCGTCTACCCGCACGATCGCCGCTGGTACGGGCGGCACGGCATCGACCTGCGGCTCGGCACGAGCGCGGTCGCACTCGATCCAGCGGCGCACACGGTCGAGGTCGAGGGCGCGGACGGCGTGCACGCCACGCTCGACTACGACCGGCTGCTGCTCGCGACGGGTGCGCGCCCGCGCCGGTTCACCGGTCCCGGTGCCGGAGTCGGCGGGGTGCACGTGCTCCGCACGCTGCCCGATTCGACGAGGTTGCGCACGGCGCTCCGCCGCGGCGACCGGCGGGTCGTGGTGGTCGGCGGCGGCTGGATCGGTCTCGAGGTCGCGGCGGCCGCGCGCGGCTACGGCAACGAGGTGACCGTCGTCGTCCGGGGCGAGGAGCCCCTCGAAGCCGCGATCGGTCGAGGTGTCGGCAGCATGTTCCGGGGGCTGCACGAGCAGCACGGCGTCGTGATCCGCGGTGGGGCGGCCGTCACGGCACTCCGGGGCGAGCGGGGCAAGGTCGCTGCGGTCGTGCTCGGCACCGGTGAGCAGATCGAGGCCGACCTGGTGGTGTTCGGCATCGGCGCGATCCCGAACGTCGAGCTCGCGACATCCGCCGGCCTGCGCGTCGATGACGGCATCGTGACCGATGCCTCGTTCCGCACGAGTGCGGCCGACGTGTTCGCCGCCGGCGACGTGGCCTCGGTCTGGAACCCCGTGCTCGAGCGGCACCTGCGCGTCGAGCACTGGGCGAACGCGCTGGCGAGCGGGGCCGCGGCCGGCCGCGCGCTCGCCGGCGAGCCGGTCGTCTTCGACGAGCTGCCGTACTTCTTCACCGACCAGTACGACCTCGGCATGGAGTATTCGGGCTACGGAGACCTCGCGGCCGGCGCCGAGCTCGTCGTGCGCGGCGACGTGCCCCTCACCGCGGCGTTCGCGGCCGACACCGAGCGGCAGGGCATCGTCTTCTGGCTCGCGGCCGACGGTCGCGTCGTGGCCGGCATGAACGTCAACGTGTGGGACGTGAACGAGCAGGTGCAACGGTTGATCAGGTCGGGGCGGGTGGTCTCGCGCGACGAACTCGCCGACCCGTCGGTGCCGCTCGACGCGCTCGCCGGGGACGCCTCGTGACGACCGCGTCCTCCGCTGAAGCGGCGACCGGGCATCAGGCGACGACGCCCGCGGCCCGAGCGATGGTCCGCACCATCGGCCCGCGCACGTTCGACTTCGCTCGCGAGGTCGCGGTGATGGCGATCGTGAACCGCACGCCCGACTCCTTCTACGACCGGGGTCGCACCGATGCGCTCGACGCCGCGGTCGCGGCCGGGCGACGGGCGATCGCCGATGGCGCCGACTGGATCGACATCGGCGGCGCGAAGTTCGCACCCGGCCCGCCGGTGCCGGTGGCCGAGGAGATCGAACGGGTCGTGCCCGTGGTCGCGGCGCTCGCCGATGCCGGCGCGGTCATCTCGGTCGACACGTTCCACGCCGAGGTCGCCAGGGCGGCGATCGCCGCTGGGGCGCACGTGATCAACGACACCACGGGCCTGAGCGATCCGGGCATGGCGGCGGTCCTCGCCGAGACCGGGGCTTCGGTGGTCGTCACGCACAGCCTCGCGACACCGCGGACGCCGCTGCCGTCGCCGCGGTACGGCGATGTCGTGCTCGAGGTCGCCGACTACCTGCGCGAGCGGATTGCGCGCGCCGAGGCGGCGGGCGTCGCATCCGATCGCATCATCATCGATCCGGGTCACGACCTGAACAAGCACACGCTCGATTCGCTCGAACTCACCCGCCGGCTCGACGAGATCGTCGCCATCGGGTATCCCACACTCGTCGCGCTGTCGAACAAGGACTTCGTCGGCGAGAGCCTCGGGCGCCGCGACCGCTCGCAGCGCGTCGAGGGGTCCATCGCCGCGGCCGTCTACTGCGTGCTGCGCGGCGCCCGCATCGTGCGCGTGCACAACGTGCGCGAGACGGTCGACGCGATGCGCATGATCGAGGCGATCGAGGGATGGCGCGAGCCGGTCTTCCTGGAGCACAACCGGTGACCGGCGAGCCGGCCGTCGAACGCGAGCAGCTGCTCGCGGCCTACGCGCTGCCGAACCGCGGGTCGGCTCGCATCCGCATGAACTTCGTCGCGAGCATCGACGGCGCGGTCACCGTCGACGACCGCAGCGGCGGCCTCGGCGACGCCGGCGACCGGCTCGCGATGCAGGTCATGCGCACGCTGGCCGACGTCGTGCTCGTCGGGGCGGGCACGGTGCGAGCCGAGGGGTACGGCGGGCTCTCGGTCGAGCCGGCGGATGCCGCGTGGCGGCGTTCGCGCGGACTCGGCGACCAGCCCCGCATCGCCGTGGTCTCGTCGCGGCTCGACCTCGACCCGCGGCATCCGTTCTTCGACCGGGCCGTGACCCGACCGATCGTGGTGACCCACGCCGCAGCCCCGGAGGGTCGGCGTGCGGCGCTCGCCGAGGTCGCCGACGTGGTCGTGTGCGGCGACGGCGCGGTCGACCTCGCCGAGGCGCAACGGCAGCTCGGTGCGCTCGGGCTCGCCCAGGTGCTCTGCGAAGGCGGCCCGCACCTGTTCGGGGCGCTGCTCGACGCCGACCTGGTCGACGAGGTCTGCCTCTCGCTCAGTCCGATGCTCGTGGGCGGCGCGGCCGGTCGCATCGTGCAGGGCGCCCACGAGAGGGCCCGCTCGATGCGGCTGGTGCATGCGATGCGTGCGGGCGACCTGCTGCTGCTGCGCTACGCGCGCGGCTGACTCGACGCGCGCAGTGCGTCAGGCCGCTTCGAGCGCGTGCGCGTCGAGGATCGTATAGCTGTAGCCCTGCTCGGCGAGGAACCGCTGGCGGTTCTGCGCGAAGTCCTGGTCGACGGTGTCGCGCGCGACGAGCGTGTAGAAGTTGGCGGTGAGACCGGACTCCTTGGGTCGCAGCAGGCGTCCGAGACGCTGGGCCTCCTCCTGACGGGAGCCGTACGAGCCGGAGACCTGGATCGCCACGGTCGCCTCGGGAAGGTCGACCGAGAAGTTCGCGACCTTCGACACGACGAGCACCTGCGTGGTGCCCTCCCGGAACTCCTGGAAGAGGCGTTCGCGCTCGTCGACGGGCGTCGCACCGGTCAGCTTCGGGGCGCCGAGGGCGTCGGCGAGCTCGTCGATCTGATCGAGGTACTGGCCGATGACGAGGATGCGCTCGCCGCGGTGCTTGGCCACGAGCTCCTTCACGACCTCGAGCTTCGCGGGCGCGGTCGCTGCGAGGCGGTAGCGCTCGTCATCGGCGGATGCCGCGTACGCGAGTCGTTCGGACTGCGGCAGGTCGATGCGCACCTCGTAGCAGGCCGCGGGGGAGATGAAGCCCTGCGCCTCGATCTCCTTCCAGGGCGCGTCGAACCGCTTGGGGCCGATGAGGCTGAAGACGTCGCCCTCCCGGCCGTCTTCACGCACGAGGGTCGCGGTGAGGCCGAGCCGTCGGCGGGCCTGCAGCTCGGCGGTCAGCTTGAACACGGGTGCGGGGAGCAGGTGCACCTCGTCGTAGACCACGAGGCCCCAGTCGAGGGCGTCGAGCAGCGCGAGGTGGGCGTACTCTCCCTTCCGCTTCGCGGTGAGGATCTGGTAGGTCGCGATCGTGACCGGCTTGACCTCCTTCACCTGTCCGGAGTACTCGCCGATCTCGTCGGCCGTGAGCGACGTGCGCTTCAGCAGCTCGTCGCGCCACTGTCGTGCGGAGACCGTGTTCGTGACGAGGATGAGCGTCGTCGTCTTCGCCGTCGCCATGGCGCCCGCGCCCACGAGGGTCTTGCCGGCGCCGCAGGGAAGGACCACGACGCCCGAACCGCCGTCGAAGAAGTTGTCGACGGCCTTCTGCTGGTAGTCGCGCAGGTTCCAGCCCGATTCGTCGAGGTCGATCTGGTGCGGGGTGCCCGGCGTGTACCCGGCGAGGTCTTCGGCGGGCCAGCCGAGCTTGACCAACTCCTGCTTGAGGGCGCCCCTGGCCCACGCCTCGACGAGGAAGCCCGTGTCGTCGATGCGCTCGGTCAGCAGCGGTGCGATGCGCTTGGCGTTCGCGACCTCGGTGAGCACAGCGAGGTCGTCGGAGCGCAGTCGCAGCGCGCCGTCGTCGGTGCGGTCGACGATGAGCCGTCCGTAGCGGGAGACGGTCTCGCGCATGTCGACCGACACGGTCTGCGGCACGGGGAACTTCGCGTAGCGCTCGAGGGTGCCCAGCATGTCGTCGGACGTGTGGCCGGCGGCCCTTGCGTTCCAGAGCCCGAGGCGCGTGATGCGGTACGTGTGCACGTGCTCGGGTGCGCGCTCGAGTTCGGCGAACACCGCGAGGTCGTGGCGCGCGTCCTCTGCGAGGGGGTGCGCCACCTCCAACAGCACGGTGCGGTCGCTCTGCACGATGAGGGGGCCGTCTGACATAGCCATCGAGTCTACGCCCGGTTCTCGGGTGCAACGCCGACGGGGGCGGATTCGCCCGATCAGACGCTCGACGGCGCAGGCGCGACCGCCGCGATCGCCGACAGCGGCAACGTTCGCTCGATGTCGGCCTTGCGATCGCGGGCGCGCAGTCGACCGTTGGCGACGCTCGCCGGTGCGAGGAGGTAGTCGGCCGTCGTGCCGCCCGGCATGCGCACCGTGACGGTGAGCGTCTCCTTCGCCCTGGCGGCGGCCTCGAGCTGCCTCGAGAGCCAGGCGACCTCGTCGGTCGCGTCGTCGTCGTGCTTCGCGAGCAGTTTGTCGAGCATGGCGGCCACGGGGTCGGTCGCGGGTGCCGGCGTCGGCGACTGCGCGAGATGGTGCCGGCGCAGGCGCACGATCGTGCCGTCGCGGTCTTCGGCGGCGACCGGGTACCTCGCATCGGCGAGGGCCCAGAACACGACATCGGGCGCGAACCGCGAGAGCAGGCGGTGCTGGCCGACCTGGCGGAGCCCGACGGCGTTCAACGTCTGGTCGACGGCGAGCGTGCCGATGAGCTGATCGTCGTCGGAGCGCACGACCGTGCGCGCCGGCAGATCGGCGTCGGCGGCGGATGCCACGCGCACACTGCCGAAGCGGCGGGCGGCTTCGCCCACGAGGTAGGCCACGGGCTGCGGGATGCCGGTGAGCGAGAGCTCGCCGAGGAACTCGAGGATCGACTCGGCCGATTCGCCCGCCGCGAGACCGCGATTCACGGATGCCGCGCTCACGCGGTACGTCGAGGCGAGGTCGCGCCCCTCGACGTCGGCGAAGCCTCGCAGGCGCGCGTCGAGCGCCGGCTCGAGGGGGCCGGGCGAGACGATGCTGAGGTCGTGCTGCACGTACACCTTGGCGACCTGAGCCGGGAAGTGTGCGGACAGCAAGCCGGCGGCCCGCTGCACGTCGCCCGTGAGCACGAGCCGACCCGACTCCACTGGTTCGCCCGCCACGGCCAGACCGAGCGCCTCGGCGTCGTCGACGAGCCGGTCGAGGCCGTCGTCGAGCCACTTGCCGCCCGCGGGGTACAACCAGCGCACGTCGTCGCGAAGATCGGTCGCCGAGATCGACTCGCTGCGCCGGGCGACGAGTTCGCGCAGCGACGGCGGGATGCGCGCGAGCCACTGCTCGGCGAGCCGCTGCCAGCGGTCGGTCGAACCCAGCTGCGCCCAGTCGGCGCCGATGTCGGACTCGAGCCAGTAGGCGCCGTCGCGGAGCACGAGACCGGCCTCGTCGGCACGGTGGAACAGGCGGGGCAGGGCCTCGAGGTCGATGCCGCAGGCTTCGGACAGTCGCTTCGAGTCGGGGAGGGTCAGTCCGCCCTTCGCAAGCTCCCGGGCCGGCTGGTTGCCGACGGCGGCGAGGAGTTCGGCGGTCGCCGCGACCGTCGCGTACGCGGTCTCGGCGGCTCGACGATCGAGCAGGGTGCGGTCGACGTCGTCGACCCCGACGAGCACTGGCGGGGCGGGCGCGGCCAGCTCGGCGGCATCCGGGATGTCGCGTTCCATGCGCACGGCGAGCCGCGAGGCGACCGCGACCGGCAGATGCACGCGCTGCGCGTCGACCACGAGGATCAGGGAGTCGCCGAGACGCCCCACGAGCAGCGGCGTCGCCGCGACGAGCTCGCTGGAGCCACCCAGGCGGGCGAGCTCATCGGCGATGGCCTCGACCGTGGTGCCCGTGTGATCGGCGGTCAGCGTCGCGGTGGCCGCGAGCACCGCGAGCCGGGGGCGGTCGAGACGCGACACGACGTGGTCGAGCGAATCGGGCGAGAGCAGCGCCTCGGCGAGATCGAAGAGATCACGGATGCCCGAGGCGTCGAACTCGCGCGTCGCCAGGGCCGCCTCGAGGTCGGTTCGGGGCAGCGTGCGGAGTCGCGCGGCGAGTTCGAGCATCGTCTCCGATCAGTTCGTCTGGGCCCGCGCGGTGCGCGAGCGGTTCACGGCGTGCACGATGAACAGGGCGATGAGCAGGAGGAACGCGAGCGGGAGCCCGAACCACGGCAGCATGATCACGATCGGCCAGACGCCTTGGCTGAACCCGTCGTTCTCGGCGACGCCGGCCATGGTCGCGATGAGCACGGCGATGAACGCGGCGACCGAGAGCATCACCAGGCCCGTGAACATGTACGCCAGGATGCGTTCGATGCGCTGACTGCCGGACTGCTGGGTTTCGCTCACTCTGCAAGGATAGGGCAGCGCACCGCCCGAGCGGGGCGGGACTCTAGACTGGCATGTACGCGGCGTGCGACCTTCAGCGCGCCTTCCACGACACGAGCGAGGTTTCCACGATGCCCACCGGCAAGGTCAAGTTCTACGACGAGGAGAAGGGGTTCGGCTTCATCAGCTCCGATGACGGCCAGGAGGTCTTCCTCCACGCATCCGCTCTTCCCGCCGGTGCGACCGTGCGCGCGGGCAGCCGACTCGAGTTCGGTCTCGCCGAGGGCAAGCGCGGCGCGCAGGCGCTCTCGGTGCGCGTGCTCGATGCCCCCGTGAGCCTCGCGAAGATCAACCGCAAGCCCGCCGACGACATGGCGATCATCATCGAAGACGTCGTCAAGCTGCTCGACTCGATCGGCGCAGACCTGCGACGGGGTCGCTACCCCGAGAAGTCCAAGGCGCGCATGGTCGCAACCGTGCTGCGCAAGGTGGCAGACGATCTGGATGCCTGAGTTCACCGAGCCCGAGACGGATGCCGCGGAGTCGGTGTCCGAACCCGTCGCGCCCGTCGACGTGGTCGAGGCCGAGACGGCGCCCGACCTCGTTCCCGCGTCCGATGACGAGCAGGCAGGCGGCGAGCAGGCAGGCGACGAGCAGGCCGATGCCGAGCAGGCCGATGACGTCGAGCCCGAGGCCGAGCCCGTGATCTTCGAGCCCGACCCGGTGCTGCTCGCCTCGGTCGACCTCGCCCGCCGCGCGCTCCTCGAGACCACGGCGCCCGAAACCGTCGGATCCGTCATCGGCCACATCGCCGAAGACGAGCACGTGCTGACGCTGCACTTCGCCTCCGACATGTCCGGCTACCCGGGCTGGCACTGGAGTGTCACGCTCGTGCGCGTCGACGACGACGATCCCACGATCCTCGAGACGCAGCTCATGCCGGGCGAGCGTGCGCTGCTCGCGCCGGCCTGGGTGCCGTGGTCGGAGCGACTGGCCGACTACCGCGCTGCGCAGGCGGTCGCTGTGGCCGCGGCCCGTGCCGCGGGCGAGGAGCCCGAGGCCGACGAACTCGACGACGTCGAGTTCGACGATGCCTCCGAAGAGCTCGAGATCGACGCCGACGACGAATACGAGGACGACGACCACATCGAAGAGGACGACCACCTCGACGACGATGAGCACGACGACCACCTCGACGACGATGAGCACGACGACCATCTCGACGAGGACGCATCGGAGGCCTTCGACGAGTCAGACGACGACGAGTCAGACGACGACGAGGAGTCAGGCGACACCGACGACGATCAGCGCGAGGCGCCCGCGCTCTGACGCGGGTGTCGGCGTCTGATCGCCTGCACCACGGCCAGGGCGCCGACGCCGAGCAGCACGCCGACGGCGCACGCCCAGGTCAGCCACGCCAGTCCGGCGGCCGCGAGCATGTCGCGCAGGAGCAGGCACAGCACGAGCGCGATGAGCCACAGGGCGGTGCCCGCGAGCACCGCCTTGCGCGCGTCGGCCCGGGCGGGCGCCGGATCGGGCCGGCGCTCCGACTCGGCGAGCCAGAGCCGCACGGGCGTCAGCCGATCTGCTCGAGCACGTAATCGATCGAGGCCGTGAGCGCGCGGACGTCATCGGGCTCGATCGCGGTGAACGTCGCGACGCGCAGCTGGTTGCGGCCGAGCTTGCGGTACGGCTCGGTGTCGACGATGCCGTTCTCGCGGAGGATCGACGCGATGCGCGCGGCATCCGTCGTCTCATCGAAGTCGATCGTGACGACGACCTGCGACCGGTCGGCCGGGTCGGCGACGAACGGGGTCGCGACCGGCGAGGCCGCCGCCCAGTCGTAGAGCACCGACGAGGACTCGCGCGTTCGCGCATCGGCCCACGCCAGACCGCCCGACGTGTTCATCCACTCGAGCTGGTTCTCGAGGAGCAGCAGGGTCGCGAGGGCAGGTGTGTTCAGCGTCTGGTTCAGGCGCGAGTTGTCGACCGCGTTCTTCAGCGAGAGGAACTCGGGGATGTAGCGGTCGGTCGCCGCGATGCGCTCGACCCGCTCGATCGCGGCGGGGGAGAAGAGCGCGAACCAGATGCCGCCGTCGGAGGCGAAGTTCTTCTGCGGTGCGAAGTAGTAGACGTCGAACTCGGTCGGGTCGACGGCCACGCCGCCCGCGGCGCTCGTCGCGTCGATGACGGTGAGCGCGCCCGCGTCGCCGTCGACCCGCTTCACCGGGGCCATGACTCCGGTGGACGTCTCGTTGTGCGGCCACGCGTACACGTCGACGCCCTCGACGGGCTCGGGGTTCGATCGCGTGCCGGCGGGCGCCTTGCGCACATCGGGTGCCTCGAGCCACGGGGCGGCCGCGGCGCCGGCGAACTTCTGACCGAACTCTCCGAAGGCGCTGAGCTGCGCGCGGCGTTCGATGAGGCCGGATGCCGCGGCATCCCAGAATGCGGTGGAGCCGCCGTTGCCGAGCACGACCTCGTAGCCGTCGGGCAGCGAGAACAGCTCGGAGAGGCCGGAGCGGACGCGGCCGACGAGGTTCTTGACGGGCGCCTGGCGGTGCGAGGTGCCGAGCAGGGCGGGGCCTTCGGCGGCGAGGTGCGCCAGCTGTTCGGGGCGGACCTTGGAGGGGCCGCAGCCGAATCGTCCGTCGGCGGGCAGGAGGTCGCTGGGGATCACGATGCTCGGCATGCGACGAAGTCTATCGAGCCTCCGCAGCGGGCTAGGCTTGATGACGGGCTGCGACAGGAGGGTTTGCTGGTGACCGATCTCATCGATACGACGGAGATGTACCTCCGGACCATTCTCGACCTCGAAGAAGAGCACATCGTGCCGCTTCGCGCCCGCATCTCCGAGCGCCTCGGCCACTCCGGCCCGACCGTCTCGCAGACGGTGGCGCGCATGGAGCGCGACGGGCTCGTGGTCGTCTCCGACGACCGTCACCTCGAACTCACGGCCGAGGGTCGCAGCAAGGCCGTGCACGTCATGCGCAAGCACCGCCTCGCCGAACGCCTGCTCGCCGACGTCATCGGACTCGAGTGGGAGTACGTGCACGACGAGGCATGCCGCTGGGAGCATGTCATGAGCGAGCAGGTCGAGCGTCGGCTCATCGAGATCCTCGGCGAGCCGAAGGAGTCTCCGTACGGCAACCCGATCCCGGGTCTCGAAGAGCTCGGACTCGAGCCGGCCGACCCCTTCATGTCGGGTGTCGTGCGCGTGACCGACGCCATCGCCGACCGCGACACCGCGCTCCGCGGCGTCGTTCGCCGCCTCGGCGAGCCCGTGCAGTTCGATCCCGAACTGCTGCTCCAGCTCAAGCAGGCGGGCATCATGCCGGGGGCGTCGGCGACCTTCACGCGCAGCGGCGGATACGTCGCCGTCGAGGTCGAGGGCGTCGAGGGCGCACTCGAGCTTCCCAACGAGGTCGCAGGGCACATCTTCGTCGCGGAATGAACGCGGAATGAACCTGAGAGTTCGCAAGAGATCCCGGCCAACCGTGATCGGAATGTGACATTCGGGCATCCCTCGCGTATTCTCGGTCGAGTTCGACGGCACGAAGCCGGTCGTCGGACCAGGATCGGGATCGCCCCTCGGCACTCACCGCCCGGTTCAGGACGAAGACGCGCCTCGAGCGCACCAGGTGAGACGGAGTCCCGACTTCGTGGGGCGGTGGAGGAACCCGATTTGGCTCGATTCACCCCACGCCGCCGTTTCACGTCACCGAAGCGGGGCACCGTTTCGAAGGCCGTCGTCCCGAGCGTCAGCCCAGAACCCAAGAACTCCGTCGCGCCGGCCGTCGCCGCGCGGCCGCTCGCGTCGACGCGTCGGCTCCGCCGCGGCGGCGTCGCGAACGTGGCCGTCATGACGATCGCCGCCGGCATCGTCGGCACCATCGCGATCCCCGCCTACGCCTTCGCGCCCGGCAGCACCGGGCCGCAGTTCGCGACGAGCGCCGAGACCCGGATGACGAAGGCCCAGGCCCAGTCCGTCGAGGTCGCCGACGACGTCATCGCCGCCCCGGTCACGAAGGACGGCTTCGCGGCCGTCACCGCCGTGGAGATCGAGGCCGCGGCCGAAGCGCAGCGCCAGGCCGAGGCGGCCGAGGCCGCCCGCGTCGCCGCGCAGACGGCGATGACCTCGTACGCCGCGTCGTACAGCGGACCCTCGGTCGGCGACTTCCTCGCGAACCCGCCGTTCCCGAGCTACGACCTCGGCAGCGTGTACAACGTCGCCACGCAGTACATCGGCACGCCGTACGTCTACGGCGGTGCGACGCCCGCCGGCTTCGACTGCTCGGGCTTCGTCATGTACGTCTACGCGCAGTTCGGCATCGGCATGCCCCACTCCTCCGCGGGACAGGGCGCCATGGGCACCCGGATCTCCGAGGCCGACGCGCGGCCCGGCGACCTCGTCATCATGCCTGGGCACGACGGCTTCTACGCCGGCAACGGCATGATCCTGCACGCGCCCTACGAGGGTGCCTCGGTGCGCGTGCAGCCCATCTGGACGAGCGACTACTACATCGTCCGCATCGGCATCTGATCGGTGAACATCGGGTGACACGGCCTGTGAACGCCGCGGAGGGATGCCCCTCCGCGGCGTTCATGCCGTAGCCTGAAGCTCTGACGATCCGAGATCCGGGCGAGGAGAACGCCGATGGTTCGCACGCGCAGCATCCATTCCACGGATGCGCGCGCGCAATTCCACCAACGGCGCAGTAGTCAGCCGAGTACCGCACGAGCCGACGTTTCGACGGGCACTGTCTTCATGACGGTGCCCGTTCTGCGTTTTCGGGGTGCATCTCGGCGGCCACCGGCATCCGCCCCACCCGTGCCATCGAGCGGCCGCAGCGCCGTCGGAGCGTCGACCCGTTCACGCGGCTGGAAGCCATCCAGCCCCGATCGAAAGGCACTCCATGCGCACCCTCGTGCTCAACGCCGGCTATGAACCCCTGGCCGTCATCTCGTTCAAGAGAGCCCTGCTGCTGGTGATGAACCAGAAGGCGACCGTGATCCAGCACGACGAGGGCAACCCCGTCTGCGCCGCCAGCGGGTCGTGGCAGAGACCGAGCGTGATCATCCTCACGAGATACGTGCGCACGCCGCGCGTGCACGCCGTACCCGTGAGCCGACGCGGCGTGCTGCGACGCGACGAGCACCGCTGCGCGTACTGCGGGCGTTCGGCCGCGACCATCGACCACGTGCTGCCGCGCTCGCGCGGCGGGCGGGACACGTGGGAGAACCTCGTCGCGTGCTGCCTGCGCTGCAACAACATCAAGAGCGACCACACGCCGGCCGAGATGGGCTGGGAGCTCCGCTTCACGCCGCGCATGCCGCATGGGCGGAGTTGGGTCGTGCGCGGGTTCGAGCGCACGCTGCCGCAGTGGGACGAGTACCTCTCCACAGCAGCGTGACCCGAACGTGGATCGCCGCGGCGCCGTAGTCCGGCGTTCGCGGCATCCTGACCGCGAGATGACTTTCGGCGACCCTTTCCCCTAAGGTGGAACGAGTCGCCGGAGCACCCCGCCGCGTGACCTCGCACGTCAACACGACCCGAGCCGACTGGCCGGGCGGTGTCCGGAGGATCGACTTTGCACGAAGACCACGCCGAGCAGCCGTCGCGCTCGCAACGGCGCGCGGCCGAGTCGGCCGCAGCGCGTCGTTCGTCGTCCGCCGGCCGCGAGCGCGGCGGAGCCCGCACTGCGCCCCGTGGATCGCGCCGCAGCGCCGCGGCATCCGCCTCCGTTCCGACGAACCCGGCCGGCGCGCCGACCTCGCCGAGCGCGATCCGCAAGCCCGCGAACGTGCGCCGTATCGGACCGGCACGGGTGGCTGCGACGTTGCTCGTGGTGCCCGCGATCTTCGGCACGGTCGCCATGCCCGCCTACGCGTTCATGCCGGGCGGCGACCTCTTCCAGCCCTCGGGCGCGTTCAGCTTCGCGGTGGCCGAGGCGCAGGACCTCGACGTCTCGGCCGTGGCCAGCGGCGCTCCCGTCTCGTCCGACGCCTATGCGGTCACCACGAAGGCCGAGATCGATGAGGCGGCCCGCTCCGAGGAGCAGGCGGCGCAGTCGGCCTGGGCCGCCGAGCTCGCCTCCCGCGGATCCGGCAGCTACGCGATCTACACGGTCAAGGCCGAGGGCGACGACTACCCCTGGTGGGACCAGACCCCCGACGACTTCGGCGGAGGGCTCTCGCCCCTGCGGTACTACTACCGCGAATGCGTGGACTTCGTCGCGTGGCGCCTGAACCGCGATGCCGGCGTCACGAGCGCGCCCTGGAAGTACGACTGGGGCAACCTCGCCTCGGGCAGCGCCTACGCCTGGGCCGACGAGTGGGCGTCGCACGGCTGGCCGACCAGCAGCGAGCCCGTCGTCGGGGCGGTCGCCTGGTTCCCGTACAACCACGTGGCCTATGTGCAGTCGATCAACGGCGACGGCACGGTCAACATCGAGGAGTACAACCAGAACTCCGACCACTCGTACCACCGGCGCACGATCGCCAAGGGTGCGGCGCTGTATCTCTACCCGCCCGGGTGAGTCCGACGTCCGTCGCAGACTGTGACAATGTGGCGAAGACGGCATCCGAAGTTGGACGACGCGGACAGTGAACTCCGGGCGAACCTCCCGTAGCGTGGTGAACCATCCCACGCAGAGGCAGGTGACCGCGATGACGCAACCTTCGGACGAGACGCGACTCGAGGAGAGCGCGTTCGTCGACGAGCTCTCGCCGACGACGTCCGCGATCGTGGTGCTCGGCTACAACTGAGCCGCCTTCCGCTGACGGCGCGTGCGCGGTCGCCGGTCGCCGGTCGTTCCGAGCGTCACCGGTCACGGGTCGCCGGTCGTGCCCGGGTCAGGGCAGCCGGGCGAGACAGCCGGGTGCGGGCGTGGTGACGGTCGAGACCACGCGGGTCGGCACGCCGTCGACGAGTTCGACGACCGCGATCGAGTCCGATGCCTGGTCTGCCACCAGTGCGAACCGCTCGTCGTGGGTGAGATGCAGGTCGCGCGGATGCCGGCCGCCCGTCGCGACCGACGCCACGCGCTCGAGCGTGCGGGCGTCGGCGTCGAACCGCAGCGCGACCAGTGCGTCGGCGTCGCGGTCGCCGATGACGACCGTTCCCGCGCGAGTCGCCCGGATCGCCGAGAGCCCGAGCCCCCGCGGCGCGACCCGGTCGTCGACCGGGAACCACGCCGTCTCGCGCCCGTCGACGAGGTCGATCACGCTGGCCGTGCGATCGAGTTCGTTGGCCACGATCGCGACGTCGCCGAGCACCACGAGATGGCGGGGGCCGGCGCCCGCGTGCAGCGTGATGTCGTCGGCCTCGTCGTCGGCGCGGGCGATCGCGCCCGACGCGGTGTCGAGGCCGATGACGCGGATGCGATCGGATCCGAGGTCGGGCACGAGCAGGCGCGATCGCGCCTCGTCGAGCACCACCTGATGCGGGTGGGGCGACTCCTGCCGTGAGGCGTCGGGCCCGGTGCCGCTGAACGCGAACGACAGCGAGGCGTCGGCCGCGGCATCCGGAACCACACGGTGCGCCGTGACCCGACCGCCCGAGTAGTTGGCCGCGAACACCCACCCGCCGCTCGGGTCGAACGCGAGGTGGCACGGGTCGGCCGACTCGGTCGCACCGCTGCCGCCGAACGGGTGAACCGTGTCGCCGTCGATGGTCCAGGTCGAGACGCGGCCCTGGGTGAGTTCGTGGACGATGGCGAGCACGCCCACGGGGGAGACCGCGAGGTACATCGGGTTCGCGCCGACCTCGACCGGTTCGCCCAACACGGCCGCGCCGTCGGCGGAGACATCCAGCGATCGGATGCCGCGAGCCGGCGACCCGAGTGCGCCGACCGTCGATGCGCCGACCCAGAATCTCGTGCCGTCGCCGCTCATGGTTCTCCGCTCGTCGTGGCGCCCGCCGTGCGGCCTGCCGTCGTCGGCGCGTCTCGCGCCGTCGGAAAGGCTATCGCGACCCGCGATGCCAGCGCGCCGTCGCCCGCCCCAGGCAGCACCTCGGCACAATGGCGGACAGGGGGTGGCCATGAGCAGGCGGAACGAGCAGGAGACGGAGAGCTCTCGCGCTCGCCGACCGATGCACGGCCTCGTGGTCGTCGCCGCGAGCCTGTCGATCTGGTGGCCGGCGTTCACGCTCGGCGCATGGGGCGAGTTGTTCTTCGACCAGGTCCTGATGGTCTGGGTCGCCGCGACGGCCGCCTTCTTCGTCGTCGCGTTCCAGCCGCGACCGTTCCCGCACCGCACCCGACGCCTCATCGCGCTCTCGGTGCCGACGCTCTGGCTGGTGCTGTCGTTCGTGCCCGATGCCGGCGACGACCTCGTGATCGGGCTCGTCGACCTGCTCGCGTTCGTCGTGGCGATCGCGGGGGTGCCGTTCACGCTCTGGGTGATGGCCGGGATCTTCTGGCCGGACTTCCGTCACGGACTCTCCCGTGGCACGGTCGCGATCGGCGTCGCCGCGATCGCCGCGATCACGGTGGCGAGCTTCGTGCTCGGCGCCAACCAGCGCTACTTCCTGACGTGCGAGGACTTCGCGGTGAGCGGCAACTCGAACCCGCCGGGCTGCGTACACGCCCCGGTCGACGGTCAGGCGGATTGACCGACTCGGGTAGGCTTTTGCGGTCAGCCTCTGTAGCTCAATGGAAGAGCAGTTCCGTCCTAAGGAAAGGGTTGGGGGTTCGAGTCCCTCCAGGGGCACGGTGAGACCATCCGTCGACGGTGAATCCGGCCGGGTGGCTCCGTGTGGCCGAGCGCGTGCGGATCACGTCCAGTCGACGGCGTGAGCCCAGCCGGCGATGTACGCCCGCTCGTTCGCGCCGAGAAGAAGACCGTGCACGGGCGGCCCGTCGATGCCGAGTCCGCAGAGCTCGAAGACGCGGCGCACGACGAACGGGCGCAGTGGAGCAGTCGGGTTCGCGAGGATCTCGCGCTGGAGCCCTCGATCGAGCAGCGTCCACCAGGTCCCGATCGGTGGGAGCCCGATGGGCGGGAGTGCGGCGGATGGACGTGCGCTCGTGCGCTCGGGCGCAGGGGTGGTGATGCGGTGGTACATGTGTTTCCTCGTTCTGGCCGGCCACGTCGTCGGGGGCGACCGCAATAGACCATACGCCATGAACCCGGACTTGCAGAGGGCTTGACCTGCGGGTCTTCGGATGCCGCCGGCGGCCGTCGATCGCATCGCACCCGGATCTGTGCGTACGGCCCGAGACGGAGCATGATGGGTGGATGGATCTGCCGGTGATGCCTCCTGTCTCGCCCATGCTGTCGAAGGCGGTCAAGGAGATCCCCGACGTGGGGCACGTCGAACCGAAGTGGGACGGCTTCCGCACGATCGTGTTCCGCGACGGCGACGAGATCGAGCTCGGCAGCCGCAACGAGAAGCCCATGACGCGGTACTTCCCCGAACTCGTCGAGGCGTTGCGCGCCAACCTGCCCGAGCGGTGCGTCGTCGACGGCGAGATCATCCTCGTGCGCGACGGCCGCCTCGACTTCGACGCGCTGCAGCAGCGGATCCACCCGGCCGCATCGCGGGTGAAGCTGCTCTCGGAGCAGACGCCGGTCTCGTTCGTGGCGTTCGACCTGCTGGCGCTCGGCGATGACGGCCTGATGGCGAGGCCCTTCGGCGAGCGACGCGCACTGCTCGAGACCGCGCTCGCCGCGGCATCCGACCCCGTGTTCGTGACCCCCGCGACCGCCGACCTCGCCGAGGCGCGCGAGTGGTTCACGCGGTACGAGGGGGCAGGGCTCGACGGCGTGGTCGCGAAGCCGCTCGACGGCGCCTACCTGCCCGACAAGCGCACGATGTTCAAGGTCAAGCACGAGCGCACGGCCGACTGCGTGGTGGCCGGGTTCCGCTGGCACAAGACGGGCGACATCGTGGGCTCCCTGCTGCTCGGCCTCTACGACGGCGAGGGCCGGCTGCACCACGTCGGTGTCGCGGCCTCGTTCTCGATGGCGCGCCGCGCCCAGCTCGTCGAGGAGCTCGCGCCGTACGTCGAAGAGGACCTGTCGCGGCATCCGTGGGGCGAATGGGCCGCGCAGGACGGGCAGGGCAGCCGGATGCCGGGCGCGGTGAGTCGGTGGTCGGCGGGCAAGAACCTCTCGTTCGTGCCGTTGCGCCCCGAACTCGTGGTCGAGGTCGGCTACAGCCAGATGGAGGGCGATCGCATCCGCCACACGGCGCAGTTCAAGCGGTGGCGCCTCGATCGGGATGCCGCGTCGTGCACGTACGAGCAGCTCGAGTCGCCCGACGGGCTCGACCTGTCGCAGATCCTGCCCGTGCGCTGATCGACCGGCCGCGGCATCCGTCCTCGGGTGCTCGCCCTCAGATCACCGCGCGGAGCCCGGCCGAGAGTGCGGTGTGGTGCTCGAA
Source organism: Agromyces aureus (assembly GCF_001660485.1). Classification (GTDB taxonomy): domain Bacteria; phylum Actinomycetota; class Actinomycetes; order Actinomycetales; family Microbacteriaceae; genus Agromyces; species Agromyces aureus. The sequence continues at coordinate 1,505,244 of NZ_CP013979.1, forward strand.
CACGAGGTTCGTCTCGGTGAGGGCCACGGCGGGGTTGGCCGACAGGTTCTCCAGCACGAACTGCCGCACGTGCTCGCTGTCGCGCACGCGCACGTGGATCAGGAAGTCCTCGGTCCCGCCGAGGAAGAAGAGCTGCGCGACCTCGGGTTCGCGGCGCAGCTCGTCGGAGATCTGCTCCATGAGGTGCCGGGCGCCGGGGCGGATGCGCACGCTCACGAGCGCCTGCAGCGTGAAGCCGAGCGCGATCGGGTTGATCTCGGCGGTGTAGCGCACGATGACTCCGCGTTCGCGGAGCGAGCGCACGCGCGCCAGGCACGTCGACGGCGAGATGCCGACGGCCCGCGCGAGGTCGACGTTCGGGATGCGTGCGTTCTCGTGCAGCCGGACGATGATCGCGCGGTCGGTCTCGTCGAGGTCGGCCGGGCCGACGACGGCGCCCTGCGCGGTCGTGCTGATGTGCGGCGCATCGCTCATGGCGTGGCCTCCTTTCGAACATTCGCATCGGATATCGCCATGCTAGCGAATTCTGTACGGTCACTCTTTTGATCCGGCGCATAAGCGGCGAAAATCGGAGGTACAGTCCCATATCGTTCGGAGCCCCCATGTACATCGGCGTGCCTGCTGAGATCAAGAACAACGAATTCCGCGTCGCCATGACCCCCGCCGGCGTGCACACGCTCGTGCTGCGCGGCCACCGCGTCGCCATCCAGTCGGGTGCAGGGCTCGGTGCCGGGTTCACCGACGACGAGTACGTCACGGCCGGTGCCGAGATCGTCGCGACCGCCGCCGACGCCTGGTCGGCCGAGCTCGTGCTCAAGGTGAAGGAGCCCATCGAGTCCGAGTACGGGTTCCTCCGCGAAGACCTCACGCTCTTCACCTACCTGCACCTGGCCGCCGACCTGCCGCTCACGCGTGCGATCCTCGACTCCGGCGTCACCGCCATCGCCTACGAGACCGTGCAGCTCGCCGACCGTTCGCTGCCGCTGCTCACGCCCATGAGCGAGGTCGCCGGCCGTCTCGCGCCGCAGGTCGGTGCCGCCGAGCTGCTCGCGTCGAAGGGAGGTCGCGGCGTCCTCCTCGCCGGCGTTCCGGGCACCACGCCCGCGAAGGTCGTCGTCATCGGCGGCGGCGTCGCGGGGGAGCAGGCCGCCGCGACCGCACTCGGCCTCGGCGCCGACGTGACCGTGTTCGACATCTCGCTGCCGAAGCTTCGCGAGCTCGACGCCCGCTACGACCACCGCATCAAGACGCTCGCCTCGTCGCCGTACGAGATCGCGCGTCAGGTCGCCGACGCCGACCTCGTCGTCGGTGCCGTGCTCGTGCCCGGTGCCGCAGCACCCAAGGTCGTCACCGACGAGATGGTCTCGCGCATGCGGCCCGGCGCGGTGCTCGTGGACATCGCCATCGACCAGGGCGGATGCTTCGAGGGCTCGCGCCCGACCACGCACGCCGAGCCGACCTTCCGCGTGCACGACGCCATCTACTACTGCGTCGCGAACATGCCGGGTGCCGTGCCCGCGACCTCGACGCCCGCGCTCACGAACGCGACACTGCCCTACGCCGTGCGCATCGCCGACCTCGGCTGGCAGGACGCGCTCGCCGCGGACCCCGCGCTCGCGAAGGGCCTGAACGCCACGGCCGGCCGCCTCACCAACGAGGGCGTCGCGCTCGCGCACGGACTGGAGCTGCAGAGCGCGCCCTGACCCCGATCAGCTGGGGCTGTCGAACGTGAGCGGCAGCCCCTGACGGTGCCACTCGACGATGCCGCCCGTGACGTTCACGGCGTCGACGCCGATGCTCTCGAGGTAGGCGGCCGCCTGTGCGCTCCGTCCGCCGACGTGGCAGAGCGTGTAGACCGTCGTGTCGCGCGGCACCTCGTCGACGCGGGCGAGGAGTTCGCCCAGCGGGATGTGGAGGGCGCCGTCGATGCGGGCGCGCTCGAGCTCATGCGGTTCACGCACGTCGAGGATGACGACGTCGTCGAGCGCGTGCACTTCGGCGGGGGTGATCTCCTGCATCGGGCCGGATCCTTCGGGTCGTGCCGGTCGACCGGGCCGTCGCGGCGCGAGTCGGTGAGGCGTTCAGTCGGTGAGGGTCTCACCCTACCCACGGCTCCTGCGAAGTCCCCCCGGCGCCTGCGAAGCCGGCCCGCGCGGCGATGCATCCCACGATTCGGGCTCCTTGGCCTTATCGTTTCCGTGTGCGGCGGCTCGAACGGAACGAAGACGAGGACCTGGTCCTCGGCGCGAACACGGGTGCCGCGGCCGAAGAACCCACCCCGGAAGCGATGTCTCAGAACCTCACGAGCCCTCACAGCCTCAGCCTCGGCGACCCCGAACTGGTCGCAGGCAACGTCGCCGAGCCCTCGTGGCGCCGCTGGCAGCGGGAGCTCGAGACCGTCGGCGGCCGTTCGCCGCTCGTGCGGTTCGTCGACACGCCGCGCACTCGCATCGAGCTCTCGACGACGCACCCCGGTGGCCTGCCGCAGTTCATCACCGGGCGCTCGACGCTGCTCTCGAGCCTCATCCGCGACGAGCTCGCCCTGCGCAACGCGCGTCTCGCGGCCGCCGAGATCACCCAGAAGGGCGTCGAGCTCCGCTCGGTGCGCGGCGTCGAGTCGGTGCATCTCGCGATCGGCCTGGCGTCCTGGCGCAACGGCGGCGAGGAGTTCCTCGCGCCCGTGCTGCTGCGCCCGCTCGCGATCCGCCGCTACGGCCGCGACTTCGAGTTGAAGCTCAAGGGGCAGCCGTTCCTGAACCCCGCGCTCGCCCGCGAGTTGCGCGAGCAGTTCCAGATCACGCTCGACGCCGACGCGTTCGTGGCGCTCGCGATCACGAACGGCGTGTTCAAGCCGCAGCCCGTGATCGACCGGTTGCGCGGACTCACCAGCCACCTGCCGTGGTTCCAGGTCGCGCCGCGCCTCGTGGTCTCCTCGTTCGCCGAGGTCGGCCCGTCGATGGCCGCGGATGCCGCCGAGCCCGACCATCCCCTCGTCGACGCGATCGCCGGCAACCCGACCGCACGTGCGGCCTTCGCCGGGAGCGGCGAGCGCGTACGCCCGGTGCCGCAGGACGAGCGGCCGCCGTCGACCGACACGCTGCTGCTCGACGCGGACCCCGAGCAGGAGCGCGTCGTCGCCGAGATCGAGGCCGGTACGTCGCTCGTCGTGAAGACGCTCCCGGGCACCGGCGGCACGCAGACCATCGTGAACGCGGTCGGGGCGCTCGTCGCGAAGGACCGCCGCGTGCTCGTCGTCGGCGCCCGTCGCGCGAGCCTCGACGGCATCGTGCACCGCCTCGGCCAGGTCGGGCTCGGGGGAGCGGCCGTCACCACGGCGAGCCTGCGCCGCGACCTCATCACGTCGATCTCGCGCAACGAGAAGGTCGAGCGTCCGAGGGTCGCCGATGTCGACGACGCGCTCGTGCGACTGCGCAAGGCGCTCGTCGACTACCGCTCCGCGCTCACCCGACCTGAGCCCGAGCTCAAGGTGTCGGTGCTCGACGCCCTCGGCGAGCTCGCGCGACTCGCGCTGCTGCCCGGCGCCCCGTCGACCACCGCACGGCTCTCGCACGCCTCCCTCGCCGCGCTCGCCCAGGGCCGCGAGAAGGTCTCGCGCGATCTCGTGCGCGCCGCCGCGCTCGGCGAGTTCAAGTACGGACCGGGCGACTCGCCCTGGTATGGCGCGTCGTTCGCCTCGTCGGCCGAGGCCACCGAGGCCCACGAACTCGCCAAGCGGCTCAGCAACGTCGACGTGCCGCGCCTCATCGACCGCGGGCGCACGCTCATCGCGCAGACGCGCCTGCGCACGTTCGAGTCCGTCGCCGAGCTCGGCGTGTTCCTACGGCTCCTGCTCGACGTGCGCGAGACGCTCGACCGGTTCCGGCCCTCGGTCTACGACCGCCCGCTCGGCGAGCTCATCGCCGCGACCTCGCCACGGCGCGACTCGCCGGGCATGTCGGGCGCGAACCGTCGCCGGCTGCGTCGGCACGCGCTCGAGTACGTGCGACCCGGCGTGCACGTCACCGACCTCAACGCGGCACTCCGCGGCATCCAGCAGCAGCGCACGCTCTGGCAGCGCTACTCCGAGGCCGGGTCGATCCCGGGTGTACCGGTCGGACTCGACGACGTGCACGTCGCGCACCGCTCGGTGGAGCACGACCTCGGCGTGCTCGACGGACCGCTCGGACTCACGGGCACGCCGCGCCGGCTCGCCGTGCGCCCCGTGCGCGACCTCACGACGATGCTCACCGGCCTCGCCGAGGAGTCCGAGGTGCTCGCCAACCTCCAGGAGCGCACCGCGCTGCTCGGCACCCTCCGCGACCTCGGACTCGACCCGCTGCTCGTCGACCTCGCGAAGCGCCACGTGCCCGAGCAGATCGTGGCCGCAGAACTCGAACTCGCCTGGTGGCAGTCGGTGCTCGAGCAGATGCTCGCGACCGACACCGCGCTGCTCGGCGCCGACACCGCCCTGCTCGACCGTCTCGAGGGCGACTTCCGGCTCGTCGACGAGGCGCATGCGTCGTCGGCCGGCCCGCAGCTCGCATGGCATCTCGGGGAGAACTGGAAGGTCGCACTCGTCGACCACCCCGAAGAGGCGGGCCACCTCAAGCGCATGCTCAGGGGCGACCGCGTCGACGCGGCCAAGCTGCAGCACGACACCCCGCACCTGTTCCGTGCGCTCGCGCCGATCTGGCTCGCCTCGCCCTACGACGTCGCCGCGATCGACCCGTCGATCACGTTCGATACGGTGATCCTCGTCGACGCCGGCTCCACGACGATGGCCGAGAACCTCGGTGCGATCCGCCGCGCCAGGCAGATCGTCGCGTTCGGAGACCCCGTGACGCAGACGCCCACGGTCTTCGAGACCGGCCTCGACGACCCCGATGCGACGACGGATGCCGCGGCCGACGCCGAGCAGGAATCCGACGGCGTCGACGCACTGCACGCCGACTCCGCGCTCGCTCGCCTCGGCGAACTGCTGCCGACCATGACGCTCACCCGCAGCTACCGCGCCGGCGGCGAGGACCTCGCGGAACTCGTGAACCGCCGCTTCTACGGTGGCCGCATCGAGTCGCTGCCGTGGGCGGGCAGCTTCCTCGGGCACGGCAGCCTCGGCCTGCACTATGTGCGCGGCAACGGTCTGCCCGACCAGGTCACCGGCACCGTCGAGAGCATCGACTCCGAGGTCGCCAAGGTCGTCGAACTCGTCATGGAGCACGCCGTCAAGCGTCCGCGCGAGTCGCTCATGGTCGTCACCGCGAGCACGCGCCACGCCGCACGCGTGCATCAGGCGGTGCTCGCGGCCTTCGCCAAGCGGACCGACCTCTCGGACTTCATCCTGAAGGACCGGGCCGAACCGTTCACGGTGCTCACGCTCGAGCAGTCGGTGGCCCAGAGCCGCGACCGCGTCATCTTCTCGGTCGGCTACGGACGCACGCCGCACGGGCGCCTGCTCTCGAACTTCGGCTCGCTCGGCGAACCCGGCGGCGACCGGCTGCTCGCGGTCGGCATGACCCGCGCGCGCCGATCGATGGACATCGTCTCGGCGTTCCGCCCCGATGACATCGACGAGGCGCGGCAGTCGCACGGCGTGCTCGCACTCGCCAGCATCCTCAGCCAGACCGAGGAGCGCGCGACCGACGGCGACGGCGGTACGACGGGCGCCTCGATGCTCGACGACCTCGCCGCGCGGCTCGAACGCCGCGGCATCCGCGTCAGCTCCGGGCACCGGGGCCGACTCGCCTTGGCCGCCGCGAACGCCGGCAAGGCCGTCGTCGTCGAGACCGACGAGGTGCTCACGGGCTACAGCCTCCGCGAGTCGCTGCGCCTGCGCCCCGACGTGCTGCGCCGCCTCGGGTGGCACTACCTGCGCGTGCACAGCTTCGAGCTGTTCGGCAACCCCGAGGCCGTCGCCGACCGGGTCGCGACGCTGCTCGGCAAGCCTCCGGTGCTGCCGCCGGATGCCGCGTCCGCATGAACGACGAACGTCAACGCGTCGAGCGGGCCGGGGGCCGCGCACGGCGGGCTCGTCTGACGCCCGCTCCCGGCACCGACCCGATGCCCGAGGCTCCGGTGCCCGGACGTGACGCGAGCGCCGACGACGAGGACGCCGGGCGCGCGACATCCGCCCGTCCTGAAGACGAACGCCTGAGACGCGAGAAGCCGCCCCACTGGGGCTGAGCTGTCAGGTGCTGCAGCTCCCACCCGGTGCGATGGCTCTCGAGCGCTGGTCGCCGAGCCGGCGTCAGTGCCTCGGCTGGTGCTGGTCGCCGACCGGACGCTCGGCGAGCAGGTCGCGGATCTCCGACAGCAGCGTGAGCTCCGACTCGGGCTCGTCGGGGTCGGGCACGCCGGCCTTGCGCTTGGCCTCGGCGCGCTCCTTCAGGTGGTTCATCGGCATGACGAACACGAAGTAGACGACCGCCGCGACGACGAGGAACGTGATGATCGAGCCGAGCACCGCGCCGAACTTGACGTCGGAGGTGCCGCCATCGAGCGTCGGGATCTGGAAGACCAGCGCCGTGTCGAGGCTGTCGGCGCGGAAGACCGCGCTGATCAGCGGGTTGATCAGGTTGTTCACGATCGAGGTCACCACGGCCGTGAACGCCGTGCCGATCACGACCGCGACGGCCAGTTCGATCACGTTGCCGCGGAGGATGAACTCCTTGAAGCCTTTCAGCACGTTGCCCCCTGCTGGTTGGTCGGTCGGGTCTAGGCCACGCTAGCCGAGGACGACGAGGAGGTCGAACCGCCGCCGGACGACGAAGAGCTCGACGAACCCGACGACGAGCCCTTGGCCGAATCGCCCGAAGAGCCCTTCGACGAATCGCCCGACGAGCCCTTCGACGCGGGCACCGAAGAGTTCCCCGAGCGCGAGTCGGTGCGGTAGAAGCCCGACCCGTTGAAGGTGACGCCGATCGAGTTGAACACCTTGCGCAGCGGGCCCCCGCAGGACTCGCAGACGGTCAGGCTGTCGTCGGTGAACGACTGCTGGATGTCGAAGGCGTTGCGGCACTCGGTGCAGCGGTACGAATAGGTAGGCATGGAGGACTTTCGGCTCGAGGTGGTGCGACGCCGGTCCGACGCCGGTCAGAACGCGTGGATCCGAGTGGGGGTCACGACGCCGTTCACCGGCTGGTCGTGCACCTCGCGCGGAACGTCTTCGACGAACTCACTGTCGAAGACCACGGCGTACACCGGAGGACATTTTCCCATCGAACCGAGGGTTTTGTCGAAATAGCCCCGACCCCAGCCCATTCTCATGCCGGTCCGGTCGACCGCGGCGGCGGGGACGATGATCAGATCGACGTCGTTGATGGCCATCGGGCCGAGCAGTTCGCCGACCGCCTCAGGCGTGCCGTGCAGGCCCAGCACCTCGTCCTCGGCCTCGCCGATGGTCCAGTCGAGCAGCCCGTCTTCACGCGTGACGGGGAACAGCACGCGGATGCCGTGGGCCTCGGCCCACTCGACGAACGGGCGCGTGTCGGGTTCGGACGGCATCGAGAGGTAGCACGAGACCGACGCGGCATCCGTCGAACCGACGAGTTCTTCGAGCCTGGCCGTGAAGCCCTCGGTCGCCTGCCGCCGCTCGAGCGTGGACAGGTTCTTTCGTCGCTCGCGGAGTTCGGCGCGCAGAATCCGTTTCTGGACGGACGGATCGTCGGACATGACCCTCATCCTAAGACGATGTTCAGCATTCGTAACCGCGCCGGAACACCCTTCCGATTACGCTGAAGCGCATGACTGAACGCATCACCAAGGCCGTGATCCCGGCGGCCGGCCTCGGCACCCGCTTCCTCCCCGCAACCAAGGCGATGCCGAAGGAGATGCTGCCCGTCGTCGACAAGCCCGCCATCCAGTACGTCGTCGAGGAGGCCGTGGCCGCCGGACTCGACGACGTGCTCATGATCATCGGGCGCAACAAGAACGCGCTCGCGAACCACTTCGACCGCGTGACCGAGCTCGAGCACACGCTCGAGACCAAGGGCGACGACTCGAAGCTGTCGAAGGTCCAGGAGTCCAGCGACCTCGCCGACGTGCACTTCGTGCGTCAGGGAGACCCCAAGGGCCTCGGCCACGCGGTGCTGCGCGCCCGCAAGCACGTCGGCAAGGAGTCCTTCGCCGTGCTGCTCGGCGACGACCTGATCGATGCTCGCGACCCACTGCTGACCCGGATGCTCGAGGTGCACGCCGAGCGCGGCGCCACCGTCGTCGCCCTGCTCGAGGTCGACCCCGACAGCATCCACCTCTACGGCGCCGCTGCTGTCGAGGAGACCGACGAGGATGACGTCGTGCGCATCACGGGCCTTGTCGAGAAGCCCGCGAAGGAGGTCGCGCCGTCGAACTACGCCGTCATCGGTCGCTACGTGCTGAAGCCCGAGATCTTCGACGTGCTCGAGCACACGGAACCGGGCAAGGGCGGCGAGATCCAGCTCACCGACGCGCTCATGGAGATGGCGGGCGACGTCGAGGGCACCGGCGGCGTCTACGGCGTGGTGTTCCGCGGCCGCCGCTACGACACGGGCGACAAGCTCGACTACATCAAGGCCGTCGTGCAGCTCGCCGTCGACCGTGACGACCTCGGCCCCGAGCTCAAGCCCTGGCTGGCGGAGTACGTGGCCGGCCTCGGGCGCGACTGACGATGCCCGCCGCGGTGATCCCGACGCTCCGCGACGGCGACCTCGTCGTGCGCCCGATCCGGGCGCGCGACGCGAAGCAGCTCGAGCGCGTGCTGCTCGACAACCGTGCGTGGCTCCGCCAGTGGGAGGCCACCTACCCGGGCGGCAGCTCGATCATCGACACCCGGGCGAGCATCCGCAACCTGCTCGCGCACGCCAGGGCGGGCCACGCCCTGCCGTTCCTGCTCGAGGTCGACGGTGAGATCGTCGGGCAGCTGAACGTGTCGTCGATCGCCTACGGCTCGCTCTCATCAGCTTCGATCGGCTACTGGGTCGCGCAGAGCGCCGCGGGACGCGGCATCACGCCGACGGCCGTGGCGCTCGCGACCGACTACTGCTTCCAGATGCTGCGCCTGCACCGCATCGAGATCTGCATCCGCCCCGAGAACGGGCCGTCGCTGCGCGTCGTGGAAAAGCTCGGCTACCGCTACGAGGGCCTCCGTCGACGCTTCATCCACATCGACGGATCCTGGCGCGACCACTTCTCGTTCGCGCTCGTCGCCGAGGAGGTACCGGGCGGGGTGCTCCGGCGGTGGCGCGACGGGCGAGCCCCGCTGGATGCCGCGCGCATCCCCGCCGAGGATCGCTCGGCCGCGGCGCAGCCGCTTCGAATAGCAGATCGTTGACACACCCCGCAAGCGGCCACGGCATCGGTCCGCGGTGACCTAGCGTATTCACATGGGTGTGATCGGTGGGGGTCTGCTCGTGGCGGTGGCCGCGGCATTGTGGATCGCGTACCTCATGCCCATCTGGATCCGGCGTCGGCAGTACCTCGCGACCGAGCGCAACGCGGTTCGGCTGCAGCAGACGCTCCGCATCCTCGCCGAGACCGCCGAGACGCCCGAGCCGGTCGTCATCGAGGCCAACGCCCGCCAGATCGCCCTGCACCAGCGCGCGCTGCGCGAGCAGGAGCGCACGGTGCGCCTCGAGGCGCAGACGACCGAGCGGCTCGCGATCGCCGAACGCAAGGCCGCCGCGATGGCCGCGGATGCCGCTGCGGCCGCGATCGAGGAGGCGCAGGCCGCGGCCGAGGCGCGGGCACGGTCGCGCGTCCACGCGATGACCGAACCCATCGAGGTCGTGACCGGTGGCGCCGCTACCGCCCCCGTACCTGCTCACGTCGCCGCTCGCCGGGTACTGCGCCGCCGACGCGCACTCTGCTCGCTGCTTCTGCTCGTCGGCGTGCTGACGGCCGTCGCCGGGCTCGTGGCCCTTGCATTCGGTGCGACGCCGCTCATCGCCGTCGCCGGAGGGGTCGTCGTCGCCGGCGCCTTCGCGGGACTCGCCGCGCTCGCCCGGGTGCGCACCGAGCGTCCCGTCGCCGCCCCGGTCGCGCCACCGGTCGCCGAGCCGTTCGAGCCGGTCGAGCTGCCGGTCGATGCCGAGTCGCACGAGGGTTGGACCCCGCAACCGCTGCCGAAGCCGCTCACGCTCTCGCGCGGCACGATCGCCGCGACCGCCATGGCGTCCATCGAGGCTGCCGCAGAGTTGCAGCGACTCGCTGCAGAGGCCGAACGGGCCAGGCGCATCGACGAACTGGCGACGCCCGTGCCGACGATCGCGCCCGCGGCCACGACGCCGGCCGCGGCATCCGTCGGGCGGACCACGACCGCACCCGAGCCGGTCAGTCCGTACGCGGGCATGGGCGTGGTCGGCGAACCGCAGCGCCGTTTCGGCGACCTCGACGCGGTGCTGCAGCGTCGACGCAAGGTCGGCTGAGCGCCGGTCGAGTCGTCGCCTGCGGTGGTCCGAACCACTGCTTCGGTGGTGATAGGCTCGTACTCGCTCGGGCCCATGGCGCAGTTGGTAGCGCGTCTCGTTCGCAATGAGAAGGTCGGGGGTTCGAATCCCCCTGGGTCCACCAGAGCCAGAAAGCCCCGGAGAAATCCGGGGCTTTCTGCATGTCCGGCGGCGCTGATCCGGCAACTCGATTCGAGTGCGGCGTAGTCTGGCCGGGATGTCTCAGCCACCGCTCACCAGATCGATCCCCGTCTCCGAGCAGTACCGGTGGCGCGCGTACTGGATCTGCGTCGGCGTCGCAGCGCTCACGATCCTCGACCTCTCGAAGGTGAACGTCGGACTGCCCTCGATCGAGGCGGCGTTCGGCGCATCGGCGACGCAGTTGCAGCTCATCGTCGCCGGATACGTGCTCACCTTCGGCCTCACGCTCGTGCCGGCCGGTCGCATCGGCGACCAGCGGTCGCGCAAGACCCTCTTCGTCACGGGGCTCAGCCTGTTCCTCGTCACGAGCCTCGTGGCGGCGGTCGCGCCGAACATCACGGTGCTGCTCGTGGCGCGCCTGTTGCAGGGTGTCGCGGCGGGCATTCAGATGCCCCAGGTGCTCGGCATCATCCAGGAACTGTTCCAGGGCAAGGAGCGCGGAAAGGCGTTCGGGCTCTTCGGCGCGGTCATCGGCCTCGCGACGGCGTTCGGACCGACGCTCGGCGGGCTCATGATCGCGATCGGCGGGCCGACCGACGGCTGGCGGGGCATCTTCCTGCTGAACGTGCCGCTCGTGATCATCGCGCTCGTGCTGGCGATCTGGTTCCTGCCGGTCACGCGTCGACCCTCCGACGAACCGCTCTCGCTCGACCCCGTCGGCCTCACGCTCTTCGCGATCACGGTGCTCGCCCTGATGTGGCCGTTCCTGTTCACCACGGGTTCGCCCGAGGACAATCCGGCGCGGTGGTGGGTGCTCGTGATCTTCGTGCTGGGGCTCATCGGGTTCCTCTCGTGGGAACGGCGGTACGCGGCATCCGGAAGGCAACCGCTCGTGCCGCTGCCGCTGTTCGGGGTGGCGTCGTTCCGCAACGGCATCTCGCTCGCGAGCGTGTACTTCGCGGCGATCCCCTCGATGTTCCTGCTCACGACGCTCTACCTCCAGGACGGGCTGGGACTCGAGGCCGTGTTCGCGGGCATGGTGAGCATCGGCTTCGCGCTCGTCAGCGCCGTCGCCTCATGGGTCGGCGGCAACCTCGTGAACCGGCTGGGGCGACCGCTCGTGGTCGCCGGGCTCGTCCTGCTCCTCATCGGCATCGGACTGCTCGTGCTCGTCGCGATCACGACGCCCGCGGGCGTCACGCCGTGGGCCATGGCCGGCGCGATGGCGATCGCGGGCGCGGGCGGCGGTCTCGTGGTCTCGCCGAACCAGACGCTCACGCTCATGGACATCCCGGTGAAGCAGGGCGGACTCGCCGGTTCGGTCGGGCAACTCGGCCAGCGCATCGGCACGGCGATCGGCACCGCGGTCACGCTCTCGCTGTTCTACTCGACGATCTATCGCGAGGCCGACGGCGAGCCCGACCTCGAGGTCTACCACCACGCCTACGGGTACGGCATGCTCGCGGTGGCCGTGCTCATCGCCGTCGCGTTCGGCATCGGCGTGGCCGATCTCGGGTCGCGTCGGCGACAACGTGCCGAGGATGACGGGGCGGCGGCCGTCGGCTGAGGTGCGGGCCGACCGCGGGCCGACTGCGGGCCGACTGCGGGCCGACTGCGAGCCGCCTTGGGGGCGCAGCGCTCGGCGGGTGCCGCCCTGTCGGCGTCGAACCCTGGACCTCGCCGGATCAGGCGATCGCGAGGATGCGCGCCCGCTCGGGCTTGTCGTAGTGCTCGAGGGCGGCTCGCAGGGCGACCCGCGGCATGCCAGCGGCTCGCGGCTCGAGGAACGTCGTGAGGCGCGACCGATCGAGGTCGCCCGCCGAGCGCAGCACCCAACCGAGCGCCTTCGCCACGTAGGGCTCCTGGTCTGCCGCGAGCGCGTCGGCGATCGCGTAGGCATCGTCGAGCTCGCCGCGCTTGAGGAACGCGAAGGTCGCGACCAGCGCCGTGCGCCGTTCGGGCCAGGCTCCGGATGCCGCGAGCCGACGCAGCGGTTCGCGGTCGCGTTCGAGCAGCCAGCCGCCGACGACGTCGCGCGCGGCGAGGTCGACGAGGTCCCACTGGTCGATGCGGTCGTGTCGGCGCAGGTAGAGGTCGTAGAGCTCGTGCCGCCGGGACTCGGGCGTTCGCCGGTGCGCGGCCGACTTGCCCATGATGCTGCAGGCGAGCGCGCGCACCTCGTGCGTCGGCTGCTCGAGCAGTGCTTCGATCTCGGAGACGGGCAGGTCGAGCGCCGTCTTCGCGAGGTCGAACACCGCGCCCATGCGCACGCCGATGAAGGGAGCCGACTCGTCGGGCGGGAAGAAGCGCGTGTACTTCTGTCGTTCCTCGGGCGTCGCGAGGGCTTCGAGCTGGGCGATCAGCGCCGCGGCATCCGTCATCTCTCGTGCTCCCTCCCGTGCGCACGGCGTCAGCTTACGGCAGCGCGCTCCTGTGCCTCGGGGGCGTCGGAGAAGGCGAGCTTCGGCACGAACGCGAGCAGCACGACCGAGACCGCGGCGGTGAGGCCGCACACGATCCAGACCGTCAGGTATCCCGAGAGCGAGCCCGCCGTGCCCTCGGCGCCGTCGGAGCCCGACCCGCCGACGAGGTGGCTCGCGAGCGCGATGCCGAACACGCAGGAGGCGATCGCGCCGCCGACGGTCTTGACCGAGTTCGTGAGGCCCGTGGCGACGCCCGTCTGCGTCGGGGGAGCGGCGGCGGCGGCCGCGGCCGGGAGCGCGGCGACGAGCGCGCCCGAGCCGAGGCCCGCGATCACCATGTTCGTGAGCGTCTGCGCGTAGGTGTCGTGCAGGGGTACGAACAGCAGGTAGCCGATCGCGACGAGCGAGGAGGCGAGCATGAGGGTGATGCGGGGTGTGAGCCGGCGCGCGACCGACGAGTACGAGAGCGCGCCCGCGATCATCGCGATGAGGTAGACGCCGATGAGCAGTGACGTCTGGAAGCCCTGCGTGCCGAGCCCGTAGCCGTAGACCTCGGGGTCGGTGCGGGCGAACGTCGAGAGGGGGGCCTGCGCGCCGAGCACGCTGACGCCGAACAGCCCGGCGGTGATGAAGATCGGACGCAGCGACGGCGAGGCGAACATGCGCACGTCGATGAGCGGGTCGTCGTGGCGCAGTTCGAACCGGGCGAATACCGCGCCGAGCGCGATGCCGAGCACGATGAGCCCCCACGAGAGCGGGTCGGCGACGCCGTTGAGGCGCAGGAAGCTCAGGCCGCCCGTGACGGCGATGAGCGCGAACGAGATGAGCACGAGCCCGACGAGGTCGAGGCGGCCGCCCGTGAGCTCCGGCGATTCCTTCACGCCGAACAGGATGACGAAGAAGCACGCGGTCACCGCGATCGCGGGGATCAGCAGCACGGTCGTGAGCGGGAGCACGTCGATCAGCGCGCCGCCCGCGAGGGCGCCCGAGATGGCGCCGATCTCGAGCGCGGCGACGAGCACGCCGGCCGACTTCATGGTCAGCGACGCCGGGTGTCCCGCCCGACGCGAGCGCGACCAGATCAACGCGATCTCGAGGGGCAGCCAGACCACGTAGAAGCCCTGCAGCGCCCACGCCGCCAGGAAGACCGGGAAGGAGTCGGTGAACGGCAGCACGAACGACGCGGCCGCGGTGATGGCCGTCGACCACACGAGCATGCGCTTGTGGCCGACCATGTCGCCGAGCTTCGCGAACGCGGGCACGACGAGCGCCGACAGCATGAGCTGCGTGCCCTCGAGCCAGTTCACGTCGGCGTCGTGGATGCCGAGGTTGCGCGCGATGTCGGTGAGCATGGGCGTGTAGAAGCCCTGCAGGATGCCGCTCGTGAACTCGACGAACGCGAGGAAGCCGACGATCGCGGCCAGTGGTCCGAGGCTGACGGCACGCGGCATCGGGGGCTCCTTCGGGTTGGGGTGGATTCACCCTAAGCCCTCGTGAGAGCGCTCCCGTTCCGAGATCGGCGCCGGTTGATCACGCTTCGGTCACACCTGGGCGGATGCCGCGACGGCGCGTCGCGGCATCCGCTGGTCTGGTTGCGTGGCGGGCGACCCTCAGGCCGTGAGCGAGGCGATGAGCGCGCGGTGGAACCGCTCGCCGCGCTCGAGGCTGTCGAACGTGACGGACTCGTCGACGCCGTGGATCGCAGCGCGCTGCGCGGCCGTCATCGCGAGCGGTGCGAAGCGGAACACGGCAGGCGAGAACCGGTGGAACCAGCGCGAGTCGGTCGCCGCCATGACGAGGTACGGCGCGGTGATCGCCTCGGGGAACGACGCGGCGACGGCGGCCTCGATCGCGTGGAACGCGGGGCTGTCGGTGGCGGACTCGGGCGACGGCTCGCTGCCGTCGAGCACCGTGACGCTCACGTGCCGGTCGCGGATGACGCGCCGCACCCGTGCGGCCGTGCCGGCGACGGACTCGCCGGGCGCGATGCGCAGGTTGAGCACGGCGGCGGCCTGCGACGGCAGCACGTTGTGGGCGGTGCCGCCCTCGAGCATCGTCGCGGCGACGGTCGTGTGCACGATGGCCGCCGGCTCGCCGCCGAGGCGTGCGAACACGCGGGCCGTGAGCCACGGCATCGCGGTGAGGGCCCGCAGCAGCAGCCGCGGTGCGCCCTTCGTGTGCGGCGTGAAGCTGCGCAGCATCGCGCGAGCCGAGGCCGGAACGCGCTTCGGGAAGGGGTTCGGGTGCAGGCGGTGCACCGCGCGGGCGATGCGGTCGGTCGGGGTGTGCGTGGGCGGGGCGGAGGCGTGCCCGCCCTTGCTCTCGGCCTCGAGGCGCAGCGACACGATGCCTTTCTCGCCGACGCCGACCATCGCCGAGGGCACGGCGACGAACGGGAGCGGCGCGTCGACGACCGCGCCGCCCTCGTCGAGCACGAGCCAGGGCGTGATGCCGCGCTCGCGGAACAGGTCGGCGATCGCCTTGCCTGCGCTGCCGTGATCCTCTTCGTTTCCGCCGAACGCGAGGTACACGTCGCGCGCGGGCGTGACGCCGTAGGCGAGCAGGTTCTCGACCGCCTCGAGCAGCACGAGCATCGGACCCTTGTCGTCGAGCGCGCCGCGACCCCAGACCGAGCCGTCGTGGATGCGACCCTCGAACGGCGGGAACGTCCACCCGTCGGCCTCGACCGCCGGCACGACGTCGTAGTGCGCCATGAGCACGACCGGGTCGGCGTCTCCCGAGCCCTTCCAGTGGAAGAGCAGACCGAGCGGATGCGGCTGCTCGAACGCGAGGTGCTCGTGCGTGAGCGGGTAGAGCTCGGCGAGCAGGTCGCGGAACGCGTCGAAGTCGGCCATGCCGCGCTGCTCGAGCTCGGCCGAGACGGTCGGCAACGCGATCATGCGGGAGAGGCGTTCGGGAGCGCCGGGGCGCACGGTCGGGGCGGCGGGCTGTGCGGGCTGAGCGGGCTGTGCGGGCGCCGTGGGGGAGTCGGGCATGCGACCCAGCGTACGACGTGCTCGCCCTGAGTCAGGCGCCGCGCTCGGTGCGTGCCGGCCGTCGCGTCAGGCGGCGAGGTGCGCGGCGGGCGACACGAGCGCCGTGAGCTCGGCGGCACTGAGCTCGCGCCCGAACGCGGGGTGGCCGGGCTCGAGCGCGCGTCCGTTGGCCAGGGCGCCGCCGTCGACCGCGTCGAAGCCGAGATCGTCGATGATGCCGGCGAGCACCGTGCGGGCCTCGGCGTCGTCGCCGACGACCGCGAGCGCGCGACGCAGGGGCGACCCGGCGTCCATGCTGTCGTCCTCCATCTCGTGGTAGCCGAGGTGGTTCAACGACTTCACGACCCGCGCGTTCGGGTTGCGGGCCGCGTTGATCTCGCTCGTCGATCGGTCGTCGGCGTCGATCTCGGCGATGTGGCCGTCGACCGGCGGCCAGTAGTTCATCGCGTCGACCACGATGCGGCCGTCGAAGTCGGCCCACGGTACGGTGCCGCCCTTGCCGAACGGCACGGCGACGATGATCACGTCCGACCCGGCGACGAGCTCGGCGGGCGAGGCGACCTTCGCTCCGGGGGCGACCACCGAGACGAGCAGGTCGAGCGCGGTCTGGCGCGGCGATCCGGCCAGTACGACCTCGTATCCGGACGCCACGAGCAGGCGGGCGAGGGCCGTGCCCACTTTTCCCGCTCCGAAGATGCCGATCGACGGCAGATCTGCCACGTGCATGTCTCCATTCTCGCGCTCGCCCCGGCATGGCGTCCCGGAGGTTCCATGCGTGTGCATCAGCTGCAACCCATCGGGCGGATGTCGCATTCCCGCCCGCGTGCGCGACGAGGCGGTGGTGCGGCATCCGCTCAGGTCGGGATGCGGCCCGGGCGCCGCGGGGAATAGCCTCGGAGGAGCCCCGGTTGATCTATGCGAACGCATACGGATGGAGACGGAAGCAGCATGACCCACTACGAATTCGGCGTCGACACGTTCGGCGACATCACCCTCGACGCCGACGGTGCCAGGCTCTCGCACGCCCAGGTGCTGCGCAACGTCGTCGAGGAGGGCGTGCTCGCCGACCGGCTGGGCCTCGACTTCTTCGGCGTCGGCGAGCACCACCGGCACGAGTTCGCCGTCTCGGCGCCCGAGGTCGTGCTCGCCGCGATCGCGGCCCGCACCGAGCGGATCCACCTCGGTTCCGCGGTGACCGTGCTGAGCAGCGACGACCCCGTTCGCGTGCACCAGCGCTTCGCGACGCTCGACGGCATCTCGAACGGGCGCGCTGAGGTCATCCTCGGACGCGGGTCGTTCATCGAGTCGTTCCCCCTGTTCGGCTACGACCTCGCCCAGTACCAGGAGCTCTTCGACGAGAAGCTCGAGCTCTTCGCCGCGCTGCTGCCGCAGGAGCCCGTGACCTGGAGCGGCAAGCTGCGCCCCGCGCTCACCGAGCAGCTCGTGTACCCGACCGTCGAGCACGGCTCGCTGAAGACCTGGATCGGCGTGGGCGGGAGCCCCGAGTCGGTCGTTCGCGCCGCGCACTACGGCCTGCCGCTCGTGCTCGCCATCATCGGCGGCAGCGCCGCCCGCTTCGCCCCGCTCGCCGACCTCTACCGCCGCGCGCTCGACCAGTTCGGGCACGAGCCGCAGCCCATCGCGATCCACTCGCCCGGCTTCATCGCCGACAGCCGCGCCGAGGCGCTCGACACGCTCTGGCCGCACTACGAGGCCATGATGAACAAGATCGGGGCCGAACGCGGCTGGGGACCGACCACCCGAGGGCACTTCGAGAGCGAGGCCGTCAACGGCGCGCTCTACGCGGGCGAGCCCGAGGCCGTCGCGCAGCGCATCGCCGACGCGCTGCGCGTCACCGGTGCCACCCGCTTCGACATGAAGGTCTCCAACGGCGGCCTCTCGCACGAGGCGATCATGGGCAGCATCGAGCGCTACGCCACCCAGGTCGTGCCGCGCGTGCGCGAGCTGCTCGCCGCCGACGTCGAAGTCGAGGCGGATCTCGCCGCTGCGCGCGAGCTCGCAGCGCAGG
Organism: Agromyces aureus; assembly: GCF_001660485.1. Classification (GTDB taxonomy): domain Bacteria; phylum Actinomycetota; class Actinomycetes; order Actinomycetales; family Microbacteriaceae; genus Agromyces; species Agromyces aureus. The sequence goes on from NZ_CP013979.1 coordinate 1,523,251, forward strand.
ACCGAGCGGATGCCGCGGCAGAGCGCTCGGCTTCGGGCGAGTAGCCGACTCCGCCGGTCGAGGAGCGGAGCGTCTCGAGACCAGCGGGTTCGGGCGTGGCGCTGGTCTCGAGACGGCGCTGGCGCGCCTCCTCGACCGGCGGTGCGCTAGCCCGCGGCGGTCGCGGCCGCCCGCGCGGCGCGACGCCGCACGATGGCGCGGAACCACGCGGCATCCGGGACCCGCGCGAGGAACGTGCCCGAGATGATCGTGATGAGCACGTACGCCGTCGCGAGCGACGCGAGCTCGGGCGCGGCCCCCGAGGCCACGGCGATGCCGGCGATCACGATCGAGAACTCGCCGCGCGGTGCGAGCGTGAAGCCCGCGCGCCACTGGCCGAGCGTGCCGACCCCGGCACGCCGAGCGGCGTAGGCGCCGGTGACGACCTTCGTCGCGATCGTGACGGCGGCCAGCAGGAACGCCGGCAGCAGCATCGACCAGAGCGCCGACGAGTCGGACGTGATGCCGAAGAACACGAAGAACGTGGCCGCGAAGAGGTCGCGGAGCGGCGTCAGCACGCGGCTCGCGGCCGCGGCCACCCTGCCCGAGAGCGCGATGCCGACGAGGAACGCGCCGACCGCCGATGAGACGCTCACCTGGGCTGCGAGCCCGGCCACGAGCATCGTGAGCCCGAGCACGCCGAGGAGCAGGGGCTCGGCATGGTCGGCCGGGAACAGGCGCGACACGATGTGCCCGTGCCGGAGCGCGACGTAGAGGATGACGCTGACCACGCCGACCGCGATCGCCACGCCGATGGCGCCCTGCAGGATGCTCGCCCCGACCGCGAGGGCCGAGAGGATCGGCAGATAGAACGCCATCGCGAGGTCCTCGATGACGAGCACGCCGAGGATCGCGGGCGTCTCGCGGTTCGACAGGCGGCCGAGGTCGCGCAGCAACGTGGCGACCACACCCGACGACGACACCCAGGTGACGCCCGCCAGTGCGACCGCCGCGAGCGGTCCCCAGCCGAACATCAGCGCCATCAGGGCGCCGGGCACGGCGTTCAGGACGCCGTCGACGATACCGGCGGCGCGTGTGGACTTGAGGCTCCCGAAGAGCTCGGTCGCGGTGTACTCGAGCCCCAGCAGGGCGAGCAGCAGGATGATGCCGATCTCGGACCCGGCCTCGAGGAACTCCGCGCTCGCGTCGAGGGGCACGATGCCGCCCTCGCCGAACGCGAGCCCGATGACCAGGTAGAACGGGATCGGCGACATGCCGATGCGCAGGGCGAGACGCCCGGCCAGGCTCATGATGAGCAGTAGCGCGCCGACTTCGATCAGCAGCAGCGTGGTGTCGTGCATCGGCGGCGCCCGGCGATCAGTCGGGGCCGGAGGCGAGCAGCTTGGCTACTCCGTCGAGTCCTTCTCGCGTTCCGACGGCCACGATGACGTCGCCCGCCCGAAGATGATCGGCGGGCGTCGGGGAGGGGATGATCGTGCCGTCGCGCACGATCGCCACGATCGACGAATGCGTGCGGGTGCGGGCCTTGGTCTCGCCGAGCGTGCGATTCAGGTACGGCGAATCGGTGGGCAGGGCGATCTGCTCGGTGTACAGGCCCGCGGTCTCGTCGCTGAGGCTCGTGAGCCGGCTCAGCATGACCGAGGCACCGAGCACGTCGGCCAGTGCCGCCGCCTCGTCGTCGTTCAGCTGGATCGAATCACGGCACGCGTCGGGATCGTCACGGTCGAAGACGCCGAGATCGCGCTCGCCGTCGCGATGCGAGACGACGCTGATGCGTCGCCCGCTTTCGGTCACCAGGTCGTGACGCACGCCGATGCCCGGCAGGTCGACCTTCTCGATGCGAATACCCACAGCGGATATCGTAACCCCGCTGGAGTGGCTGCCGTCCGGGTTCGGCGCAGCCGGGGGCGGCGCGTCGCGCGCGCAGCGCGCTCAGCCGGTGACGCGCGTGCGCATCTCGAGCACCGGCGTGCCGTCGTCGTCGACGAGCTCGAAGCCGATGCGGGCCTCGCCGAGCGCGCCGAGGGAGCCGACGTGCGTGCCGCCGCAGGGGATCTCGGCCGTGCCGTCGGGCAGCTCGGCGACCCAGGTGCGGCGGTCGGTGAGCCCGTCACCCGCGCGGTCGACGCGCACGGGCGAGCCCGAGCCGATCCACCACGACACGGTCGCCGCGACGGTCTGGGCGAGCAGGTCGAGGTCTTCGTCGACGAGGCTCGCGACGTCGAATCCGGCCCGGCGAAGCGACTTGTTGAGCCGGTAGCGGTCGACCGAGCCGAAGGGCTCGATGCGGCTCGACGCGATCGCGATACCGTCGAAGTCGGGGCGACCGAGCGCGTCGGTGCGCGCCGCCTTCGACCACCGCGACTCGAGGGCCGCGTTCAGGGCGAGGGATGCCGCATGGCAGGCCGTGTGGCCGAGCGAGAGGGCGCCGCGCGCCGCGGCATCCGCCGTGATGACGACCTCGTCGCCCTCGGCGATCGCCGAACCGGCGCCGACCAGGTGCGCGACCAGGAACGCCCAGCCCTCGGTGCCCTTGCGCACGGGGATGTCGGAGCCGACGAACAGACCGGTGCCGTCGGTCGCGGCGACCACCGCGTCGAGCACGTCGAGTTCGGTGCCGCGCACCGCGATCGTGCCGGTGTCGGCGGGCTGGTCGGGCCAGGCGGCGTCGACGGGGTGGAAGCTCGTGGCGTCGGTGACGACGACGAGACGCCCGTCGGCCGAGGGCTCGACGTGCAGCACGACGGCGTGCTGCACGAGCCCGCCCGCCGGGTAGGTGACGCGGGTGTCCTGCGCGGGGAGGGTCATCGGGTGGCGCTCAGGCCTTGTCGCTGCGGCCGAGGAAGCTCATCGGGATCGCCATCGAGATCGAGATGCAGACGATGCCGGCGAAGAACACGATCGCCTCGAACCCGATGATGTGCGTGGCGTTGCCCATGAGCCACATGCCGAACACGAACACGACCATGGCGATGATGAACAGAACGGCGCTCACGACGACTCCCTTGACGATGGCGCGGCCCGATCGCCGCGCGCGGCCAGTCTATCGAGCGGATGCCGCCGGCCGCCGGGCCTCAGTCGGGAACGGGGCCCAGCCAGGCGTTCGCCACGGTCGAGTGCGCCGACTCGTCGTCGGAGGGGTGGAAGATGCCCGCGAGCACGTCGCGGTAGAGGCGCCCGATCTCGGACCCGGCGAAGTAGCTCGATCCGCCCGAGACGCGCACCGCCTGGTCGACGACCTGCTTCGCGGTCTCGGTCGAACGGATCTTGACGCCCACGAGCTTCGCGAACCACTTCGAGCCGTGGTCGACGAGCCCGTCGAGGTCGCGGGCGACGGCCAGCAACTGCGGTTCGAGGGCGTCCTGCGCGAGCGCGGCATCCGCGATGCGCCAACGGATGTCGGGATCGTGCGCGTACGGCGCACCGTCGCGCTTCATCGAGGTGCGCCGGTGCGCGGCTGCCACGGCGAGGTCGAGTGCACGCGCGCCGATGCCCGCGTAGACCGAGGCGAGCAGCAGCTCGAAGCTCGCGAAGATGCCGAACACGAGCGGGTCGGCGTTCGGGCCGGGGTCGAGCCGACGCACGATGCGGTCGGGCGCCGCGTACGCGCCGTCGAGCACCGTCGTGCGGCTCTGGCTCGCGCGCATGCCGAGCGTGTTCCAGTCGTCGAGGATCCTCACGTCGGGGTCCTCGCGGTCGATGAAGCCGTAGACGAGCTTCGGGGCATCGGCCGACGTCGTGTCGAGGCCCATCGTGCCGAGCCTCGTCCAAGCGGGGGAGAGCGAGGTGAAGATCTTGCGGCCCGAGTACCGGTAGCCGCCGTCGGCCTGCGGGTCGGCTTCGGTGCGGGAGCCGAACAGCATGAGGTCGTTGCCGGCCTCGCTGATGCCGAAGCCGAAGACCTCTCCGGCGCCCGCCTCGCGCTGCAGGAACTCGAGCGTGTCGTCGCCGCGGTCGTGGAGGATCTTCGCGACCGCGGTCCAGACGAGGTGCATGTTCACGGCGAGGGCCGTGGCGGGTGCCGCCCCCGCCAGGCGCATCTGCCCGCGCACGGCGTCGTCGAGCCCCCAGCCGAGTCCGCCGAGCCGGGTCGGCACGAGGGCGCGCAGGTAGCCGATCTCGTGAAGCTCGGCGAGGTCCTCGTCGAAGAACACGTTGTCGCGGTCGTAGCCGGCGGCACGCTCGCGGAAGCGTTCGAGCAGGTCGTCGTCGAGCAGGGTCTCGGCGGGCGTGGTCTCGGGGGGCGTGGTCGCGGTCACGTCGCCAGATTACGCCCGGGGTGCGAGGTCGCGGTCGGATGCGGCGGACTCGGCGGCCTCGGAGGCGCCCGGCCCGGCAGTCGCGTCGGCGACGGTGTCGGCCGGTCGCGCGTTCGCCGCGGCATCCGCTCGTCGAGGCCCGCGCCCGCGCCCGCGCACGAGACGCACGATCGCGACGACGGCCATCGCCACGACGAGCCCCGCGAGCAGCCAGGGCAGCAGCACGCCGACGACCACACCGACCCAGCCGAGGAGGAGCAGCAGCCCGTTCCACCCGGCGATGAGGCCGCCCCAGAACCCCTCGGGTGCCGGCTCGGGCGCGACCACGACCGTGACGCCCGAGAACCCGACGTTCAGGGTCGAGTAGGCGATGCGGTCGTCGAGCCCGTCGCGCTGCTGCACGAGCGCGTCGAGGTCGGCCTGACGCGTCGTCAGCTCGGTCTCGATCGCCATCAGGTCGCCGATGTCCTCCGCCTCGGCGAGCAGCGCCGTCATGCGTCCGATGGAGGTCTGGAGCGCCGTGATGCGCGCGTCGAGGTCGTCGTGCTGCTGCGAGACGTCGGTCGCGTCCATCGAGACTGAGGTGACGTCGCCGAGCTCGCGAAGCGCGCCGAGTGCGACGTCGAGGCCGTCGGCCGGGATGCGCAGGGTCAGCGATGCCGAGCCCGAGGCGGGGTCGTCGGGCGGGCCCGGGTTCTCGGTGCGCTGGTCGACCCGACCGCCCGCCTGCTGCGTGATGCGCACCGCCTCGGCCGCGGCATCCACCGGGTCGTCGACCGTGATGCGGACGTCACCCGTGGTGACCACGCTGCGTTCGGCCTCGGCGGCGAGCGACGAGGCGTCGGCCGGAGCCCCGGCCTCGCCCTCGAGCGTCACCGTGCCGTCGAGCGACCCGGCGCCGGCCGGCGCGTCGAGCGCGGGGGCCTGCTGCGACATCGAGGAATCCGCACCGGCCGAGCACCCGGCGAGCAGGGCGATCAGCAGCACGGCACCGGCACCCGCGACCGGTGCGACGGCGCCGCGTCGTCGCCTTCGGGCGAGCGGATGCCGGTGGTCGCCGACCTCCGTCGCTGGCTGCTGATGACGCTCGACTCCGGTGCGGTTGCTGCGCTGCGAGGCTCTCATGCGCACACCGTAGCGCCGGGCGGGAACCCACTGTCTGGGCGCCGACTGGGAGTGCGATCACGATCGCATTGCGCTTCGCTGGGAGTTGCCGAGCGGCCCCAACGAACCGCGTCGCTCGCTCGTTCGCGGTCAGTCGTACTCGGGGTCGCGACCCGTGCGCTCGCCCGACTCGAGGGCCGCGATCGCCGCGAGGTCGACCTCATCGAGCTCGAAGCCGAAGACGTCGAGGTTCTCGCGGATCCGCGCGGGCGACGAGGCCTTGGGGATCGCCACGAGCCCCTGCTGCACGTGCCACCGCAGCACGACCTGGGCGGGGCTCCGATCGTGGCGGGCGGCGATGAGCGCGAGCGTCGGATCGTCGAGCACGCGCCCGCGCGCGAGCGGCGACCACGCCTCGACCTGGATGCCGCGGGCCGCATGGTCGGCGCGCAACTCGCGCTGCGGCAGCCACGGGTGCAGTTCCACCTGGTTGATCGCGGGCGCGACCCCCGTCTCGGCGACGATGCGATCGACGTGGTGCACGTGGAAGTTCGCCACGCCCACCGAGTGCACCCGGCCCTCGGCCTGGAGCCGCACGAGCGCGCGCCAGGTGTCGACGTACAGGTCGGTCGATGGCACCGGCCAGTGGATCAGGTAGAGGTCGAGCGTCTCGAGGCCGAACTTCTCCATCGACACGTCGAACGCCCGCAGGGTCGCGTCGTAGCCGTTGTCGTCGCGCCACACCTTGCTCGTGACGAAGAGGTCTTCACGGGCCACGTCGCTCTCGCGCACCGCCTGCCCGACCTCGGCCTCGTTCGCGTAGAACGCGGCGGTGTCGAGGTGGCGGTAGCCGGCGTCGATGGCCGCGAGCGCCAGGCCCGCGGCATCCGTCGCCGGCACCTTGTAGAGCCCGAAGCCGAGCTGCGGGATGCGAGCGCCGCCGGCGAGGTCGAATCGCGGGGCGAGAGGGAGGGGTGCGTCGTTCACGGGGTTCCGATCAGCTCGGCTGCATGGGCACGGGTTCGGTGTCGGGGATCGGGCTCGCGTCGCGGCCGCGCAGGTCGGGATGCCATCGGCGGCCGAGTGCGGGCACGAGCACGCCGACGAAGGCGAACCCAGCGGCGATCCAGAACGCGCCCTGCGCGCCGTAGCCGTCGATCGAGAAGCCCGCGAGGGCCGAGCCGAGCGCGGCGCCGATGAGTTGGCCCGTGCCGACCCAGCCGTAGGCCTCGGCGGTGTCGGAGAACTTCACGCTCGACGAGACGATCGAGAACAGCACCGCGAGCGCGGGGGCGATGCCGATGCCTGCGATGAACAGCGTGGCCGAGAGCCACCAGAAGTCCATGACGAACGCCGCGAGCGCCATGCCCGCGAACACGATGAACATGCGGCGCGCGGTGGCCCACGGGCCGATGGGGATGTGGCCGAAGAGCAGGCCGCCGGCGAGCGAACCGACCGAGAAGATCGCGAGCACGAGTCCGGCCTCTGGTCCACCGTGCCCGAACACCGCGACGACACCGGCCTCGACCGCCGCGCAGGCCCCGATGAGGAGGAATCCGACGACCGTCGCGAGCAGCACGGCCGGCCGGCTGAGCACGACGCCGAACTTGCGCTTCGACCGCGGGATGCGCACGCGCCCGAGCTCGGGGGAGCTGATGAACCAGGCGCCGCCGACGACCATGAGCACGGCGGCGAGCATGATCGCCCAGATCGTGCCGATCTGCGTCGCCACGAGCGTCGTGATGACGGGGCCGACGACCCAGATGATCTCCTGCGCCGATGCGTCGAGCGAGAACAGCGGGGTCAGCTGGCGCGAGTTGACCATCTTCGGGTAGATCGTGCGTACCGCCGGCTGCACGGGCGGCGTCGCGAGCCCGGTGATGAAGCCCACGATCATGTACAGCGGAACGGTCAGGGGCAGCAGGCCGATCGACACGATGCCGGTGACGCAGAGGATCGTGGTGACGATGAGCACCGGTCGCATGCCGAGTCGACCCATGAGCCGGCTCGTGAGCGGGCCCGCGATCGCCTGGCCGATCGACGTGGCCGCGAGCACCAGGCCGGCGGAGCCGTACGATCCGGTCGTCTGCTCGATGTGCAACAGGAACGCGAGCGAGAGCATGCCCGACGGGAAGCGCGCGGTCAGCTGCGCCGCGATGATTCGCGCGACGCCCGGGGTCTTGAGGAGTTCGGAGTAGCTGGCCACGTCTGCTCATCGTATCGACGAGGGGGTCGGCTGCCGCGCGCCGCGCACGGGCGAGGGGCCGAGAACCGGGCGACAAGTCCGTCAATCAATTCCGCTCTGCGAAAAAGGACATTCGGCTTGTGGAATTTTCTTGACGTCTCGTCGATCGCGGTGGTACTTCTTGAAGACCTTCCAGCGCGGGAGGGACCTGGATCAGCAGACAGGGCATCACTGAGCTGGCTCCCTGCGGGCCGCCACCGGTTCCGCACCGCGCGACAGGAATCGGAGATCCATCGCATGCAGGTCACCCCTACGACCACCTGGCTGAAGAACCCGCTCGACATCTTCACGGGCGAGCACGCCGATGCCGGGGGCGGCGTCGTGATCAGCGGGTCGCAGATCCTCGAGGTCGTCGCGCGCGGCGCCGCACCCTCGATGGCGGTCGACGAGGTCTTCGACGCGTCACGCCACGTGATCATCCCGGGCCTGATCAACACGCACCATCACTTCTACCAGACCCTCACCCGGGCGTGGAGGCCCGTCGTGAGCGCCGAGCTCTTCCCGTGGTTGCAGGGTCTCTACGGGGTATGGGCCGGCCTCACCCCGCGCGACCTCGAGCTCGCGACCACGGCCGCGCTCGCCGAACTCCTGCTCTCCGGATGCACGACGGCCGCCGACCATCACTACCTCTTCCCCGACGGGTTGGAGGCGGGCATCGACGTGCAGGTCGAGGTCGTCAGGACCCTCGGCATGCGGGCGACCCTCACCCGCGGATCGATGTCGCTCGGAGAGGACGACGGCGGGCTGCCGCCCCAGCGCACGGTGCAGGACGCGGACACGATCCTCGCCGACAGCGAGCGGCTCGTCGGCGCCTATCACGAGCGGGGCGACGGTGCACAGGTGCAGATCGGACTCGCGCCGTGCTCGCCGTTCTCGGTCACGACCGACGTCATGCGCGAGACCGCGGAGCTGGCCGAGCGGCTCGACGTGCGCCTCCACACGCATCTGGCCGAGACGCTCGACGAGGAGGCGTTCTGCCGTGAGCGGTTCGGCCTGCGCACGGTCGACTACCTCGAGAGCGTCGGATGGCTCTCCGACCGCACCTGGCTCGCGCACGGCATCCACTTCGACGACGACGAGATCGCGCGGCTCGGCCGGGCGGGCACCGCGGTCGCGCACTGCGCGACGTCGAACATGCGCCTCGCCTCGGGCATCGCCCGGGCCGTCGAGCTCGAGGAGGGGGGGGCGCCCGTCGGGCTCGGCGTCGACGGGTCCGCCTCGAACGACGGGTCGAACATGATCCAGGAGGTCCGACAGGCGCTCTACCTCCAGCGACTCCGCTACGGCGCGTCGAGCGTCACGCCCGAGCGAGCCCTCGGCTGGGCCACGGCAGGTTCCGCCCGCGCCCTCGGCCGAGCCGACCTCGGCGTGCTCGCACCGGGCCGCCAGGCGGACCTGGCGATGTTCACGCTCGACGACCTGCGCTTCTCGGGCAGCCACGATCCGATCGCCGCGCTGCTCCTCTGCGGCGCCGAGCGTGCCGACCGAGTGATGGTCGGCGGCTCGTGGAGGGTCGTCGACGGCGCGATCGTCGGACTCGACCTCGACCGGCTCATCGCCCACCACAGCGAGGCGGCGAGGGGGCTGCTCGCACGACACCGCTGAGAGAGAGGACCGCCCGCCGCCCACCCGGACCACCCACGACCAGACCACCATCCAGCCCCGCAGATCCGCACCATCACCAGCGGCCGCATCCAGCGGCCCGAGACGACGAAGAGGTCGAGATGAAGAGAACCGCGCGCACCACCGAAACGTACGCCCGCCCGGAGGACGAGCGCCTGCCGATCGGCATCACGTTCGCCTACGGGCTCCAGCACGTGCTCACGATGTACGGCGGCATCATCGCACCGCCGCTCATCATCGGCTCGGCGGCCGGCCTCGGGCAGGCCGAGATCGGCGTGCTGATCACCGCCTGCCTCTTCGTGGGCGGCCTCGCGACGATCCTGCAGACCGTCGGAGTCAAGTGGTTCGGTTCGCAATTGCCGCTCGTGCAGGGCGTCTCCTTCTCGGGAGTCGCCACGATGGGTGCGATCGTCATGAGCGGCGGGGGGCTCCCGGCCGTGTTCGGCTCGGTCATCGTCGCATCGCTCATCGGCCTGCTCATCGCTCCGGTCTTCGCCACGGTCATCCGCTTCTTCCCACCGGTCGTCACCGGCTCGGTGATCACCACGATCGGGCTGACGCTCATCCCGGTCGCCGCCATGTGGGCGCAGGGCGGCAACCCCGCTGCCGATGACTACGGCTCGCCCGAGTACCTCGGGCTCGCCGGCCTCACCTTCCTGATCGTCCTCGCGCTCAGCAAGATCGGCATCGGGGCGGTCTCACGGCTCTCGATCCTGCTCGCGATCGTGGTCGGCACCATCGTCGCCGCGATCATCGGCATCGCCGACTTCAGCGGGGTCGGCGACGGCCCGATCTTCGCCCTGCCGACCCCGTTCGCGTTCGGATTGCCCACGTTCGAGATCGCGGCGATCATCTCGATGCTCATCGTGATCCTGGTCACGCTGACCGAGACGACGGCCGACATCCTCGCCGTCGGCGAGATCATCGGCACGAAGGTCGATTCCAAGCGCATCGCCGCCGGGCTCCGCGCCGACATGATCTCGAGCGCGGTCTCGCCGATCTTCGGCTCGTTCACGCAGAGCGCCTTCGCGCAGAACGTCGGCCTCGTCGCCATCACCGGGGTCAAGAGCCGCTTCGTCGTGACCGCGGGCGGCGTGGTGCTCGTCGTGCTCGGCCTGCTTCCCGTGCTCGGGCGCGTCGTGGCGGCCGTGCCGCCGCCCGTGCTGGGCGGCGCCGGCATCGTGCTCTTCGGCAGTGTCGCCGCGAGCGGCATCCGCACGCTCGCGAAGGTCGACTACCGCGGCAACATGAACCTCGTCATCGTCGCGTCGGCCATCGGCATCGGGATGCTGCCGATCGCCGCCCCCGGCATCTACCACGGCATGCCCGAGTGGTTCCGCATCATCTTCGACTCGGGCATCAGCTCGGCCGCGGTCGTCGCGATCCTGCTGAACCTGCTGTTCAACCACCTCACGTTCGGCACGCCGAAGCGCCCGTCGGTGTTCTCGGCCGCACCGACCCGGAGCATCCGCATCGACCAGATCGAGGCCCTCGAGGAAGGCGATGCGTACGTCGGAGGCAAGCTCGTCGATGCCGACGGCAACGAGGTCGCGGTCGAGCGCAGCGACCACTGATCCCGCCCCGTCCCGACGTCGGCCTCGTCTGACGATCGGGACGGGCCCGACGGCCGGCCGCAGCTCAGCCCGCGAGCGCCTTCGCGATGCGCTGCGGCGAGACGGACTCGGCCGTGCGCAGCTCTTGGGCGAAGAGGCTGACGCGCAGCTCCTCGAGCATCCACCGCACGCGCACGAGGCGTTCTGGCGCCTCGGGGTCGATCGGCACCCGGCCGCCTGCGGCCTCGAACGCCTCGAACGAGGGCGTGAACTGATTCATGGCCTGCCGGTCGCGGCCCGGGTTCTCGACGAGCTTCGCGATGCGGGCGTTGATCGCGTCGAGGTAGCGCGGCAGGTGCCGCAGCCGCTCCAGCCCGGTGGCCGAGACGAAGCCGGCCGGCACGAGCGCCTCGAGCTGCGCACGCGCATCGCCGAGCGAGGACATGAGGTTGATGCTCGACGCCTTCGAGATCGCCCGGTCGACGTCGCGCGCCGTGCGGAGGATGCGCGCGACGAGCGCCACGGTCTCGAACATGCGGTCCATGATCGTGGCGGCGACCGCATCGCGCACGGCCTCGAACTCGGCGCGCGTGCGCAGGAGCCCGTCGGGGTGCCTGGCCCGCAGCTCGGCGTCGACGCAGGCCGCGACGCAGTCGTCGAGCAGTGCACGCGTTCCCGTGTAGGCGCTCGTCGCGAGGGCGAGCTTCTCGTCGTTCGACAGGTGCTCCTGCACGTAGGCGACGGGCGTCGGCGTGGCGAGCACGAGCAGGCGACGGATGCCGCGGCGCGACGCCCGGTCGCGCTCCTCGGCCGTGGCCACGAGCCGAAGCGCCACCCCGGTCTTCTCGTCGACGAGGGCGGGGTACGCGCGGATCACGTTGCCCGCCTGGCGGGTGTCGAGGTGCGCGGGCAGCTCGCTCCACTCCCACGCCGTGATGCCCGAGCGCTCGGCGAGCGCGGAGTCGACGACGGCGGGCGGTGCGTCGGGCCGGTCTCGAGACGGCCGCGGGCGGCCTCCTCGACCGGCATCGTCGGAACGGCGCCGGCCACCGGCATCCGGCGTCGCCGTGACGGCCTTCGCGACGGCCTCGCGCGTGCGGTCGGCGAGCTTCGCCTGGAGTGCCGCGAGGTCCTTCGAGGTGCCGAGCGTGCGGCCGCGCTCGTCGACCGCCCGGTACGTGACGCGCAGGTGCGGGGGAACGCGCTCGAGGTCGAAGTCGCTCGGATCGACGGGCGCGTACGTCAGTGCGCGGATCGTGCGGCCGACGACGGCCGTGAACGCATCGCGCTCCTCGCCGCGCTCAGGGCCCGATGGGAGCTCGGCGGCGATCTTCGCGGCCCACTCGGCGGCCGGCACGACCTGCCGGCGGATCACCTTCGGCAGCGTGCGCAGCAGCGCCGTGATGAGTTCGTCGCGGAGTCCCGGAACCTGCCAGTCGAATCCCGCGGGGCTGACGCGGGGCAGCAGCACGATCGGCACGACCACGGTCACCCCGTCGTCGTCGGTGCCGGGCTCGAAGCGGTACGAGAGCGAGTACGTCTGATCGCCCTGCTTCCACCGGTCGGGGAACCCGTCGCCCGAGTCGGCCACGGCGTCCTCGCCGAGCAGGTCGGCGCGCGTCATGGTCAGCAGGTCGGGGTTGCGACGGTGCTCGGCGCGCCACCAGCGTTCGAAGCCCCGCGTGTCGGCGACATCCGTCGGCACGCGCGTCTCGTAGAAGCGCATGACCGTCTCGTCGCCCACGAGGATGTCGCGGCGGCGCGTGCGCTCCTCGACCTCGCCGAGCTGGCGCAGCAGTTCGCGGTTGGCGCGGACGAATCCGAACACGCGGCGGTCGAGCTGGCCGGAGTCCCAGTCCTCCTCGACGAGCGCGTGGCGCACGAAGAGCTCGTGGGCGAGCTCGGGGTCGACGCGGGAGAGCTGGATGCGGCGCTTCGCGACGATCGGCACGCCGAACAGCGTGATCTTCTCGTCGGCGACGGCCGAGCCCTGCCGGCGCTCCCAGCGCGGTTCGCTGAAGGAACGCTTCGCGAGCGGGCCGGCGAGCTGTTCGGCCCACGCCGGGTCGATGGCCGCGTTCGTGCGGGCGAACAGGCGGCTCGTCTCGACGAGCTCGGCGCTCATGATCGCGGCCGGCGGCTTCTTCGCGAGCGCCGACCCCGGGAATACCACGAAGCGCGTGTTGCGCGCGCCGACGAACTCCGCCTGCTGGCGACGACCCTTGCGCTCGGCCTCGCGTGCGGAGCCCGCCCCGCCGCGCCCGGTCGAGGTCTTGCTGTCGTCACGCAGGCCGATCTGCGAGAGCAGGCCCGCGAGGAGCGCCCGGTGGATGCCGTCGCCGTTGGGCTCGCCCGCCTCGTTGGCGACGTGAAGCCCGAGCGGCTTGGCGAGGCTGCGGAGCTGGCGCACGAGGTCCTGCCACTCGCGGATGCGCAGGTAGTTGAGGTACTCCGACTTGCACATGCGCCGGAACGCGCTGCCCGAGAGCTCGCGTTGCTTGGCCTCGAGGTGGTTCCAGAGGTTCAGGAGCGTGAGGAAGTCGCTCGTCTGGTCGACGAACCTGGCGTGGAAGCCGTCGGCGACCTCGCGTCGCTCGAGCGGGCGTTCGCGCGGATCCTGCACGGTCAGGCCCGCGACGATCGCGAGCACCTCGCGCGAGACGCCCTGCGTCTTGGACTCCAGCACCATGCGCGCGAAGCGCGGCTCGATCGGCAGGCGCGAGAGCTGACGGCCGATGCGGGTGAGCTGAGGCCCTCGGGCAGCCGGGCGGTCGCGGTCGGTTCGCGCGCGGTCGCCGCGGTCGTCCTCGATGGCGCCGAGCTCGCGCAGCAGGTCGAGGCCGTCGCGGATGCCGCGGCCGTCGGGCGGCGTGAGGAAGGGGAACTCCTCGATGGGCCCGAGGCCGAGCGAGGCCATCTGCAGGATGACGGCCGCGAGGTTCGTGCGCAGGATCTCGGGGTCGGTGTACTCGGGGCGGCGCTCGAAGTCCTCCTCGGAGTACAGGCGGATCGCGATGCCGTCGCTCGTGCGCCCCGACCGGCCGGAGCGCTGGTTCGCCGAGGCCTGCGAGATCGCCTCGATCGGCAGGCGCTGCACCTTCGAGCGCACCGAGTAGCGGCTGATGCGCGCGGTGCCCGCGTCGACGACGTAGCGGATGCCGGGCACCGTCAGGCTCGTCTCGGCGACGTTCGTGGCGAGCACGACGCGTCGGCGGAGGCCCGCGACCTTCGACGGCTCGAACACCCGGTGCTGGTCGGCCGACGAGAGGCGCCCGTACAGCGGGAGCACCTCGGTCTCGCCGCCGCGCCCGCCGCGGGCCGTGCCGTAGTGGGCACGCACGGCCGCCTCGGCGTCGCGGATCTCGCCCTCGCCCGAGAGGAAGACGAGCACGTCGCCCGACGACTCCCGGTCGAGCTCGTCGAGGGCGTCGAGGATGCCGCGCTGCACGTCCTTGTCGTCGGCCGCGGCGCCCTCGTCGTCGCTGTCGTCGCCTCCGGCCCCCGCGCCCTGCTCGGCGACGAGCGGGCGGTAGCGCACCTCGACGGGATACGTGCGGCCGGACACCTCGATGACGGGAGCGGGCACCGGCTCGGGCAGCGGCGCGCCCGCGGCATCCGTCTCGCTCGCGAAGTGCCGCGCGAAGCTCTCGGGGTCGATGGTCGCGCTCGTGACGATGACCTTGAGGTCGGGGCGTCGGGGGAGGAGGCGCTTGAGGTAGCCGAGCAGGAAGTCGATGTTGAGGCTGCGCTCGTGCGCCTCGTCGATGATGATCGTGTCGTACTTGCGCAGGTCGCGGTCGCGGTGGATCTCGTTCAGCAGGATGCCGTCGGTCATGACCTTGACCCGCGTCGCCTCACTCACCTTGTCGGTGAAGCGCACCTGGTAGCCGACGAGGTCGCCGAGCTCGACCTGCAGCTCTTCCGAGATGCGCTCGGCGATCGTGCGGGCCGCGATGCGTCGCGGCTGCGTGTGCGCGATCGACGTTCGGCCGAGTTCGAGGCAGATCTTGGGAAGCTGCGTCGTCTTGCCCGAGCCGGTCGCGCCCGCGACGATGACGACCTGGTGATCGCGCAGGGCGCGCGCGATCTCCTCGCGCTGCCCTGAGACGGGCAGTTCGGGGGGATAGGTGATCACGGGGATCTGCGGGGGCGTCGACATCAGCCCTCCATCGTATGCGAGCCGCCGCCCGCCGGTCCCCGTGGCGCAGCATCTCGGCGCAACCCCCTGTCGGAGGTCGCGGCCCGCGTGATGGGATGGAGGAATGACCGATCAGCTCGTACCCCGTGTCCAGCTCAACGACGGCTTCTCGATTCCCCAGCTCGGGTTCGGCGTGTTCAAGGTCGACCCCGGCGAGACCGAGCGCATCGTGAGCGACGCGCTCGAGGTCGGCTACCGGCATCTCGACACCGCGCGCATCTACGGCAATGAAGAGGGCGTCGGGCGCGCGATCGCGGCCTCCGGCATCCCGCGCGAACAGCTGTACATCACGACCAAGCTCTGGAACGACGACCAGGGCGATGCGGCGAGGGTGCACGCCGCGTTCGACGCCAGCCTCGAACGACTCGGGCTCGAGTACGTCGACCTCTACCTCATCCACTGGCCGACGCCCGCGCGCGACCGCTACGTCGAGACCTGGAGGGCGTTCGAACACCTGCGCGACACCGACCGCACGCGGTCGATCGGCGTCTCGAACTTCCTCGCGAACCACCTCGAGCGACTCATCACCGAGACCGGCCTCGTGCCCGCGGTCGACCAGATCGAGTTGCACCCGTACCTCCAGCAGCCCGAGACCACCGGGCTCGCCGAGGCGAACGGCATCGCGATCGAGGCATGGGGTCCGCTCGGGCAGGGCAAGTACCCGCTGCTCGAACTCCCCGAGGTCACCTCAGCGGCCGAAGCCCACGGCGCGACGCCCGCGCAGGTCGTCATCCGCTGGCACCTGCAGCTCGGCCACATCGTGTTCCCGAAGTCGAACCGCCGCGAGCGCATGGCCGAGAACTTCGACGTGTTCGGCTTCGAGCTCACGAGCGACGAGATGGTCGCGATCACGGGCCTCGAACGCGAGGGTCGAGTGGGCTCGCACCCCGACGAGGTCGACTGAGCGGATGCATCGGCTCGCCGAGGCGCTCAGCCCGTACCTGCGCTCGCACGCCGGCAATCCCGTCGACTGGTACCCGTGGGGCGAGCAGGCCTTCGCCGAGGCGCGGCGCCGCGATGTGCCGGTGCTCGTGTCGATCGGCTATGCGACCTGCCACTGGTGCCACGTCATGGCGCGCGAGAGCTTCAGCGACTCCGCCGTGGCTGCGTACCTGAACGAGCACTTCGTGGCGATCAAGGTCGACCGCGAGGAGCACCCCGACGTCGACGCGAGCTACCTCGCAGCCGCCTCGGCGTTCACGAAGCAGCTCGGTTGGCCGCTCACGGCGTTCGCGACCTCCGATGGACGGGCGTTCTACGCGGGCACCTACTTCCCACCCCGGGCCGTGCAGGGCGTTCCCGCGTTCATGGACGTGCTCATCGCGGTGACGGATGCCTGGCGCGAGCGCCGCGGCGAGCTCCTCGAGACGGCGGGGGCCGTGGCCGAGGCGCTGGCTGCGTCATCCGTCGCCTCGACCTCGGGCGCGCTGCCCAGCGCGGTCGAACTCGCCGGTGCGGTCTCCCTGCTCGAGGCCGACGAGGATCGGGTGCACGGCGGATTCGGCGGCGCGCCGAAGTTCCCCGTCGCGCCGGTGCTCGACTTCCTCGCCGTGTCGGGTTCGGCCGGGCGCGAGCTCGCCGAGCGCACGCTGCTCGCGATGGGGCGCTCGTCGCTCCGCGATCCGGTGGAGGGCGGGTTCTTCCGCTACGCGACCCGCGCCGACTGGAGCGAACCGCACTACGAGCGCATGCTCACCGACAACGCGCTGCTGCTCCGGGTGCTCGCCGAGTTGCTGACGGGGGCGGATGCCGCGGGGTCGGCGTCACGCGATGAGCTGGGCGCGCTCGCGGCCGGGGTCGCCGAGTTCCTGCGCGAGGTCATGCAGCTGCCGTCGGGCGGGTTCGCGAGTGCGCAGGACTCCGAGAGCCTGGTCGACGGGGTGCGCTCGGAGGGCGGGTACTACGCCCGCTCGCGCGAGGAGCGGCGATCGCAGCCGCCGCCCGCGCTCGACGACAAGGTGCTCGCGGGCTGGAACGGGCTCGCGATCGGTGCGCTCGCCCGGTTCGGCGCCGTGGTCGGCGGGGCCGACGGCGCCGCGGCCGTGGCGTCGGCCCGACGCGCCGCCGACGCGGTGCTCGCGCTGCACCTGCGCCCCGAAGGCACGCTCGTGCGAGCATCGCTCGACGGCGAGGTCTCCGATGCGGTGGCCACGATCGAAGACGTCGGCATGCTCGCCGGCGGACTGCTCGACCTCGCGCTCGCGACGGGGGAGGCGGCCTACGCCGTGACGGCGCGTGCACTCGTCGACAGCGCGACCACGGCTGGCGCGGGCGTGTTCGCGGCGCCCGGCGGGGCCGACCCCGTGCTCGCGGCGCGCGGACTCGCCCTGCCGTCCGACCCGGCCGAGGGTGCGACCCCGTCGGGGCTCACGACCTGCGCCGACGCGGCCTGGCGCCTGTTCGCGCTCGGGGCGGGCGACGCGTACCTCGAGCTCGCCGGCAATGCCATGCGCGAGGTCGCCGGCATCGCCGTGACCCGGCCCATCGCGTTCGGCGGCTCGCTCGGGCTCATGGCTCGCCTGACTGCGCCGCTCGTGCAGCTCGTGACGGTGGTTCCGGATCCGGATCCGGATCCGGTTGCGGATGCGGATGCCGCCTCGACGACGACGCCCGAACCTGCCGACGGGCTCGCCGACGAGACGCGCCGGCACGCGGCATCCGTCATCGCGATCGTCACCGATGCCCAGGCCCGAGCCTTCGCTGCTGCGGGCTTCGAGCTGTTCGAGGCTCGGACGTCGATCGCCGGCGAGCCTGCCGCCTACCGCTGCGAGTCGTTCGTGTGCGCGCTGCCGGTGTCGTCTGCCGAGGCGCTCGCCGCCCTCTCCGCGGGCTGACGGTTCGCTGGCATTCGCCCACACACGCGAGTGATCCTCGACGGGGCGCTGTCGTCGCGCCGGCTCAGCGTGCTCGGCGGGCTGCGAGCGCGCGCTGCACCGCGTCGTACGCGTCGGGGGAGAACGCCACGATCCGCACCTCGGCGACGCGCGTCGTCGACGACGCGATCGTGTCGACCGCCGCCGCGACGGCATCGTCGAACGGCCAAGCGTAGACGCCCGCGCTGATGAGGGGGAACGCGACGCTTCGCGCGTCGAGCTCGTCGGCGACCTCGAGCGCCCGCCGGTAGCAGGACACGAGCAGCGCACGATCGCGCTCTCCGGCGGCGAAGTTCGGTCCGACCGTGTGGATCACCCATCGTGCCGGCATCTCACCCGCGGTCGTCCACCCGGCTTCGCCGGTCGCGAGCCCGTCGGGGAACCGCGCGATGCAGTCGCGGAGCACCGCCGGACCGCCGGCCCGGTGGATCGCGCCGTCGACGCCACCCCCGCCGCGCATGCCGGTGTTGGCGGCGTTCACGACCGCGTCGACGTCCTGCGTCGTGATGTCGCCGAGCACGGCGGTGATGACGGGCACGCGGCCAGTCTCGCACCGGCCGGACTCCGACGCGACACCCCGCGGGACATAGCATGATGGCGTGACTTCAGCCCCAGACGTGCGGCGGCCCTCCGACAGGGGCGCCGTCGTGCTCGCCGCCGCGATCGATGTCGTGCTCGTCGTCGTGTTCGCGCTCATCGGCCGGCGCAGCCACGCCGAGGCGCTCGACCTCGCCGGGTTGTGGGGAACGGCCTGGCCGTTCCTGGTCGGTGCGGCGGTCGGCTGGCTGGTGATCCGCGCCTGGCGCGCCCCGCTGGCCGTCTGGCCGACCGGCGTCGTCATCTGGATCGCGAGCGTGCTCGTCGGCATGCTGCTGCGCGCGGCATCCGGTCAGGGCACCGCCGTCGCGTTCATCGTCGTGGCGACCCTGACGCTCGCGCTCCTGCTGCTCGGCTGGCGCGCGATCGCGCTGCTCGTGCTCCGCCTGCGCCGCCGCAGTGCGTCGGCCGCGGCCTCCGGAGCAGCGCCGGTCGAGACGCCCGCCTCGTGAACCCGATCGAGTGGCTGTTCGACGCGCAGCTCGTCATCGGCGACCAGGTGATCCTGTGGCGCGAGATCGTCGGCAACCTGTTCGGGCTCGCGAGCGCGCTCGGCGGGCTCCGGCGCAAGATCTGGGCGTGGCCCGTCGGCATCGTCGGCAACGCGCTGCTGTTCACCGTGTTCCTGGGCGCCGTGTTCGACACCCCGAACCCCGTGAACCTGCTCGGCCAGGCGGCACGCCAGGTCATGTTCATCATCGTGTCGATCTACGGCTGGATCCGCTGGTCGCAGCATCAGCGCGCCGGTGGCGGCGACACCCCCGCCGTCGAGCCGCGCTGGGCGGGCTGGAAGGTGCGCGTGCTGCTCGGCGTCGTCATGGTCGGCGGCACGCTCGTGCTGACGCCGATCTTCCGGGCGCTCGGCTCGTTCGAACCCGTGTGGGCCGACGCGTGGATCTTCATGGGCTCGCTGCTCGCGACCTACGGCATGGCCAAGGGATGGACGGAGTTCTGGCTCATCTGGGTCGCGGTCGACCTCGTCGGCGTTCCGCTGCTGATCAGCGCGGGATACTACGCGTCGGCGTTCCTCTACCTGTTCTACGGCGCCTTCACGATCCTCGGGTTCATCACGTGGATGCGCGTGCAGCGGCGTGCGGCCAGGCTCGCGGAAACGCCGGGACCGGCAGGGCTACCAGGCTGACGGAACCCGGTCGAGCACCTTCCACACGGCCGAGCTGAGCTCGGGGTGCTCGAGCGCGATCTCGCGCAGCAGGTCGAACTCGAACTTCGCGGCCGCACCCTCGCGCGCAGCGGGATGATAGGCGCGGGCCCGTGCCGGGATCCAGCGCTCGTCGTGCAGGCGCTCCTCGCGGAGCGTCGCGACGACCTGCTCGTCGACCGACGGCAGGTCGGGCAGGAACACCCACGGGTCCTCGCCGAGACGGCAGCGCAGCTCGATGAGCGCAGAGAGCTCGTCTCTGGCGTCCTGCCGCAGATTCTCCAGCATCGTCGCGTGTGTCATTGCGACCTCCCCTCGCTGTCTCGATCGTAACCAACGCTACGGGGGCCGTGTGTCGCGCGGGTTACGGGACGACTCCCCAGATGGACATCGGATGTCACGGGCGTGACGCCCGATGACGCCGGTCGCCTGCGGACGGCGTGCGGTTGAATGGACGGATGAACGCGCACCACGCCTCCGACCCCGATCGCATCGGCACCGCGACGGCCGGGCGTCGAAGCGAGTTGCTCGGGCTGCTCAGAGACGACCTCGAATCCGCGCGATTCCACGTCGCGTCGCTCGAGTCGCTCTGGGGTGCCGAGGCTGCGGCCGCCCTGCATCGCGCGCAGCGCGTGCCAGCACGGCGGGTGCTCGACGCCCGGCGCGCCGAGCACGCGGCATCCGCGGATCTCGCGACCCTCGCCGAGCTGTTCGTGCTCGGGCTCGCGGTTCCGCGCGACGAGCTCGCCCACGCCCTGCCCGGGCTCGGCGTCGACGGGGCGATCGAGCTCGGCCTCGTCGGCCCGGCGGCGGAGCCGACGAGCGCCACCGACGGCGAGGGCGCTGCGGCGGCGGCCACCGGCATCCGCCCCCTGCTCGACCTGCGGCCGTACGCCTTCACCGACGCCCGCGGCACCGGGCACTGGTGGATCCTCTCCGACCTCGGCGAACTCTCGCTCGGCCACGCACTCGGCGAGCGCCACGTGCTCGGCGTCGGCGGGGCGTCGACGACGCTGTCGGGCCTCATGATTCCGGATGCCGCGGCCAGCGTGCTCGACGTCGGCACCGGATGCGGCATCCAGGCGATGCACGCGTCGCGGTTCGCCGAGCGCATCGTCGCGACCGACATCTCGGAGCGGGCCCTCGAGATCGCGCGCATGAACGTGGAGCTGAACGGCATCGACGGCGTCGAGTTCCGCCTCGGGAGCCTCTTCGAACCGGTCGCCGGCGAACGGTTCGACCGCGTGGTCTCGAACCCGCCGTTCGTCATCACGCCGCGCCGCGACGGCGTGCCGGAGTACGAGTACCGCGACGGCGGAATGGTCGGCGACGGCATCGTCGAGGCCGTGATCACCGGGATCGGCGCGCACCTCGAGCCCGGTGGGGTCGCCCAGCTGCTCGGCAACTGGGAGTACCGCGGACGGGACGACGCCTTCGACCGCGTCGCCGACTGGGTCGAGCGGAGCGGCCTCGACCACTGGATCGTCGAACGCGAGGTGCAGCACGTCACCGAGTACGCCGAGACGTGGATCCGCGACGGCGGCACCCGGCCCGGCGCCGACTTCGACCGGCTCTACGACGCCTGGCTCGACGACTTCGCCGAACGCGGCGTGCGCCAGGTCGGCTTCGGCTACGTGCTGCTGCGGCGGCCCGCGGCATCCGACGCCACGCGACTGGCGCGACTCGAGCGCCTGCACGGGCCGCTCGGCGGCGATGGCAACACGCTCGGCGCGCACCTGTCGGAGTGCCTCGCCGCGCACGACGCGCAGGTCGTACTCGACGATGCCGATCTGGCTCGCTCCCGGCTCGTGATCGCGCCCGACGTCACCGAGGAACGCCACCACTGGCCAGGCGACGAGAACCCGACCGCGATGGTGCTGCGCCAGGGCGGCGGGTTCGGGCGCGCGATCACGCTCGACACCGGCCTCGCGGCCCTCGTGGGCGCCTGCGACGGCGACCTCGAGGTCGGGCAGATCATCGCCGCGATCGCGCACCTGCTCGAGGTGGATGCCGCGGCGCTCGCCGCAGAGCTGCTGCCCGCCGTGCGCACGCTCGTCGACGACGGGATGCTGCGCTTCGCGGAGTGAGGTGCGTCAGACCGTGCCGGCCGGCGGCCACGCGCCGATGATCAGGCCCATGACGACGAACGTCACGAGCTCGTGCGCGATGTTCAGGATGGTGAGGCCTGCCGGCCGCCCCTCGAACGCGTCGTGCGTGATGAAGCGCGCCGCCGTGAACCCGGCCCAGCCGAGCAGCGCGGTCGTGAGCGCCACGAGCAGGAAGCTGCCGCCGAGCGCCGTCCACACGACCGTGACGGCGACCGCGAGCACCCACGCCGAGATGAAACTCACCAGGAGCGTGGTGAGGATCGGGCCGACGGCGCTGCGATCCTCCATGTCGACCTTCGCGACGCGCATCCAGTAGTTGCCGAACACCGCCGGCGTGTACCAGAACGAGCCGACGATCATCGTCGAGAGCGTCGCGAGGAGCACGGCCCAGTAGTTGACCTCGATCATGGTTGGCCTCCGTCCGCGGCCCTCGCCGCCCGGCCGGAGTCTATCGTCGAGGAAACCTCAGGCGAGGGAGGCGGCGCGGAGGCGCACCCGTGTCGGCACTGACCGGGAATCACCGATCGTCATCTCGGCCCGATCGAATCGGAGACCGCTCTCCGGCTGTGGTTCAATGACTGCAGCCGGCCGTCGAGACCGGCCCGACGTCGTGCCCGTGCCGATGGTGGCACCGGGACGCATCGCAATGCTGGGAGGCACCCTGTGAACGCTTTCGTGACCACGCGCCGACGCGCCTGGGTCGTCATGAGCGCGGTGATCGCGCTCGTCATGTCGGCCATCGCGTTCTCGGCGCAGCCCGCGCATGGGGCGATCGGCACCGGGACGTCGAGCATCTCGGGGCGCATCACCCTGCCGGCGGGCGTCGACCCCGCCACCGCGGGCCTCTCGGTCGGCGTGTTCGAGGCCTCGGTGGACAACAGCTCCATGGGCGGATCGATCACCCCTCAGGGCGACTTCGTCGTGTCGGGGCTGGCGGCCGGCACCTACAAGCTCGAGTTCCGGGCGTGGAACGCGCCCTCGGTGCTGCCCGGGTGGTACGGGGGCGCGGTCGACTTCGCCTCGGCGAAGACCGTGACGGTGACCGCCGGCCAGCGGGCCACGGGCATCGACGCGACGCTCGTCGCGGAGTCCACGATCGCGGGCACGCTCACGGGCGTTCCGGCCGGCGGTGCCAACGTCATCGCGCATCGCGCCGACGCCGCTGGCGCGTGGTCGCAGGCCGCGTACACGCACGTCGATGCCGATGGCGCCTTCCGGCTCGCCGGCCTTCGCCCGGGCACGTACGCCCTGCAGTTCAACACGGGCGTCTTCCGCGACGTGTACTGGAAGCTCAAGGCCGACCTCGACTCGGCCACCCGCATCGAGCTCGTCTCGGGCCAGGCCGTGACCGGCGTCGACGTCAACGTCTCGGCATCGCTGTCGACGCCCGCCCTGAGCGTCAGCGGCTCGCGACAGGTCGGCTCGGTCGTGCAGGTCGCGGCGACCTGGCAGACCCAGCCCGACGCGGTGTCGTACCAGTGGTTCGCCAACGGCACGGCGATCGCCGGCGCGACCGCGTCGACGTACACCCCCACGGCCGACCGGCTCGGCACGCAGCTCAGCGTGCGCGTCACCGGCACCAAGGCCGGATACGTGCCCGCTGCCGACACGGCCGAACTCGGCACCGTCTCGAAGGGCCTGATCGCGCCCGGCGCCCCGACGGTCACCGGCACCACGGTCACCGGGTCGACCCTGACGGCCGTGCCCGGAGTCTGGCCGACGGGCACGGTGCTCACCTACCAGTGGTACACCGGCAACGGCGACATCGCCGGCGCGACGGGCAAGACCTTCACCCTGACGGCGGCGCAGCAGGGCCGGCTCCTCTACGTGCTCGTGACGGGCGCCCTGCCCGGGTACGAGCCGGCGTCGGCACGCAGCACGGGCATCGGCCCGTCGCAGGCCGACGGGTTCACGGCCGCGACGCCGACGATCTCGGGAACGGTCGCGGTCGGCTCCACCCTGACGGCCACGCCCGGTACGTGGACCGCGGGTACTGCGCTCACGTACCAGTGGTCGGCATCGGGCACGGCGATCAGCGGCGCGACGGCGTCGACCTTCAAGCCGACGAGTGCGCAGGCCGGCAAGACCATGAGCGTCACGGTCACCGGCAAGGTCGGCGGCAACACGCGCGCGGTGCGGCCGTCGTCGGAGACGGCGAAGGTCGCGACGGCCGGCACGCCCGCGATCACGGGCACGGCGGCCGTCGGCTCGACCTTGACGGCGACGCCCGGCACCTGGACGATGGGAACGGCGTTCTCGTACCAGTGGTCCGCGTCGGGCACGGCGATCAGCGGCGCGACCGCCTCGACGTTCGCCCTGACCAGCGCCCAGGCGGGCAAGACCATCACGGTCGCGGTCAAGGGCACGCTGTCGGGCTACCCGACGATCACGAAGACGACGGCAGCGACGACCAAGGTCTCGACCACGGCCGTGCCGACGATCTCGGGCACGACCACGGTCGGCTCGACGTTGACCGCGAAGACGGGCACTTGGACCACCGGAACGGCGTTCTCCTACCAGTGGTCGGCATCGGGTGCGGCGATCAGCGGCGCGACGGCGTCGACGTTCGCGTTGACGAGCGCGCAGGTCGGCAAGCAGATCACCGTGACGGTGACGGGCACGCTGTCGGGCTACACGACGGTGTCCAAGGCATCGGTCGCGACTGCGAAGGTCGCGGCGGCGGCGACGCCGATCGTGTCCGGCACCGCGACGGTCGGCTCGACGTTGACGGCGACGCCGGGAACGTGGACGACGGGCACGGCGCTCGCCTACCAGTGGAACGCGGCCGGGACGGCGATCAGCGGAGCGACGGCGTCGACGTTCACCCTGACGAATGCGCAGGTCGGCAAGCAGATCACCGTGACCGTGACGGGCACGCTGGCCGGGTATCCGACCGTGTCGAAGTCGTCCGCCACGACGCTGAAGGTCGCGATCGCGACGACCCCTGAGCCCTCCGGTCGGTTCTTCGTGGGTTCGACCGTGTCGGTGCAGACCGGCACGTGGACCACGGGGACGGCGTTCTCCTATCAGTGGTACGCGTCGGGCGCGGCGATCAGCGGGGCCACCAAGTCGACGTTCACGTTGACTGCTGCGCAGGCCGGCAAGCCGATCACCGTCGCGCTGACGGGCACGCTCTCAGGACACCCGACCGTGACGAAGACCTCGGCGGCCACCCCGAAGGTCACCACGACGACGCAGCCGGTTCTCTCCGGCACCGCGAAGGTCGGGTCGACGTTGACGGTGAACCCCGGCACCTGGACCACGGGCATGACGTTCACCTACACGTGGTACGCGTCGGGCACGGAGATCAGCGGCGCCACGGCGCCGACCTTCACGCTCACCTCCGCCCAGAAGGGCAAGAACATCGCCGTACTCGTCACCGGTCAGTTGAGCGGGTACGCCACGATCGCGCTGGGCTCGAACTCGACGCTCGCCGTCGGCTGACCGGCGGCACGGGCGCGGCTCTCCAGGCGGAGAGCCGCTCCCGTGCGCCGCACGGGAGTGCGCGAGTCCGGCGTCGTCGACGCGGCATCCGTCGTTCCGCTGACGTGCAGCGAGACGGCGGTAATGTCGTCTGCGCACAACGAAAGCGAGCCAATGCCCGACAGTCCGCTCTCCGCCTCACCGTACGAGGTGCTCGGGGTCCGCGCCGACGCGAACGACGACGAACTCCGTCGCGCCTACCGCCGCGCGCTCCGGCACGCGCATCCCGACACCGGGGGATCGACGACGCAGTTCGACGCCGTGCAGCGCGCGTGGACGCTCGTCGGCACGCCCGCCGCACGGGCTGCGTTCGACCGGGGCGGTCGGAGCGCCGAGTCCATGGCCGAGCCGACCCGCGCGACCTGGGCTCCGGCCCCACCGCGCCCGCCGCGCGACTCGCGCCCGCTCGCGCGCTCGTACGGCCATCCCGGCGGGCTCACCCGTCAGCGCTACCTCGACGGCATCCGCGAATGGGTCGGGCTCGGCGACGAGATCCCCGACCCCTACGATCCGACGCTCGTGCGCCGCGCGCCCCGCGAGATCCGGCACCTGCTCGCCGACGCGCTCGCCGAGGAGGCGACGGCCCGCTCGCTCTCGACGCTCGGCATCGCATTCACGGTCTGGCACGATCTGGCGACGGATGCCGCGGGCCACGGTCTTCCGCCCAAGCTCGACCATCTCGTGCTCGGCCCCACCGGCCTGTTCGCCATCCAGTCCGAGGACTGGGGAGGGCCGGTGACCTTCCGTCGCGGCGAGCTCGTCGGCGAGGCGCTCGCCGGGGAGCGGCCGATCCGCGCGCTGGCCGCCAGGGCCAAGGCCATCGGCCGCGCGGCGAAGGTCAAGCCGACCGGACTCATCGTCGTCGTGCCCGACGAGTTCGCCGAGGAGCCGCTGCAGGTCGGCGGCACGAACCGCGGTGCGGTCGTCGTGCTCGTGCGGGCGTCGCGCGTCGCGAGCGCGATCCGCGAGGGCATCCCGGGGTCGCCGTTCATCGGTGGCGCCGAGGTCATGGAGGTACGCACGCGCCTCCAGCAGAGCGTGCGCTTCGCCTGACGTGCGTCGGCACCGGTTCGCGTCGGCCGCGGACACGGTGTTGGATTGAGGCATGCCCCAGCTCGAGCGCGACGCCCACATCGAAGACCTCTCCGCCTTCATCCGCGAATCGCCGTCGTCGTACCACGCGGCCGCAGCGGTCGCCGATCGCCTCGTCGTCGCGGGGTTCGAGCGGCTCGACGAGCGCGACGAGTGGCCGACCGGCCCCGGTCGACGCGTGGTCGTGCGCGACGGCGCCGTCATCGCCTGGGTGCAGCCCGAAGCCGCGACGGCGACGAGCCCGTACCGCATCATCGGCGCGCACACCGACTCGCCGTCGTTCAAGCTGAAGCCGGGCGCCTCGACGAGTTCCGAGGGCGTGCTGCAGGCAGGCGTCGAGGTCTACGGCGGGCCGCTGCTGAACTCCTGGCTCGACCGCGAGCTCGAGCTCGCCGGACGCCTCGTCACCGCGGACGGTTCCGAGCACCTCGTGCGCTCCGGCCCGCTGCTGCGCATTCCGCAGCTCGCGATCCACCTCGACCGCGAGGCGAACAAGGGCCTGACGCTCGACCGCCAGCGTCACGTGCAGCCGATCTGGGGCACAGGCCTGCTCGGCGACGTCCTCGGTCATCTCGCGGGCATCGCGGGCCTGCACGTGCAGGACATCGCCGGTCACGACGTGCTCGTCGCCGACACCGCAGCTCCCGCACGGTTCGGCCTCGACGACGTGTTCTTCGCCGCCGGGCGGCAGGACAACCTGACCTCGGTGCACGCCGGACTCGTCGCGCTGCTCGCGGCCGGCGACGACGCGGCATCCGACCATGTCAGCGTGCTCGCCGCCTTCGACCACGAGGAGCTCGGGTCGGAGTCCCGCTCGGGCGCGAGCGGCCCGTTCCTCGTCGACGTGCTCGCGCGCATCGCGGGGGGCCTCGGTGCCGACGAGCACGACCGCCGTCGCGCGTTCGCCGCCTCGTGGCTGCTCTCGTCGGACGCCGGCCACGCCGTGCACCCGAACTACCCCGAGCGGCACGATCCCGTGAACCGCCCGCACCTCGGCGACGGCCCGCTGCTGAAGCTCAACGCCAACCAGAAGTACGCCACCGACGCGCACGGCTCGGCGCTGTGGGCGCGCGCGTGCGAGCAGGCGGGCGTGCGGTTCCAGCCGTTCGTGTCGAACAACGCGATCCCGTGCGGGTCGACCATCGGTCCGCTGAGCGCGACGCGACTCGGCATCCGCACGGTCGACGTCGGCACGCCGCTGCTGTCGATGCACTCCGCGCGCGAGCTCTCGCACGTCGACGACCTGGCCGCACTCGCGGCGGCGGCGACCGCGTTCCTGACGCCCGCCTGAGCAATGACGGGGTGGCCGGATGTCGCGGGTCGGCGTCCGGATTTCATGACCGTTGGGGCGCTCCCCGGTGGCAGCATCGAGGCATGACGCAACATACGGCCACCGCAACCCTGTTCGAGCACGTCGCATCCCCGATCGACGCGATCGTGCACTTCCGCGGACGCCTCGGCTTCGAGGCCGACGTCTCCGACGTGCACGCCGCACTCGACGACGGCGAACCGTTCGTGCTCATCGACACGCGCAACGACGCCGCCTGGGCGCAGGGTCACGTGCCGGGCGCCGTGCACCTGCCCCGCCGCGACATCGGCGAGCGCGCGGCATCCGTCGTCCCGGTCGGCACGCCCGTGGTCGTGTACTGCTGGGGGCCCGGATGCAACGGCGCGACCCGTTCGGCGCTCGAGTTCGCGACGCTCGGCTACCCCGTGAAGGAGATGATCGGCGGCTTCGAGTACTGGGTGCGCGAGGGCTTCGCGTTCGACACCGCCGACGGACTCGCGCAGCGCCTGCCGGACGGGCTCACGAACGTCGCGCCGGCCGGGCTCACGGGGGCGGATGCCATGACCGGAGCCGCGGCATCCGTCACGACGATCGACACCGGCATCACCTGCGCCTGCTGAGGCGGCGACACCGGAACCTGGGCGGGCCGGTCTCGGCTCGGGACGGCCGTGGCCGCCCGCTCAGCACTCGACGACGTTGACGGCGAGCCCGCCGAGGCTCGTCTCCTTGTACTTCGACTTCATGTCGAGGCCCGTCTGGCGCATGGTCTCGATGACCGTGTCGAGCGAGACGAGGTGCGTGCCGTCGCCGTGCAGCGCGAGGCGCGCGGCCGAGACCGCGGTCGACGACGCGATCGCGTTGCGCTCGATGCACGGCACCTGCACGAGGCCGCCGACGGGGTCGCACGTGAGGCCGAGGTGGTGCTCCATGGCGATCTCTGCCGCGTTCTCGACCTGGCGGGGCGTGCCGCCGAGCACCGCGCAGAGCGCGCCGGCGGCCATCGCGCACGCGGATCCGACCTCGGCCTGGCAGCCGCCCTCGGCGCCCGAGATCGAGGCGTTGCGCTTGACGAGCGAGGCGATCGCCGCGGCCGTGAGCAGGAATCGGCGGATGCCGGCGGCATCCGCACCGGGGACGAAGCGCAGGTAGTAGTGGCCGACCGCGGGGATGATGCCCGCGGCGCCGTTCGTGGGCGCCGTGACGACGCGCCCGCCCGAGGCGTTCTCCTCGTTCACGGCGAGCGCGAACGCGTGCAGCCACTCGGTCGACGTGTCGCGGGCGCCCGGATGCGCGGCCTCGTCGCGCTCGTACTCCTCGAGACGACGGCGCACGTCGGGTGCGCGGCGCTTGACGCCGAGGCCGCCTGGCAGCGTGCCCGCGGTGTCGAGCCCGTGGTCGACGCACACGGCCATGGCCGCCCAGATCGCGTCGAGTCCGGCATCGATGCCCTCGTCACCGTGCAGGGCGACCTCGTTCGCGCGCACGATGTCGCACATCGACACCCCGTGCCGCTCGCAGAGCTCGAGCAGCTCGGCGGCGTTCGAGTATGCGAGCGGGTAGCGCACGACCTCGGACTCCTGAGGGGCGTCGCCGTCGCGCCGGATGAACCCGCCGCCGACCGAGTAGTACGTCTCCTCGACGAGCGGCAACGGGTCGTCGCCGCGCCAGGCCTGCAGGGTCATCGCGTTCGGGTGCCCCGGCAGGCGCGTGCGCGGCGCGAACGCCACGTCTTCAGTCGACATGACGATCGGATGCCGCCCCGCGAGCAGCACCTCGGCACCCTCGCCGAGCGTGGTCCACGCGTTGCGCACGTCGTCGGGGTCGCAGTCGTCGGGCCGCAGGCCGCGGAGGCCGGCGACGACGGCATCGGGCGTGCCGTGGCCGAGTCCGGTGGCGCCGAGCGAGCCGAAGAGCGTGCACGTGACGCGGGCGACGTGATCGAGGACGCCCTCGTCGACGAGCCGGTCGGCGAAGGCTCTGGCGGCCCGCATGGGACCGACGGTGTGCGAACTCGAGGGGCCGATGCCGATCGAGAAGAGATCGAGGGCCGAGACGAACGCTGTCACAGGATCAAGGGTACGCCGCAGACCGTGCACGCATTCGCCGGGAGCGTGCAGGATCCTGCGTGCTCGCGCGTCTGCGCGCAGGGTGTTCGCGCGGATCGGGGTCGCGACGCAACACCGCCTTCACGCGGCATCCGCGCTCACACCGGGACGCCGGCCATGTCAGCGCCGTGCAAGCCGCCTGTGAGCGGTCGCGCCGAACATGGACGACATGACCACATTCACTTCACACGACACCACCGCCGCCCGCGGCTGGGCCGTCGAGGCCGAGGGCCTCGTGAAGACCTTCGGATCCAACCGCGCCGTCGACGGCGTGGACCTCCGCGTCGCGACCGGCACCGTCTACGGCGTGCTCGGCCCGAACGGCGCCGGCAAGACCACCACCATCTCCATGCTCGCGACCCTGCTGCGACCCGACGGCGGCAGCGCCCGCATCTTCGGCCACGACGTGCAGCGCGAGTCGCAGGTCGTGCGCCAGCTCATCGGCGTCACCGGGCAGTACGCCTCGGTCGACGAGACCCTCTCGGCGAGCGAGAACCTCTACCTGTTCTCGCGGTTGCACGGCCTGAGCGGTTCGGCTTCGCGTCGCAAGTCCGACGAGCTCCTCGAGGAGTTCGGGCTGACCGACGCTGCCAAGCGCCCGTTGAAGAACTTCTCGGGCGGCATGCGTCGGCGCCTCGACCTCGCCGCGAGCCTCATCGCCCAGCCCCCGCTCATCTTCCTCGACGAGCCGACCACGGGCCTCGACCCGCGCACCCGCATCCAGATGTGGGAGACGATCCGCCGACTCGTGTCGTCGGGCTCGACCGTGCTGCTCACGACGCAGTACCTCGACGAGGCCGACCAGCTCGCCGACCGCATCGCGGTCATCGACCGCGGCCGCGTCGTCGCAGAGGGCACCGCGAACGAGCTCAAGGCGTCGGTCGGGGAATCGACCCTCGAGCTGCGCCTCGCGAGCCCCGCCGACGCCGACGACGTGCGCGTCGCGATCCAGCGCGTGCTCGGCGTCGCGGCGACCGTCTCGCCCGAGGCCGGACGCGTCACGGCACCCATGAACAACCCCGACCTCGTCATCGAGCTGCTCGTGACGCTCCGCGACGAAGGCATCCACCTCGCCGAGATGAGCGTGCAGAAGCCGACGCTCGACGAGGTGTTCCTCACGCTCACCGGGCATGGCGTCGACACCGTCGACGCCGAGTCCGATGCCTCCGCCGAGCTCGAAGGGAGCCGCGCATGACCACGACCACGCCGTCCTCGCAGACGACCCAGTCCTCGAAGGCGACCACCGCGTCGCCGATCACCCCGGGTGCCGACCGCACCCTGAAGAACCGGGTCTCGATCCCCGAGACCATCTCGCACACGTTCACGATGGCGTACCGCGGCCTGCTGAAGATCAAGCGCACGCCCGAGCAGCTGTTCGACGTGACGCTCCAGCCGATCATCTTCACGCTCATGTTCACGTACATCTTCGGCGGCGCGATCGCCGGCGACGTGCAGAGCTACCTGCCGATCATCATCCCGGGCATCCTGGTGCAGACGGTCATCACGACGTCGATCGTGACCGGCACGCAGCTGCGCGAGGACATGGACAAGGGCGTGTTCGACCGGTTCAGGTCACTGCCCATCGCCCGCATCGCCCCGCTCTCGGGCGCGCTGCTCGCCGACACCGTGCGCTACCTCATCGCGACGACGCTCACCATCACGATGGGCTTCATCATGGGCCTCCGCCCCGACGGCGGCCCGGCCGGCGTCATCGGCGGTGCGGTGCTCGTCATCGCCTGCTCGTGGGCCATCAGCTGGATCTTCGCCTTCTTCGGCGTGATCGCGCGCACCGCCTCGAGCGTGCAGGGCATCTCGATGCTCGTGCTGTTCCCGCTCACGTTCCTCTCGAACGCGTTCGTGCCGGCCGACACCATGCCCGACTGGCTGCAGTGGTTCGTGAACATCAACCCGGTGTCGCACCTCGTCACCGCGGTGCGCGAGCTCTTCGACGCCGGCACCTTCGGCGGCGACGCCTGGCTCTCGCTCCTCGGCGCGGCCGTCATCGTCGCGGTGTTCGCACCGCTCACCGTGCGGGCGTACATGCGCAAGGCGTGACACCGAACCGGTCGGGCGCGCTTCGTCCTACTCGACCGGCGGCAACGGAACGGGCTCCGCGATCAGCGCGCGAGCCCGTTCCGTGCGTTCGGCATTCGAGAGCACGGATGCCGCGGCACGCGCGGCGGCGAGGCGCTCGACGCCCGCGTGGTCGGCGATCACCACGGCGATGTTCTCGAGCCGCAGTGCCGGGAGGTCCTGGCGGGAGTGCAGCACCTCGGCGAGCGCGAACGTCTCGACGGCGCGCTCGCGAAGTGCGGGGTGTCGCACGGCCCACGCACTCCACGCGGCGGCGACGGTGCCGAGCACCGGGCGGTCGGTGAAGTAGTCCCCGCGCACGCGGAGCGCGGCGACCGTGCGCCTGCGCATCAGCTCGGCCCAGGCGGCGATGCGGCCCTCTGGCCAGCCCGACTGCACGCCGCCCGAGACGAGCGTGGCGTGCATGATCTGGTACCACGGCGAGGAGCGCTGGCGCGCGACCGTGAACTGTGCGAGCACGCGCGGCACGCGTTCGAGCGCGAGCTCGGTGTCGCCGCGGAGTCGTGCGATCTCGACGAGTCCGAGTTCGGCGGTCATGGCCTGCGGAATGCCGTCGCTCGTGATGCGGTCGTCAGCGGCCTGCACGACGAGCCGGGTCTCGGCCTCGTCGAGGCGGCCGGCGGAGATCAGGTGGCTCGTGATCATCCAGTCGATCTGCAGCAGGTCCTGCGTCGCCTCGAGCCGCACCATGCCCGCGCGAGCCTCGGTGGCCCACTCCAGCGCCTCGTCGGAGGCGCCGCGCTGCCCGGCGAGCTCGGCGAGCATGAGCGCCGACATGGCGGAGGCCCAGGCGTCGCCGACCTCCCCGGCGAGCTCGTGCGTGCGCAGGGCGTGCTCGGCGGCTTGCGCGGGTTCGCCCTCGTTCTCGGTGAACTGCGACTGCAGGATGTTGGCGAGCAGGGCGGTCTCGGGGTCGTCGGCGTCGCTCATCTCGGCGATGAGGGCGCTCGCCCGCGCCAGGTCGGGCATCGCGAGCAGGAACCCGCTGATGGCGGCGATCCACGGTGCCGCCGGATGCCCGAGCTTCGCGACCGCGCGCAGGCGGGCGAGGGCGCGCAGGCCGATCGGTGTGTCCGCGGCGAAGTTCGTGCCGGCGATGAGGATGAGGCCGAGCGTCGCCGCCTCGGCGTGCGCGGCATCCGGTCGGCTGCCCCTCGTCGCCTCGAGCACGGCGTCGCTCAGGGCGAGGATCTCGGAGTGCGCGCTCCGCACGGTCCAGAAGTAGCCGAGCGCGGCGAACACCGAGGTGATCGTCGGGGCGTCGCGGCGCTCGATCGCCGCGCGCAGCACGGCGACGAGGTTGTCCTGCTCGACCGCGATCGCCGCGAAGGTGCGCAACTGCGCGGCGCCGCGCAGGTTGCGGAGGCAATGGCGCGCGAACGCCGAGGCCCAGTCGGCCATGGCCGTCGCGACCTCGTCGCGTTCGCCCTCGTCGAGCCGCACCTGGCCGAACTCGCGGACGGTCTCGAGCATGCGGAACCGCGGCTGTCCGAGCGCGTCGTCGGCGACCGCGAGCAGCGACTGCGCGATGAGCCCGTCGAGCACCCAGACGGCGTCGGAGGTGCCGAGCACCGCCTCGGCGGCCTCGGCCGCGAAGCCGTCGACGAACCACGCGAGTCGTGGCAGGGCGGCCTGCTCGGCCGGCGTCAGCAGGGCCCAGCTCCACTCGATGACCGCGGCCAGTGTGCGCTGGCGCTCGGGTGCCGACCGATCACCGCTCGCGAGCAGCGTGAACCGGTCGGCGAGCCTCGCCTCGATCTGCTCGACGCTCATCGATCGCACCCGGGCCGCCGCGAGCTCGATCGCGAGCGGCAGGCCGTCGAGCCGGTCGCAGAGGCGCTGCACGACGTCGAGGGGGAGGGATGCCGCGGGGCGGGCCGCCCTCGCCCGTTCGAGGAACAGGCGGGCCGCCGGGCCCGGCTCGGTCTCGAGGTCGCCGGTTTCGAGCAGGGTCGCGAGGGTCGCGAGCGGGTACACCTGCTCGGCGCCGATCGCGAGCGGACTGCGGCTCGTCGCGAGCACCTGCAGCGTCGGCACGGCCGCGAGCAGCTCGGAGGTCCACGTCGCGACGCCGTCGACGATCTGCTCGCAGTTGTCGAGCACGAGCAGGGTGGGTCGCTCGGCGAGCGACTCCGCGATCCGCGTGCGGATGTCGCGGCGCACGACGGGCGCCTCGCCGATGCGCTGGCCGGCGCTCGCCTCTCGGATGCCGAGCGCCGAGCCGAGCGCGAGCGCGACGTCGTCGTCGGTGCGCACGCTCGCGAGCTCGACCACGACGACCGTCGGCGCCTCTGAGCGCTGCGCGATCTCCTGCGCGAGGCGCGTCTTGCCGAGTCCGCCGGGCCCGAGGATCGTCACGAGCCGGTGTCCGCGGAGCGCGGCCTCGACCGCGACGAGGTCGTCGTCACGGCCGATGAGCTCGTTCGGCGCGGCGCGCACGCCCACCCGTCGGCGCGGCGCGGCGGCGGGCGTCGGCGCGGACTCGTCGCGCAGCAGTTCGGCGTTCGCCGCGACGAGCCGCGCCGACGGCGAGACGCCCAGCTCGTCGGCCAGGCGATCCTTGAACGTCGCGAACGTCGCCAGGGCATCGGCACGACGACCGGATGCCGCGAGCTCGCGGAGCCTCGACTCCACGAGCTGCTCGTTGAGCGGGTGCATGCCGAGCAGCACCTCGAGGTCGGCCGCAGCGCCCGCGTGGTCGCCCGACTCGGCGCGCACGCGCGCACGGTGCTCGAGCAACGCGGATCTCGCGGCCGCCGCCCGCTCGGCGAGCGCCTCCGCGATCGGGGCGTCGCCCAGGTCGGTGCCGGGCTCGCCGCGCCAGAGCGCCAGGGCGTGGTCGAGCGCGAGCGGTTCTGCCGCGGCATCCGTCGACACCTCGAGCGCGAGCGCGAGGTCGAGTTGCCCTGCATCGACGCCGAGCGCGTACCCGCCGGGAACCGAGCGCAGCACGCCGTCGGCGGCGACGGCCCGGAGCCGGCTGACGAGCGTCTGCAGCGCGGCCCTGGCATTGCGGGGCTGCGCGTCGCCCCAGAGCTCGTCGACGATCGCATCGACCCCGACCCCGCCGCCGGCCTCGCGCGGCAGCACCGCGAGCACGGCGATGAGCGCCTTCGCGAGCGCGCCGGGCGGTTCGACTCGAGCGCCGTCGGGTCCCTCGATCGAGATCGGACCGAGCACCCGCACGCGGGGCGGCTCGGCGGGGGCGGAGTGCGGCACGGCACGAGCCTACCCGCGCGACTCCGCGGGCCGGGGCTCCGCCTTGCGCGCGGTGGCGCAGGCGATCGCTGTCTAGGCTGGGTCGAAGGGGGATGACATGAAGACGTACCTGAAGACGGCGGCTGCGCTTGCCGGAGTGCTCCTGCTCGCCGGGTGCGCGTTCCCGGGCGCGGGCGGCTCTCGCGATGCTCGGGATTCCAGCGGCACCGGGGCGCCGATGGGGGGCCGCGAGCAGGTCTCGTGCACGGATTCCGCGAGCGTCACGCTCGACGGGCGCGACGTGCGCTACGACGTGGCCGGCGACTGCGCCGAGGTGGTCGTGCGCGGCGACGACCTCGACGTGCGCATGGGGGCGACGACGTCGCTCTCGATCGAGGGCCGCGACAACGACGTGGAGTCGAGCTCGGAGTTCGGGGCGGTCACGATCAAGGGCGACGACAACGACGTCGAGGCGCGCACGATCGCGTCGATCTCGATCGCCGGCAATGACAACAGCGTCGAGGCCGACACCGTCGGGTCGGTCGAGATCGCCGGCAACGACAACGACGTCGAGGCGGGCAACGACCCGCAGCCGGTGCGCGTGAGCGGTGAGGGCAACCGCGTCGAACGCCGCTGACTCGGGGCGACCGGCCGGCACGACGCGACCATGCCAGCACCGGAACCGACCGAAAGGCTGACGCCGCCCGGCGTGCGGCCTGCGAGACTCGGAGCATGACGAACGCCGCCTCGCACGAGCCCGCCGCCGATCGATCGACGGGCCGCCGCGTCATCCGCGTGCTGCTGGCGGTGCTGACCGTGCTCGTGCTGCTCGTCGTCGGGTTCCTCGTCTGGGCGAACACCGTCATGCAGGGCGAACGTCCGGCGGCGCTCGACGCCTGGACGGATGACCGGGTGAGCATCGAATCGTTCGACGACTCGGTCGTGATCACGCCCGTCGACGAGACCTCCGATCGCGGACTCGTGTTCATCCCGGGTGCCAAGGTCGACCCGTACGCCTACATGGCGAAGCTCGTCGATGCGGCCGCCGAGACCGGCACCACCGTGGTCATCACGAAGCCGACGCTCAACCTGGCGTTCTTCGACCAGCGACCGCTCTCGACCTTCACGGCGCACGCGCCCGACGTCGACGAGTGGTACGTGGGCGGCCACTCGCTCGGCGGGGTGCGCGCGTGCATGATGGCGGCGGAGCCGGATGCCGACGTCGCGGGTCTCGTGTTCTTCGGCTCCTACTGCTCGAACGACGTCAGCGGCAGCGACCTCGCCGTGCTCAGCATCTCGGGCAGCGAAGACGGTCTCAGCACGCCCGACAAGATCGACGCGGCCGCGCACCTGCTGCCCGATGACGCGACGTTCGTCGAGATCGACGGGGCGAACCACGCGAGTTTCGGCAACTACGGCGTGCAGCCGGGCGACGGCGTGGCGACGATCCCCGACGACGAGGTTCGCGAGCAGATCACCGACGCGCTCGTCGCGTTCTGGGGCGAGTCGGGGGAGTAGCGCGCGAACGGATGCCGCGGCATCCGGACTGCGACAAGCAACTCTGGTTGACAACCGAGGTTAAGCAACATAGGTTGCTTGCATGGCCCCGCCACCACCGCCGCCACCACCACCGTCGACGACGCCGAGCCCGGATCCGACCGGAGCCGAGGCCACCGACCTCGCCGCCGTCGTCGCGCTGCGCGACCTCGCCGACCGGCTCGAGGACGCCGCCGTCGAACGCGCAATGCGCGCCGGCTGGAGCTGGACGCAGGTCGCTGAGGCGCTCGGCGTCACGCGTCAGGCCGTGCACAAGAAGCACCACCGGCGGCTCGAGAACGCGGGGCTCGACCTGAGGAGGCGCAATGCCTGAGCTGCTGCACGACGATCTCGGCGCGACCCTGAAGTCGGTCGTCCTCGGGGCGATCGACGAGGCCGCGCGGCGCGGCGCGGCGAAGGTCGAGGCCGAGCACCTGCTCCTCGCCATCTCGGCGAGCGGCGATGTCGCCGCCGCGACGCTGGCCGAAGCGGGGCTCGACCACGACGGCATCGAGGCCGCGCTGCGCGTCGAACGCGAGCGCTCGCTGGCCGCCGCGGGCATCGAGCCGGTCGCCGACGAACGCCTCGTCGCCGCCCGTGACGCACGCCCCGGGTGGGGGACGTCGATCCGCGAGGCCCTGAGCCGAGGCAACTTCCGGGTGCGGCGTGCTCGCCCCCGTGCCGAACGCGAGGGACTCGCCGTCGCCGATGCGCTCGTGGGCGTGCTCCGTGCCGACCTCGGCACGGTGCCACGGGCGCTCGCCTACGCCGGCGTCGACCGTGCTGCGCTCATCGCCCGCCTCGAGGCGCTCCGGTGAGCAACCGCGACCGTCGCGAGCGCCGCGACGACGATCGGCCGGTGATCGCCGTCGACGGGCTGCAGATGCGCTACGGCACGCACGACGTGCTCCGCGACGTGTCGTTCGAGGTGGCCAGGGGCGAGGTGCTGGCCCTGCTCGGCCCGAACGGCGCCGGCAAGACCAGCACGATCGAGGTCCTCGAGGGCCTGCGCCGGCGATCCGCAGGGCGCGTCGAGGTGCTCGGCGTCGATCCTGAGCATGCCGACGAGCGATGGCGCGCGCGGGTGGGCATCGTGCTGCAGTCGTGGCGCGACCACGCCAAGTGGCGCGTGCGCGAACTGCTCGAGTACCAGGGCTCGCTCGCCGCGCCCTACGCGACCGAATCCGTCCCGCGCCCCTGGAGCGCGGACGCGCTCCTCGACGCGGTCGGGCTCGCCGAGCAGTCCGACCGCATGGTGAAGTCGCTCTCGGGCGGCCAGCGCCGCCGGCTCGACGTCGCGATCGGTCTCGTCGGATGCCCCGAGCTGGTCTTCTTCGACGAGCCCACGGCGGGGCTCGACCCCCAGGCGCGTCGCGATTTCCACGAGCTCGTGCGCCGCATCACCCGCGAGTTCGACGCGACGGTCCTGCTGACGACGCACGACCTCGTCGAGGCCGACGAGCTCGCCGACCGCATCGCGATCCTCACGGAGAGACGCATCGTCGCCGACGGCACCGCCGACGAGCTGGCGCGACAGATCGTGGGCGACGACGAGGTTCGCTGGAAGTTCGAGGGGCGACCCTTGACCCGACACGGGTCGGACGCGACGGCGTTCGTGCGGCGGCTGCTGGAGCAGCACGAGCACGGCATCACCGAGCTCGAGGTTCGGCGCGCCTCGCTCGAAGACACCTACCTCGCGCTCGTGCAGGCCGCCGAGGCGGCGCGACCGCGACGCGAGGCGCTCACCGCGGCCGGAGCCGGCCGATGACCCTCACCCGGACGGCAGCGCGAGCCGGACTCGTGCGTGGGCGGATCGAACTCCGACAGGCCTTCAGCGGCGTCGAGCTGATCGGCCAACTGCTCTGGCCCGTGGTGACGCTCGTCGCGATCTTCCTCGTGCGCGACGTGCCGCTCGGCGGCGGCTACACGCTCGACACGTTCATCCTGCCGAGTGCGCTCGGCATGTTCGTGGCGCTCGGCATGCTCCTCGTGGTGCAGCAGCTCGCCGCCGACCGTGAAGACGGTTCGCTCCTGCGCGCCAAGATCACGCCGAACGGCATTCCGG